>JAGXIC010000020.1 GCA_024635875.1 Pricia sp.
ACCCACGAGCCTTTCATTCCTCCCCAACAGGATTTTTACGAGCAAAAGGTAAGGCAAATTATATCTCAGGGAAACCATCTGGGAAAAATCAAGAATGTCATCGAAAAGAACGATAACGTTTTTGCCACTTTGCTATATACGGATGACGCCCTTAGATACGTTTTTGATGCTTATAAAAAGCAGCCGGACTACGACAATACGATTTTCATCGTAACGGGCGACCATCGACTGATACCCATCCCGCAACGTAATAACTTGAGCCGTTTTCATGTGCCGTTGATCATATACAGTCCCCTTCTGAAAACTACCAAAAAGATGAGTGCGGTCAACTCCCATTTTGATGTCACCCCGACCTTGCTGGCAATGCTACAGGGCAGGTACGAACTAAAAATGCCCAAAAAAGTCGCTTGGATGGGTGGTGCTTTGGATACGCAAGCGGAGTTTCGATCGATCAAAGACATTCCGTTAATGCGCAACAAGAACGAGCTAAAAGAGTTTATAAGCGAAGAAAAAATGTATTCGGACGGCTCGGTATTCACTATCGATGAAAACATGAACCTGGGCAGTTCCTTTGGCGGCTCAAAAGCGGAAGCGATGTTGGAAAACTTCAAATCGATGAACGCCTATGTAACCGCGAACGACAAAATCATACCGGACAGCCTTGCCATTTTTGCAGTTCGAAAAGAACAGTTTACCGACAGTGAAACCGTGTGGATCAATAGTGTATACAACGGGCAAGATTCCGATAAAGGCTACTTCACGGCCCGTAAACTAGCTTTCGACGGTGAATACGATAAAGCCTTGTTGCTTTGTCGGTATAATCTATCGAACGCTCCCAGCCACATAGATACTAAAATATTGATGGGGCGGATAAACGTTTGGCGTGGTAATTATGATAAAAGTATTGACATATTAATGGCCTGTATAAAAATGAATCCGAATTATATCGATTCCTATGCCGCTTTGTTCGATGTGTACTTTTGGGCCGGAAAAACGAAAGAAGCCTTGGAACTGATAGAACTGGTAGAACAGAACAGTTCTGGTGTCGCCGAAATAGTCGATAAGATCGCCCGGGCTAAAAGAGAGGCCCGCAAAAGAGGGTACACCTTAAATTTTATGGGCTCCGTTAGAACGGCATCCAAAGACGCGATGAGATTTTGAAATACATAATGGGGCATAAACACACCTATCTAATTTTATATTTGTTGTTATCCTACTTTATAGGCAACACGCAAGACCTCGCGTTTAATGACGTTAAAGGGGCTGAATTCGAAAAAGCGCGCGAGCAAGCGCTTAATGGTAATCATACACTGGCCAAAGACTTGTTGGTACAAGTGGTCGCCCGGCATCCTGATAATTTTGAAGCTCAAAGCCTTTTGGCCAGTACCTATAGTTGGGAAGGACAGTACGACAAAGCCCGGGAAACCTTGAACATTCTTACCTCCCAAGAAAAGAATAACAGGGACACTTGGATTTCATCCATAAAAAACGAACTATATGCCAAGAATGGGGCTACGGCCCTGGGTCTTTCGAACAAAGCCTTGGGCTATGTAAAAACCGATAAAGAAATTGAACGGCTTCGAGAAATTGCTTTGCAACAGATTGGACAAATGGAGTATCCTGAATCGGGTTGGTTCGATGAAACTACGGAATTTGAATTCAAAAAGAAAGAACCCGAGCAGGCCGATATCGAAGCCATAGTGCCAACAACCCCGGTAGATAAAGATGTGCTTAACAATCGGTTGGCCATCGGAAATGCATATACGGTTTTCGACCAACGTTACGAACCTATAATCGCCTCGAGCGTTTCATATAAAAGACAGACTTTGGCGGGCAGTATCATTCCTCGTATCAACTATAACAATCGAAGAAAGATTAGCGGGATGCAGTATGAACTGGATTTTTATCCCAAATTTTCAAAACGTTTTTATGCCTATTTGAACTATGGTTTTTCGAAAGCATCCATTTATCCCAACCATAAAGTTGGAGGAGACCTATATGCCAACCTGCCCGGAGCCATGGAATTTTCGGCAGGGGGGCGCTACATCAATTTTGAGACTAAAAATGTTTCCGTCATTACCAATTCTTTGGGTCATTACCGGGGCAACTACTATTTTTCGCTGCGATCTTATATCACGCCCTTGCCAGACAACCTGACCCGGGTTTCCGGAAATCTTTTGGTACGTAAGTATTTGAAGGACGCGGAAAATTTTATGGGCCTTAATGTCGGTATGGGCTATTCCCCTGAACTTCGACAGTTGACTTCCGGTGATGAGCTATTCGCCGAGACCCTATTGTTCGTGGAGTCGCAAAGGCTGAGTCTGGAATATCAATTCACGGGAAAAAGGATTCCGAATATTTATAGGGCAAATATGGGGGTGACACGACAGGAATTGGCCTTTGATTCCGGTAATTTCTTTTGGTCGGTGTCGGCGGGATTTACCTATCAGGTGAAGTTTTAAAGATTATCAGTATCGGTTCGGGCGACCAAAAAGGCTTAGAATTATTTAGCTGGAGTTACCGACTCTGGATCGAACAACCATTTATCGGCATACATACCGTAGACCAATCCGATTTCGTTCTCTTGAACGTATTTTTCATCCTTTCCTGCGTCGAAATTGACATTATAGACATATACTTTAATACCTTGATCTCTCAACTGAAGTAAAAGCTTAGTCTGGCTAGCAATTATCCTTCTTGAGAGCGCTACATATTTAATATCATTAACGGCCAAATAGTTTAGTTTGTCACCTTTGATGGCCATTAATGGCTCTTGTGATATCATGGTTTGAATTCCGTTTTTTGAGGCTTCCTCAACGGACATAAGGCTAAAAAGCTCCATAATTAGCCTGTTTTTATCAACGAAGGCCTCCGCGAATGCGAGGGGGTCGTTTACCTTGTCCGTTACCAAAATAGCATCGGGGTGCGCTGCAAACCAGGAATTGATAGCTTCAAAATCCATCGTTGAATAATCGCCGTAGATTTTGTGTTTCCTGAATTCCCCATGACTTGGTGGCAGGGTTCCCCCATAATCGGTAAACCTGGCCCACATATTCCAGTCGTGCGCTGCGACCCAATGTCCGTCGGAAGTTTCGATAATATCCAATTCAAAAAGCCGGAATCCCTTGGCGTAATTTTGATCTAGTGCATTTTTGGTGTTCGTTGATTTGATCCCGTTCACCTCCCCGCCGGCATGGGCAATGTAGCGATTGTTATTGGGCTCGAATTCATATTGGATTTTAGGGAAGTAGATGTTATCGTCGGAAGTGTTTATAGGAACGGACAAGGTCTCCGAAACAGTTAAGTCATCGACCGCCTCATAAATGGCACCTTTGAAATTATGCATGATGTACGCCTGCCTACTTTTTAAGGTCGACAATTTCAAAAGACCCATTTTAAAAAGGGTGCCGGTTTGGTCCGTCAAGCTTTTGGCCGCCGAATCGTGCGCCAGTACTGCGAAAAGTGACTTGTTTTTCATCATACGTCTTAATACGGCAAGCAGGTCGGCCGCAGCCTCTTCGCTAGAATGGGTATCGAACGTACGGTACTCGAAGGTTTTGTCCGTATTGAAATGTATAACGGTGAGTCCGCGTTCGGTTTTTTCCGTTAGGTCTCCCATAGAAAAACTACTTCGTTCTTTCGCAGCAAAGCTATAACTGTTCAGAAGAATTTGTTCCACGGCTTGTGAAGTATTGCTGACTGGATTATGAACTGTACGGGCAAAACCCTTATTTATCGCACCACTAAACGTAATGAGTGATACTAAGTAGATAACCGATGCGGGTATTGAAATCCGATTCTTTCGTGCCATGTTGCTGTGTGGTATTAGGTTACCTAATTAACGTGACTCGGAAAGGCTTATTGTCACAACACTCCGAATTGAACAGTCGTACAGGTAAAGTTTTCCTATAGAGACCAAGAATAATGCTCCATAAGCATCCATTAACAGCGTTTACAACAAGATTTTAAGGTTACACCACAATTAATTGTATCCGTCGCGCTTTATAAATAAGTTTACTTCATCAAACAAAAACAGCGGCCCAAATCGCTACCGAAATCAAAAATTAATCCAATAACTTAACCTACGTATCTTATGCTTTACGACACCTACGGAGAAGAGTACCTAGCCTTCTTACAAGACCTCAACGAAATCTTAAGTCTAAACGAATTGGTGGAGTTGGATTATATGTAGAACTGGCAACAGTAAACAGTCCCAAACCCAAATCCCCAAATCTTAAAACCTACTGTTATGGCAAATCAAAATTCTGATAATGTAGATTATCTAAACTTTATCTCAACCCTGAACGATATACTTTCTAGAGAGGAAATCGGTAAATTAAATTATTCTTAGTGTTTTAGTTGTTTTAAGTGAATTAGTTGTTTAAAAAGGAAGCCTTGATGGCCTCCTTTTTTTTGGTGTTGCTTATGGCATGTTACATTCCGTGAAAAGGTAAAAGTTGGGAAATCTCTGTATGGAAATTATGCTTAGATTCCCCAATTGTTATCAAAAGTCATATCCCCGATCTTAAGACTCTTGGCAGAGATTACGATACGTTTCTGCAGTGGTGAATCATCTATGGCGTCAAATTCTACCTCAAGGCTCACACAGTATGCATTTTCGAAGATGACCTCCTGCAATCTAGATAAGGCATCACGTTTGTAGAAAACGATACTACCGTTCTTGGTCTGGTCGGGAGAAGACATCCAATGGAGTAGGTCATAGCTGCCATCGGCTTCTATAGTGACCATAATACGGCCGCCGACGGGTCTGGCGGATGGTTTGCCAGTGCCATCCATAGGCTGTTCGAAATTGTACAGGCAATGTAAAATAGAATACTGTTTTCCATCTACGATAAGTTTGGCTAAGAATGACATACTAAAGTGGGATTAATGGATTAAAACGGGTAATGAGTAAAAAGACAAAGGATTAAATTATTTTTTATTGGCTTTTGGATGTATTTAAACCGATGAATTTCAAGATCACGTGGTCATACCAACGTATAACGTTTAAAGACTGGATTTCATATAAAAAGGGAGGCCATTTTCATGGTCTCCCTTTTAACATTCACAATTACGTTTATATCAAGCCTGTTCTGCCAATTTTCGTCGTGCTGTCACCACGGTTAGCGTTTAGCGTACTGAGCAGAGCACTGGCGCGCTACCCCAAATACGTTTTTAAAAGTTTACTTCTGGAATTATGGCGCAGTTTCCTAATCGCCTTTTCGCGAATCTGTCGTACCCTCTCCCGTGTCAAGTCAAAAGTCTGTCCGATTTCCGCAAGGGTCATGGACTGTTGGTCGCCAATACCGTAATAAAGTTTTACTACATCGGCTTCTCTTGGGGATAAGGTCTCCAGAGCCCTGTTAATTTCTGTGTTAAGGGACTGCTGCATCAACAATTTATCCGGCCTTGGTGATTCTCCCGAACGTAAAACGTCGTAAAGGTTGGAATCTTCTCCTTCGCGCAGCGGCGCATCCATCGATACGTGTCGTCCGGAGTTTTTTATGGACTGTTTCACCTCGCTAACGGTCATTTCCAATTCCTTGGCAATTTCCTCTGCGGATGGCGGACGCTCGTGCGCCTGTTCCAAATAGGAAAAGGTCTTTTTGATTTTATTGATCGAACCGATTTTATTCAACGGAAGCCTTACCACACGGGATTGTTCCGCGAGTGCCTGAAGAATGGACTGACGAATCCACCAGACCGCATATGAGATAAACTTAAATCCGCGCGTTTCGTCGAAGCGCTTGGCCGCTTTGACCAATCCCAAATTGCCCTCGTTGATCAAATCTGGAAGTTTCAGACCTTGGTTTTGGTACTGTTTGGCCACAGAGACTACAAAACGTAAGTTTGCAGTAGTCAATTTTTCAAGGGCGAGCTGATCACCTGCACGAATTCGCTGTGCCAGTTCTACCTCCTCGGAGGCATTGATCAGATCGATTTTACTGATATCCTGCAAGTACTTGTCCAACGATTTTGATTCCCGGTTTGTTACCTGCTTGATAATCTTTAGTTGCCTCATATGTACAATTTGAATTTAGGAGTTCTACAAGAAGGTAGTATACAGATTAATTCTGTCTTTTCCAAAAAGATGTAGGTATTGTTATACAATATTTATGAGAAGTTTAAGGACTTTTGGATAAAACACCCCAAATTTCGATACATTGCAATCCACAAATCAATTAATGAGCAAGCGTAAACTTAAGAAATACCTATCCGAATTAAAGAAGGATGCCGTTGAAGAGCAAATGCTCGATCTCTACAGCCGGTTTCCCGTGGTAAAGGAGTACTATGATTTCATCTTTAATCCCAAAGAGGATAAGCTGTTACAAGAGGCAAAAACCAAAATATCGAACGAATATTTTCCCGTAAAACGTAGAAAGCCAAAAGCGCGGCGTTCCGTGGCCCAGAAGTATATCAAACATTTTATCAAGATGGGCGTCGAATCCCATACAATCGCTGATGTCATGGTATTTAATCTTGAAATCGCCCAGGCCTTCGCCAAGAATAGAAATGTGCCGGATGCCTTTTTTAAAAGTATGTTGAATTCTTTTGAGCAAGCGGTCCAGTATGTCTCCCTTAACGGACTTTTGTTCGATTTCAAAGAAAGAATCTTAACTATTTATCAAGAAACCCAAGATCAAGATTGGTTGTTCGGGGAAGGATTTACGAGGGTGTTGGATAGTATTGATTGAGATTCAACTAATTTTATCCGACAAAATTAAGTTTTGAATTTTAACTGAAAAAATGGCTTTAGTAATTATAAGACAAGATGGTAAAGAAGACTTTTGGAAGAAAGCTTTAAAAGCAGAATCTCCCGAATTGGAAGTGTTTAGCTATTCGGAAGACCATCCAAAGGATAAAATAGAGATGGCCCTGATCTGGAAACATCCCGAAGGTAGCTTGGGTGAGTATCCCAATTTGAAATTGATCGCATCCAATGGGGCAGGGGTGGATTTTATTTTCGAAGATCCCGATGTGCCCAAGGGCATTCCCATTACGCGTATTGTCGATACGAAGTTGGCCGAAGATATGTCAGAGCACGTGTTGGCAGTCATCCTAAGCCATCTCAAAAATCTGGATATCTACAAACTACAGCAGACCCAAGGTATCTGGAAGCCGAGAAATTACTACCGCATCTCCGATTTCACCTTAGGTATAATGGGCTTGGGAGAGCTGGGCGGCCTTTTGGCCAAAGATCTGGTACGGTTCGGATTCAAGGTTCAGGGCTGGTCGAATTCCCAAAAATCCCTTGATAGTGTAAAAACCTTTGCCGGGGATGAAGAACTTACCGAATTTTTGTCATCCTCCGAAATACTTGTCCGCCTATTGCCTTTAACGGAAAAAACGACCGGTATTTTAAATAGGTCACTTTTTAAGAAGCTTCCTAAAAACGCCTTTGTCATCAACGTTGCACGTGGGGGACATCTTGTGGACGTTGATCTGATTGAAATGCTGGATAGCGGTCATCTATCGGGTGCCGGACTCGATGTCTATCATCAGGAACCCTTGCCGAAATCGCATCCATTTTGGCAACATGATAAAATTCACATGACACCGCACTACGCCAGTGTTTCCGACCCGAAATTTGTCGTTCCTCAAATTTTGGAAAATTATAGGCGCATGAAAGAGGGTAATGCCTTCGTAAATCAGGTTTCCAAGGATAAGGGGTATTAGCAAAAAGCCGATTTATAAAACCTTTTCCAGTTCCTGCAAGGTACGCCTTTCGTCATCCGAAAAGCCCATATAAAGGATGCCTTTTTGGGAAGGTTCGACTTTTCAGCATTTCTTTAAGCATCGGTTGCACTGTTAATTTTTTACCGGCAACATCCATCCATTCAAATCATAAAATCCCCCTAATCCCAAAATTCCCAATCCATATTCTAACCAATAAATTTCGCCCGAAAGCAAATTTGCTTTAGTTTTGCAAAATTGAATTCGTGCCAAAGCGTTTAAAACTATGCTGGCGCACTAAATGTAACGCCCTACTTGAAAGTACAGAACCACACCATCGAAAAGACCCTTTACGATTATCAAGAAGAGGACCTGAATACCATTTTCGATCACTTGAAAGAGACCTCGAACGGCAATCTCCTCTATCAGT
>JAGXIC010000210.1 GCA_024635875.1 Pricia sp.
AAGCACGTGTATTGATAACAGGCGCCAACGGTACCGGTAAGGAACTGGTCGCCCATTGGGTCCATGAAAAGAGCGAACGTAGTGGTGGGCCGTTCATCGAGGTCAATTGTGCCGCAATCCCCTCCGAGTTGATAGAGAGCGAACTTTTCGGCCATGTAAAAGGAGCCTTTACCTCTGCGGTGCGGGACAGGGCAGGCAAATTCGAGGCGGCCAATAAGGGCACTATATTTTTGGACGAGATCGGCGATATGAGCCTATCCGCCCAAGCCAAAGTATTGCGGGCCCTGCAGGAGAGCAAAATTTCTAGGGTAGGCACGGACAAGGATATCAAGGTCGATGTGCGCGTGGTGGCCGCCACTAACAAGAACCTTAAAAAGGAAATCGAAGCGGGCAGGTTTCGGGAGGATCTTTACCACCGCTTGGCCGTAATCCTGATGCAAGTGCCTGCCCTGAACGATCGTCGTGACGATATACCTATTTTAATCGATCATTTTTCCAAAAAAATCACCTCGGAACAAGGCGTAACGCCCAAAACTTTTTCCGAAAAGGCCATCAAATTGCTGAAAAGCTATGATTGGACGGGAAATATCCGAGAATTGCGAAATGTAGTCGAACGTCTTATAATTTTAGGAGGTAAAGAGGTTTCCGAAGAAGATGTAAAGCTTTTTGCCAGCAAATAATAATTCAGCATTGACAGTATGGGTCTGCCGAACTAATTTAAGGTTAATCGCTATTTGGTAGCTATGCAAGGTAATGCTTGAGATCAATAGGGTTTAGGGGTCTAATTGATAAAAATTAAACCTGTCACCTATAACTTTCAGCCATGAACCTTTTTCAGTGTCTTTTAGCATCTTATGCTGCTACTGCTACTGCTACTGCTACTGCCTACTTCTTTCCGCATTCTCCCAGTTGTTCAAGTGCGGCCCCCGTAATCTCCTTTGTTCTCAAATTATAATATTTTTTTACTTCGGAGAGGTTAGGCCGTAAAAGCTGCTGTTCGCAATGTTCATAAATTCGGATCGCAAAAGCGCGAGCTTCTTTACAGTTTACGGTGTTGACCATTTTTTGTAGCGATGCGCTGTATTGGGTCAAGGAGGAGTCTATTTTTTGTTTGACTATTTTTTCGTCGGGCGGTAAAGATAGGTTCTGCCCGGTTTCGGTCGTAGTATTGACCGTGAGTTGGTCCGTACCGTAAGGGCTGTCATGCTGCTCGTGCTCGTACAGGGCCTCAAGACCTTCCCCTGCATTTTGAAAGGCTTTTTCGAGGAGCATACGGGTACCGGCCAAAGATGGGGTCTTTGTAGCACTTTTTAAAAGTTCGGATACCTCTAATATTCGCTCCAAAGCTTCCTGGCAAGCGCAGTCTTCTAACTGGAGTTTCGATTTGGTGATCGCGTCAAGGGCTTTGTAGATATGGAACCGCATCAGCTGTAAGTCTTCCATCCCTAGCGCTTTTTCCGTTTCAGTTTTAACGTAGGCGATGTTCGAACCTGCATATTCGCAAGCTTGAGTCGGCTTAAAAGACGAAAAAAGGCAGAAAATAAGCGTGTAGCGTATCAGATAATAAAGCTTCATAAGCTAGGTTTGGTCCGTAAAATTTGGGCGTTTTACACTGCAAAGTTAATTATGTCAAGGGGTTACCGCCTACTTTATTCGATGCACCGCAGTGCGTTTGGGGTATTTTAGACAAACCGATGTTTTCTCGGGACAAACGGTTAACTTTTCTGGTTTGGATTACCGTTCAACGATTGGATTTTTTATCTTCACCCATGGATTTATCAAAAATCACTTCATTTAAGGTCGATGGTTCAATAAAGCTCTCCGATCGGGAGACGCACGAGGATTTCGGTGCCTCGTACAAGCAGCTGAAAAAGGAATTGAAACACATTAGAAAAGATCTCGGAGATTTTCAGGATACTGTTTACGCGCATGGAAAATATAGCGTTTTGGTCTGCTTACAGGGAATGGATACCGCGGGCAAGGATAGTTTGATCCGAGAGGTTTTTAAGGATTTCAATGTGCGTGGAGTGGTGGTGCACAGTTTTAAAGTGCCCACCGAACTCGAGTTGAAGCACGATTATCTCTGGCGGCATTATATTGCCCTGCCCGCTAAGGGAAAGTTTGGCGTGTTCAACCGTACCCATTACGAAAATGTATTGGTAACACGGGTGCATCCAGAATATATAATGGGTGAGCACATTCCCGGTGTCCATACCGTGGCGGATATCGATCAAAAGTTTTGGGACAGACGCTTCGATCAGATCAATGACTTCGAGAAGCACATAGCGAACACGGGGACTATTGTTTTTAAGTTTTTTTTACACTTATCCAAAGAAGAACAACGCCAACGCCTATTGCGTAGGTTAAACCTCAAACGAAAGAATTGGAAATTTTCCCCCGGGGACCTAAAGGAACGGGACTTGTGGGACAAATATCTCACTTGCTACGAAGAAGCCATCAATAAAACCTCCAAACCGCACGCACCTTGGTACGTCGTACCAGCGGACAACAAAAAAGCGGCCCGGGTATCGGTAGCATCGATTTTATGGGAAGAATTAAAAAAATATCAAGACATCAAGGAACCCGAACTTCCCGCGAAAATAAGTGCCGATTTGGATAGTTATAAAGAAATGTTGCAAAAAGAAAAAGGATGAAAAAACTATGGATACTCATGCTTCTGACAGGTTTTCATTCATACGCCCAGAACGACGACGAAAAACAGCTTAAAAAGATATATGATGCCGCATTAACCGAAGGCAAGGCTTACGACTGGCTCAACTATCTGTCCAATCAAATAGGGGGTCGGCTTTCGGGTTCTTTAGAGGCGCAACGGGCGGTGGAATACACCAAAGTCCAGCTCGATTCATTGGGCTTGGACAAGGTTTGGCTGCAGCCTGTGATGGTGCCCAAATGGGTACGTGGCATTCCGGAGTTTGCCTATATGGAGACTTCGCCGGGGGTAACCAGCACAGTGCCTATTTGCGCCTTGGGCGGATCGGTGGCCACACCCTTGGGCGGCCTCAAGGCGAATGTCATCGAAGTGAAGGGCATCGAGGAACTGCAGACATTGGGAAAAGCGAAGGTCGCAGGCAAAATCGTATTCTACAACCGGCCTATGGACCCAGCGCTAATCAGCACTTTCGATGCGTATTCGGGTTGCGTCGATCAGCGATATTCAGGCGCCGAGGAGGCCGCCAAATATGGCGCAGTGGGTGTCATCGTACGTTCTATGAATCTGCGGATGGACGATTTTCCGCATACCGGCTCGATGAGTTATGGAGATACCGCCGTGTCCGATAGAATTCCCGCTGCGGCGATAAGTACCAACGCTGCCGAGATGTTGGCCACTACCTTAAAACTGAATCCGAACACCAAATTTTATTTTAAGCAGTACTGCAAACAGTTCGATGATGTAGAATCGTTCAATGTCATCGGGGAAATTAAGGGGAGTACCCATCCCGATGAAATAATAGTAGTAGGTGGACATCTCGATTCTTGGGATCTCGGCGACGGCTCCCACGATGATGGTGCCGGTTGTGTACAGAGCATGGAAGTGCTTCGACTGCTCAAGCGTTCCGGCTATAAACCCAAACGAACGATTAGGGTAGTACTCTTTATGAACGAGGAAAACGGACTACGCGGTGGAACTGAATATGCCAAAAAGGCTGAACTGAGCAACGAAAATCATGTTTTCGCCTTGGAAAGCGATTCCGGTGGTTTTACGCCACGGGGGTTTTCGTTCGACAGCTCCGATGCCGACTTAAAAAAGGTTCAAAGTTGGGCGCCACTTTTCGAACCTTATATGATTCACCTGTTTCAAAAGGGATTTAGCGGTGCGGACATTGCTCCCCTAAAAAAAAGCGGCATAGTCCTGGCTGGTCTGTTGCCTGATTCGCAAAGGTATTTCGTACATCATCATGCCGAGAACGACACTTTCGAACATGTCAACAAGCGCGAACTGGAACTCGGGGCTGCAAGTATGGCAAGCTTAGTCTATCTCTTTGATACATATGGGACTGATTTCGGCACGCCGAAACCATAGGTCGAGAATACCCACTGTTGTTGTTTAAGCTAGCGTTAGTGTTCAATGTAAGGTTCAATCGCTGTTTCGCAGCTGTTTAAAGTTCAAAGTGTTTGTAAATTACCTTGACTTTAACGCGCCGAAGGCGCATTAAACCTTAAATCATATACACGAACATTTTTATTACCTTTGCCGCTCACAAAAAACGAGTAAGATGCAAGACGGAATCTACGCAAAGTTCAACACCTCCAAAGGAGAAATACTGGTAAAGCTCACTCATGAAAAAACACCCGGAACGGTCGGTAATTTCGTGGCCCTAGCCGAGGGAAAACAGGAAAACAAGGTGAAACCGAAAGGTGAACCGTATTACGACGGGCTGAAATTCCACCGGGTTATTCCCGATTTTATGATACAGGGCGGATGTCCTCAAGGTTCCGGTACAGGAGATGCAGGCTATAAGTTCGATGATGAGTTCCATCCGGACTTGAACCATTCCGAACCGGGCGTGCTTTCCATGGCCAATGCCAGACCTGGCACCAATGGCAGCCAGTTTTATATCACTCACGTACCAACGCCTTGGTTGGACAACAAACACACCGTATTCGGTCAAGTGGATGCGGGCCAAGCTGTTGTAGATGACATTGCACAGGGCGATACCATTGAAAGCCTCGAAATCGTAAGGGTAGGGGACGAAGCTGAAAACTGGGATGCTGTAGCAGCCTTCGAAACCTTCAAAAGCTCTAAGGAAAAACGGATTGCGGAACACAAAAAAAACCAGAAAGCTGAACTCGACAAAATTTCAGCGGGATTCGAGAGTACCGAGAGCGGACTGCGTTACAAAATGATTCAGGTAGGCAATGGGCCGAAGGCTAAAAAAGGGCAGTCCGTTTCCGTACATTACGAAGGTTCGCTGATAAACGGACAAGTTTTCGATTCTTCCTATAAACGCAAGCAGCCCATCGATTTTCAATTGGGCGCTGGCCAAGTAATTTCCGGATGGGACGAGGGTATCAGTTTGCTGAAGGTGGGAGACAAAGCACGTTTTGTTATTCCATCTCATTTAGGATATGGAAGTGCGGGTGCCGGAGGCGTCATTCCACCGAATGCCACGCTACTTTTTGATGTTGAATTGATGGATGTAAAGTAAAAAAAGGGGAAACAAATTTTCACAGGTCCAATGGAAGCCTCGGGATTAGCTCGGGGCTTTTTTAATAAACTTTGGTCGCTATTATACCGCTCAATCTTTTTGGTACGTACTAAGAATAACAAGCACTATATTTAGCACGACAAGGATGATAAGGATGGAAAAAAATGTAAACATTCGATTTAATATTGGGCATTAGGTTACTGTTGTTTTTAAGTGATAAACACCTTAAGTCGGGAAAACCCTATCTTTTGTCGATTTAGTACCGTAAAATTTAAGGCTGTCAATATTTTTTAGTGCTGTCCGCACTCACTACCACAGCGGGATATTTATCAAAATCAAAATTAAGAGACTGTTTTAAAACATAGTATGGTTCTACCACGAATGTTGTGGAAAACTAGCAATGAATTGGCTTGACTTAAGACTTTTAAACATAGGACGTAACACCAAATACTACTTCATTTTAAGAAACAATTAATTGAACATACCTGAAAATTGAATGGTTGTAAAAATAAGTCCTAAGTCAGATGTGCCTTTGTCTTATGTCAGGTCTACAAGATCATAATTTTCACCCACAGAAATAAGGGTAGAACCTATATTATTATATGTCCCTTTTTCCCCTTCCCGCCCGTACCGGATCGGGCGGGCTTCGTTAAAATTTTATACCGTAGCTATGGCTATGTTAGTCCCGAAATTTTGGGGTTGTCTAAAAGGGCATTAAAAATGACCTATAACCCAGAACGTTCGGGTCTACTCACAAATCTTAAAACAAACTCTAAAAAGATTCCAAAAAAGTAAGCATAGCGTTCTTATACTGGAAAACGTAATATTCGTAAACTTACCAGCCAATAAAGGGCGAAAATTTCATCGTAGAAGTAGGATAAGAACTACCACCAATTTGTCGCTAATGTATGAAAAATATGACTGTTTATGAAAATAAATAAAAAAAAGCCCCGGCAATTTTGCAGGGGCTTGGTACAAAAAAAGTTTATGCGTTCTAGTCTACTACTTTCACATTTACCGCGTTCAATCCTTTTTTACCTTGTTGTAGTTCAAATTCTACAACATCACCTTCACGAATCTCGTCAATTAAACCAGAAATGTGTACAAAGTGATCTTCGCTTGAACCATCTTCAGTGATAAAACCGTAACCTTTGGAATCATTGAAGAATTTTACTGTGCCTTTACTCATAATACTAAAAAATTAAAAATTAAATTAAAGTGCAAATATAGTATTAAAATTTTTAAATGAGTGGTTTTTCAGAAGTTATATTTCTGCCCTCTTTTTGGCTGCACCGTAGGGTAGGGTAAGCGAAAGGGTGGAACTGTTGGGGAACCAAGATGCATCGGTCTTCAATCTACAGTAGGTCAGTATCAAACGACTGGGGCCAAAAGACTTTTGATTGAAGAAGTAATTTCCTTGGGGTTCAATCCGATAATGGCGGTCGCCAAGGTCAAGATCGAGGTGGCACGGTCCAGAACCATTTGTACCGTTCCTAATTTTTTGTAGAGTGCCCTTGTTTCTTGGGTAATGGAATCAATGTTCTGTAAGGAGATTTCCACATCGTCCATCACAAGTACCGCCGCTTTGGTGTACAGTTGCGTGGTATCTTCCAATTGTTTTAGGTGCAGTTCTTTTATGCGCATATTCTCATCTTCCGATAAACGATCAAAATTTTCGTAGCGATAGTTCCCCAAGGCATTGGTCATCCTCAAAAGGTTGTCAGCAAGTTCTTTTACCTGTTGCGATGTTAAATTGGGCATATTCTTAAATTTAAATGAACATTTATCCTCAATACTAAAATAATTTCAAACCAACACCCCGAACCATTCACTTCACATCCGGTGCAATGATAAAATAGTGTTACCCATTTGCCGGCCATAGCCTGCCAATTCTTTGCGGACCTCTTCATCGGTCATACGGCTGACATTGGTATATAAGATGGTATGGCCTTGGGCAATATCCCTTAAAATTTTGGTATAGTTATCCAACTCTTTTTGTTGGATTGCTATTTCCGAAATCCTCTGGAAATAGTCCTCTGCAAACTTGGTGCGTTCGTAGTCCGATAATTTATCATCCTTTAAAAAATCAAAGTAGAAGTTCTTGAGTCCGCTTTTTTGTACCTCCAGCTTTCCGTTTAAATTTCCGGTAAGATTAAGTTCCAGAAAATCGAGCAGCTTAAGCAGGGGGTCATGGGCTTGCGCAACATATTCCTTGATCTTTTTTCTTCGGAAGCTATCGGTAAAGGCCCGAAGCAGAAGTGTGGATATATCGGAATAGGCCTTCACATCGGACTCGTTCAGTTGTATAGGTCCAAAATCACCGGTAGCCAAGGCTTGCGTAAAGTCATTCGTTTTATAACTGGTAAGTTCGTTGTTGCTGAGGTCCGATAAGCCATAAAAATAATCCTTGGTCGTGTGGTAGATCACTCGGGTTATGCTATCCGCTTTTTCGTTTTCTTCGCAGTCACAATCCGTATTGTGAATATCCAATTTTCGGATATGTTTTTGTTGACAATCTTGTCGGCAAATTTTTAAAAACCCCGGAGAGACCGTCTCGAATTGTTCGATGCCTTCGATTGAGGTTACCGAGAATTCACCGATATGTTTTAGATTGACACAGTTAGTACATAGTAAAATTGTTGTGATTCCTAAAACAAGGACTTTTAAGGTCATTCGCATCGCAAAATATTTTCGTACAACAAGTTAAAAATAAAAAGTTCTTTTTTAAGTTTCTGCGAAAAAATAATGGGGCGGCCATTTCGCCAAATCCAATTCGTGTTTTGTCTTGGAAGGTTTCCGAAATTGGAAGATTCTTGTAGGAGGAAAATAAGGTTGGGCAAGTTCAGTTTTCAACACTTATGTATAAAAAGCACTGTTTCATGTGTAGATGACAAAGAAAACCTCCCATGGATTCATGGGAGGTTTATTTCATGCACCGCGATACGGCGATTTTGGTTCCGCAAGCCGTGGAATTTTGATTTTGGTGCTTGTAATTTCAACTAAGCGTTAGGATCTGGCGTCATTCTCAAATACGGTTTGACTTCTTTCACGCCTTTTTTGAACATATCTATGGCATCTTTAGTTGAAATGGAGGGACTCACTACCACATCTTCCCCGTTTTTCCAATTGGCCGGAGTTGCCACTTTGTGATTTGCGGTGAGCTGTAAAGAATCAACGACTCGCAGCAGCTCGTAAAAATTACGGCCTGTAGAGGCGGGATAGGTCAACATCAGCTTTACCGTTCTATCGGGAGCGATGATGAAGACCGAACGCACCGTAAGGGTGTCATCGGCCTTCGGATGAATCATATCGTACAGGTCGGAAACTTTACGATCCGTATCTGCGATAATCGGAAAATTGACGATAGTATCGTTTACTTCGTTGATGTCTTTTATCCATTCCTTATGCGAGGCGGCATCATCGACGCTGAGCGCCAACATTTTTACGTTTCGCTTGGCGAATTCATCTTTGAATTTTGCCGTAGTGCCCAGTTCAGTGGTACACACGGGCGTAAAATCAGCTGGATGCGAGAAAAGAATGCCCCAGCTATCACCAAGATAATCGTAGAGGTTGATTTCCCCCATGGAACTGTCCGCCGTAAAATCGGGAGCTGTATCGCCTAATCGTATTGTTGCCATTTTAGTGTTTTTTAAGTTTTTATTAAATTCCTATAAATTTAGTAGATTAAAGAGAAATTGCCATAGGCTTCAGGTTAAAAATGTATTAAAGTTTACTACTTTTAACTGATGGAATATAAAGATTTGGAAAAACTAAGGTACCCCATCGGCAAATATGAAGTTCCGGCGGTCATTACCGAAGCGCACATTTCGGACTGGATCGAAAGCTTGGAGCGCTTTCCACAGCGTTTAAGTCAACTGGTTGAAAATTTGTCCGAAGAAGAATTGGAAACCCCATATCGCCCCGGTGGATGGACAGTGCGACAAACTGTTCACCATATCGCTGACAGCCATCACAACAGCTACATCCGTTTTAAATGGGCCTTGACAGAAGATAACCCCATCATTAAACCTTACGACGAAAAGGCCTGGTCCGATTTGTTCGACGCTAAGTCGGCACCCATTATGCTTTCGCTGGATCATCTAAGTGCGGTACATGCCAAATTGGTGTATTTGTTAAGGGGACTATCCAGGTACCACCTTGAACGGAAATTTATTCATCCCGATGGTAACGTAGAAGCGCCGTTAGATGAGAATATCGGCCGTTATGCCTGGCACGGCAACCATCATTATACGCATATCGAGAATTTGGTGAAGAGGTCTTTTGATAAGAAATAAATATGCTGCTCTTGACAACCGCGACGGCTTGGTTCCGAAGTAAAATTTTGAGTCTCTACTCTTTCCATTTAATGTTACATCCGATACTGGGTTTTTGCTTTTGGTCGATTTCTTTATTTTCTAGCAAGGCGTCCAATGCACTCCTTAAATCGTTTCCTGTTAGTGGGATCCCATTCCCAGGACGTGAATCGTCTAACTGGCCGCGGTATACCAATTCCAGATCCGAATCAAAAAGATAGAAATCGGGAGTACAGGCAGCGTTATATGCTTTTGCCGTTTCTTGGGTCGCATCGTAGAGATAGGGGAAGGTATACCCCTCTTTTTTTGCGTTTTCTTTCATCAGATCGGGAGCATCCTGCGGATAGTTTTCCACATCGTTGCTGGAAATGGCAATAAAACCGATACCCTTGTTCCCATACTCGACTGCCAACTTTACGATTTCGGGATTGACGTGCTTTACAAACGGACAGTGATTGCAGATAAACATAATCACCGTTCCCTTATCGCCCTTCAAGGCTTGAAGATTTAGGGTTTTCTCAGTTACGGTATCCTGTAGACTGAATTCTGGAGCGGTTGTTCCGAGAGGAAGCATATTGCTGGGAGTTCTTGACATGTTGTTGTATTTAATAGGTTACTAGTTGCAAGTTACAGGATATAAACTTAAAAACTTTAACCAGTTACGAAGTGGCTATTAAACAACTACTCCGAATTTACTTGAATGTTAAGGGTTACCGGTCAAAATTGTACCTTGTAACCGGCAATCTCATTTGAGCATAAACCATACTACATGTTAGAAACCATAACCTGGCCCGATTTTGCCAAAGTAGAAATGCGAGTCGGCACAATAATAAAGGTAGCCGATTTTCCGGAAGCCCGAAACCCTGCTTACCAGCTACACGTGGATTTTGGGAAGGAAATCGGTATCAAAAAGTCCTCTGCCCAAATTACCGGTCGCTATCAACAAGAAGAACTTTTAAACAGGCAGGTGGTCGCAGTGGTCAACTTCCCCAAAAAACAGATAGCTAATTTTATGAGCGAATGTCTTATCTTGGGAGCCGTCGATGGAAAGGATGTAGTTCTCCTACAGCCGGAGACATCCGTAGCCAATGGGCTTAAAATTTCTTAAACCAGCCAAGCCCTAACCTGACCTTTGAAAAATATAGGATACCGACTACTAAAGCTCTGGATTAAAACCGGATTATATCTTTACTACGGTAAAATAAAGATTTCCGGCCTGGAAAACGTATCCAAAAGCGAGCCGATACTTTTTCTGCCCAACCATCAAGGTGCCCTGATGGATGTGTTGCTGATCGTGACGGACTGCCATCGGAAACCCTTCTTTCTGACCCGGTCCGACGTGTTTAAGCGTCCAACCCTAAAAAAATTCTTCGCCTTTTTAAGAATGCTGCCTATATATCGTATTCGTGATGGTAGGGAATCGCTGAAGAAAAATCAAGCGGTTTTCGAGCAATGTACGCGGTTATTTCAGCAAAACCATGCCCTTGTAATATTTCCCGAAGCGAATCATAATATCAAACGCCGGGTTCGGCCTTTGAGCAAAGGTTTTACGCGCATTCTTCTAAATACATTGGAGAAGACCCCGGATGTGAAAATTCACATCATACCCATTGGGATGAACTATCGCAGCAACAGCGGCTTTCCTGATAAAGTTGCCCTGTATTATGGAACGTCTATTGTGGCCAATGAATTTTATGATAAAAAAGCGGGTGAAAATGCTATCCATACTTTAAAGGATGCCGTTTCCGATTGTTTGAAGACCCTCACAACCCATATCGAGGACCAACAAAATTATGATGCCGCCCTAAGGAAATTGGATGCTTTACAAGTCGATTACCTGAATCCTAAGGAAACGAATGCCTCGATAAAATATTTGGACGTTTCCGACGACAAAATAACGGATAATCTCATCCCAGGAGCTTTACAAATTATTTTAAGTGGGATTTTTAATATCTTGAATTTCCCCGTCCTCATCCCATGGCGAACGTGGATAAAACCCAAAGTCTGGGAACCGGAATTTATGGCTACGTCGCGGTTCGGATTTGCCCTGCTCGCTTATCCTTTATATTATCTGATGGTATTCGCCGTTATCGCCATGATTTGGAACGGGGCTTTAGGATTCGCCGTGATAGTTGGAATTTTTATATATAATTGGGCGTATGTGAGATGGAAGTAATCAGGGCCCCTACTGAAACTGCAGCCACAGTACTAACATCTATATTTTTAGGATTTGAAATTGCGCTTGAACTTTTTTTCACATACTATCCCCAAAAAAGATAGCGTTCATCAACAACTTGTTCGTACCGTACCAAAACGCCCTGAAATTGGTGTTATCGGTAAAGACGATGACCCGGCCTTTACCGGTTCGTTGCACTTGAAACGGAACGCTGTTTTTTAGCATCTCCAGATTTTCCTCTGAAATATAACCGCTCAAAAGAGGATCGTTTGTGTATTGAATGGGGTTATTGTAGCTGTTCTTATCGGGTTCGATATAGACATTCGTATTTCTGAACAGGGGCAGCCTATTATTTTTATATCCGAAATTGATGGGATGCGAAAGATCGAGTTTGGCCTCGAAGATTGCGCCTCCGGTAACCTGTGCCCCTTCGAAATCATCTTTTTGGTCGAAGGCGATATCTTTGGCAATCAAGCTGTCTTTCTTGAATTTCAGTTCTATCAGTCCATTTTTTTGGAACGATTCAGCCATGTTGCGGTAGCCGATTAAAGTGCCCCCCGCTTTGATCCATTCCTTAAGTTTTTTGGATTGTTTCTTGGAAAGGCCTCCACCGCCCATACTCGGGATAATAAAATCGGTGTATTCGCTCAAATCGACGGAATCAAAATATTCAGTATCGATTTTGGTGATGTTCATATCATATCGGGTATCGAAAAGATGCCAGATTTCCCCCGCATCGTAAGATCTGACTCCCTGACCGACTAGCAGTGCGACCTTTTGTTTCTTTATCGCATCAAAATCATTACTTCCCAAATCTATACCCTTGGTGAGTCCCGTGCCAACGGCGGTAATCCGTAGGTTACTTTCTAAGGCCACGTCTTTTAAGAACCCGTAAAGTTCGGCGGCATTTAGCGCTTGTTGCTGTACCGGCACCATAATGGTACCATAGCCGTACACATTTCCTTCAAGGCTAAACGGTGCTTTGGCCACCTTGGCACGGATGCCATGATTCGCAATTCGGTTCAAGGCTTTCGGACTGTAATATTCGTTCCATTCGAAGAGGTAGGCATAATCGCTTTGCGCTTCTAGACTGCCGGTCAATGGGGATAGGTCGGTAACTTCTTCCCCGGCAATGCTTAAGGACCGTAATTCCGTATAGTCAAGATTGAAGGCCAAAGGAAGGGTCCAAGCGGAAATGTCGTAGAAAATACTGTCGGTAAAGCTGGTCCGCTTTTCGAACATGGCTTTGATCAAGCGGTAGTTTTTTTGGATTTTTGGCACAACATAGCTATACCCCTTTTTATAGTCTGTTCCGTTGAGACGGACATTGTTGGAAAGCTGGTGGAAGCTAATGTTCTGGCGTTGCAAAATTTCCGCGAAGTGCCAGGTCTTTGCGGCATCCTTGCTATCACCGAAAATCAGGGCCTTGTCTTTACCAATAGCGGATTCGATGCCCAAATCCCTAAAAAACGATTGCTGGTATTCCAACATCTTTAACCGCATGGCCTGGGCCGCCTTGATAGTGGATAAAGCCGTAACGAACTGGTTGCGAATGGTAAACGGAAAGCTCAGGATGCCGTTCTCGCTTTCTTGCAAATGTCCCCTTGAACTACCTTGTTCGAAGAGAATGCCGACACCTCCGTTGATGTCGGGAAAGGTAGAGCCCTTGCCATAGTAGAAGTCGTCATAATCTTCTTCGGAATAGTACAGCGACCCGATGCTGTCAAGGGCCTTGGCGTGATACGTTCCGATCTCTGCGGTAAGCTCTTGATTCATTTTAGGGGTAAGGGGATGCACACGTGTCGGCTCCCCGGGCTGAAAAAAGAAGGTGGAATTTGTACCCATTTCGTGATGGTCGGTCAAGATATTGGGCATCCATTTATGGAAAGAGGCGATACGTGAACGACTTTCGGGTAATTGTACAGGCAGCCAGTCGCGGTTCATATCGAACCAATAGTGGTTGGTACGTCCGCCAGGCCAACCTTCATGGAATTCCCTATCGTTGCTATCGGAATTCAGGTTGTCGCTTTTATTGGTGTTCGCCCAATGGGCAAAGCGCTGCAGACCATCGGGATTGAAGGATGGATCTATCAAAATGACCATATTTTCTAAAAGTCCCTCGATTTCAGGACCTTGGGCCGCGGCCAGATAATAGGCGTACGCCATACCGGCATTGGCACCGCTCGGTTCGTTGCCGTGAATGGAAAAACCTTGGTAGACTACTATCGGCATATCGTTCAGATTGAAGCTGCCACCGCCATTTTCGGTCAGCGCAACATGATCTTGCCGGATTCTGTCAATATTTTGATGGTTTTGGGGCGAGGTGACGGTAAGCAAAAGAAGCGGCCTTCCCTCAAAGGTTTGGCCTCGATTTTCGAGGGTTATGCGGTCGCTTGCCTTAGCCAAAGCTTGCATGTAGAATACGAGCTTGTCATGGGTGACATGCCATTCGCCGACTTCATGGCCGATAATATCTTTAGGCGTAGGGATGGATACATCGTAACTACTATCTTGCGGAAGATAGAAGCTGAGGTCAAGGCTATCTTGTGAATGAACCAGTTGAAAAAATAAAAGAAGCAATACTGGTAGAACTTTTTTCATAAGATGATGGATGTGTTCTTGCCATAAATGTAAGAAATAAAAATCCGCTTAAATATCATCAAAGCTCACATCGGTAAAGCTATCCGTAGATTTGGGTTCCCCGTTTTCATTAGCCTCTTCATCCTCCTTTTTGAAATCCTTTTGATGTCTCTCGGAGATGACTTCCGTTCCTTTTTCATCGATAATGAAGTCCATCATTTCCTCGACATTTTCCCGAAAACCCTCAAAATCCTCTTTATAGAGGTATATTTTATGTTTTTTGTAATGAAAAGACCCATCGTCGTGGGTAAACTTTTTGCTTTCGGTGATCGTAAGATAATAATCGCCGGCTTTGGTACTTCGCACATCGAAAAAATAGGTTCTTCTGCCCGCACGCATTACTTTGGAGTGAATCTCCTCCTGGTCAATTGAATTTTTCCCTTCCATCTCTCTTCTAGGTTCTTAATGGTTGTTATTATCCAAAAGTGTAAAAAAAAACTCAATACGACAACAATTTTGCGATTTCTTTGACGGTATGGCCATCGATTTTCAGGATTCGTTCTCCGATAGTTGCGTAATATACAGCTCTTTGTAGTAGCCTTCCTTAGTATTTAGCTGTTCGTGGCTGCCTTCTTGTAGGAGTTCGCCGTCTTTTAGAACCAGTACCTTATCGGCGTTTTTGGCCGAAGACACCCGATGGCTGACAATGAGCGTGGTCTTATTGTCCGAAGCTTTCTTGAGATTGCTTAAGATCGCTTCTTCGGTTTCTGTATCTACGGCGGATAGGCAATCGTCGAAAAGATAGACTTGGGGATTTTTCAACAAGGCACGCGCAATCGACACCCGCTGTTTCTGGCCTCCGCTGAGGGTAATGCCCCTTTCCCCGAGCACTGTATCATATTCCTTTGAAAAACCCT
>JAGXIC010000211.1 GCA_024635875.1 Pricia sp.
CGATACCGATGCGGTAGCCATGTACAATAAAGCTTTGAAAAAAGTGGTCGAAGAAGGTGGAGAAGTAATCGTTGAAGGTGGCGTACTTGAAGGAGAGGGGTATGAAAGTGGATGCTATGTGAAACCTGCTATTGCCGAGGCAAAGCCCGGCTTCGAAATCGTGCAGCACGAAACCTTTGCTCCGCTACTTTATCTGTTAAAATATTCTGGGGATGTCGAAAATGCCATCGACCTACAGAACGGCGTAGTTCAAGGACTTTCTTCCGCAATTATGACCAATAACCTTCGGGAAGCCGAACGTTTTCTGTCGGTTGCGGGAAGCGACTGCGGTATCGCCAACGTGAATATCGGAACATCGGGTGCTGAAATCGGGGGAGCTTTCGGGGGTGAAAAAGAAACAGGCGGCGGCCGTGAAAGTGGTTCCGATGCCTGGAAAGTTTATATGCGGCGGCAGACAAATACTATAAATTATACAGACCAATTACCTTTGGCACAAGGTATACAATTTAGTTTTTAAGGATTGCAATCCTCTCGATCCCTGAGTCGCTCGTCGGTTGCAGGTGCACAAGGTATACAATTTGGTTTTTAAGGTGTAATCCACTCGGTTGCGAGGATCGTCGGTTACAGGTGCGCAAGATATAACATTCGATCTGTAGCGGCGCAATCCTTTCGGTGGTGCCTCCCTCATCAATTTTATGGGGTCGCTCGCCATTCCCTCATCTCGTTTGCGCTATTTGGGAAGTAGTGAAAATCTGTTGGCCATACCCTGTGTCAATTCAAAGCACCAAAAAACCCGCTGTCTACTTTTTACTGGCCCTTCCCCCGAATAGGCAAGCAAAAAATACAGCGGGTATTGAACATTAAACTAACTAACTCAAACAACTATTTTAGGTGGAACTATAAAATGCCTTCCTATGTTATTGTATCAGGGTTATTTCTTACAGGTTCTGTTTGTTCGACCCTCCAACTTCCCTGCAGTAGGGCTTGTATTCCAAGAACGACGACCATACAGCCGAAAGTCACTATTTTTATGAATTCCGTTTTCATAATTCATTAGCTTCAAACTCGAGGTAAATATAAATGGATAATTTTAGGTCATCCAATCATTTTGTGTGGATGGTCATTTTTCACGTATAATCGGGGCATAATATTACATTGGTGCGGTTCAAATAGTAGTACCATTACATCAAAAAGATAACGAGTTTCGGTTCAGGCCGGGTTAATAAATAAGTTCAGCAGTACTTTACCGATAAAGATTCCGCTGACCGCTTAGCTACTTCATGCCTACTTTGCATCGGCACTGGCTCAAATGGTCAGCGGGTTCCCAAACCAAACTTCTTAAAAATCATCCCAATGCCGGAACTTTGTCGGGTTTAAAGATCATAATTATTACCCACAGAAATAATGGTAGAACCTTCTTTATTACCTTGATTATTAGGATTTAATATCAATAGTTTACTATTCATTGCGATTTTTTTAATACATTATAGTCAGCTATACCAAATAGATTTTACAACGAGAAAAATAACGTATCCGCTTGGTCAGGAACGTGCCGGTTTTGCTAAGGCTTATCTCGTTCGAAATGGTACTCTCGAAAAGCGAATTAACACGGATTCGGATGATTCGAAAGGAGTTATCGCCAGTATCGAAGCCGAAAAGGAACGGGCGAAAATCAGAAAGACCGAATTTGCCCTCAAATGAATAACCTTTAAACATAAATACTATGGAATTTGAGAACATGAACATTTGGTACTGGTTGATACCCCTACTGATAGGGGTTATATGCGGTATAGTAGGTTATTTGATGGGGAAAGGCAGTGTGGAGTCAATTGATAACTCCGCGGAACTGAATGCATTGCGCAACAAGAATTCAAAATTACAGTCCGAGTTGGATGTCTGCAACCAAAAATTCATCGCTAAACCCAGCGGTGATGGAAATATATCTTCTTCACTAGGTTCTACGCCGGCCAGTGTGACCGCGGTAGCTACTGGAAATACGTTCGACGATTCCGCCGCCATGGCTGCCTTTGGAAAAAGGATTAAAAAGGATGACCTGAAAGTTATTGAAGGTATTGGCCCAAAAATATCAGAAATGTTCCAGTCCGCGGGTATCAAAACCTGGAAAGCGCTATCGGAAACCTCGGTCGCCGGCTGCCAAGACATCTTGAACGGTGGTGGGGAGCGCTACAAGGTACATGATCCAGCCTCATGGCCAATGCAAGCCAAGATGTGCTACGAAGGCAAGTGGAAAGAATTGTTCAGATGGCAGGATGAGCACGATCATGGGAAATTGTAAAGCTCGTACTTTGACAAGCTCAGAAAACGAGCCCAAGTATCACGTACAAAAAGCGTATGATAAAATACCCCTACCAACGAGACGGTTAACAGGATTAAATTTCAAGGGATTGATTTTGAACTTGCGTTTGAATTTGCGTTTGAACTTGAGTTTTTTAAACCATGCCATTCGCCTCAACCCATTTAAACCGATATTGGTCTTCGGGGAATTTCATACGCTCCGAGATACGTTCCAACCTGTCGGGTAGTTTTACCAGATAATCGCGGGCTTTCTCCGCTTCGTCATTGAGGCTTCTCACCTTATCGATTTCCCAGTAACTATTAAGCTTTCTAAGAATATCTACATAGTCTTGTGCCGTGTAGACCCCGAGACGCTGTGCGCAGTTCGAAAAATTCTCAAAGGCCGTGCTGATGGTACCGCCCGATTCCCTAAGAAAATGGGCGGGCATGACTATTTTCTTTTTCATCATATCGGCAAAGGCAAGCACCATTCCAGAAGGATCTTCTCCCAAAATGGTCTTGACGAATTCGCGGTAGGCCAAATGATGCCGCATTTCGTCCCCTGCAATAATGGTACACATCTTTCCTAAGAGTGCATTTCCTTTCTTCTTCGCCATTTGACCCACCCGTTTATGGGAAATGTTGGTGGCCAGTTCCTGAAATGTGGTATACACAAAATTTTTATAGGGGTCTCGATCGGTACCGATATCGAAGCCGTCGGCTATCAAATGTTGCGTCGTAATCTCTATTTCGCGCATATTTACCCTTCCGGATAGGTACAGATATTTGTTGAGTACGTCGCCGTGCCGATTTTCTTCACCGGTCCAAGCGCGTACCCATTTCGCCCAACCGTTCGTTTTGTTGTCGCCATGCTGATCGATACCTTCAACGTCCATCAACCACGATTCATAGGTTGGTAGGGCCTCTTCCGTAATGGTATCGGCCACCATGGTCACCCAAAAATCGTAACCCAATTCTTTAGATTCTCCCCGCAGTTCGCGAACAGATTCCAAAAAATTATCATTTTCAGAATCGGGCAAAAAATCCGAAGGTTGCCAAATATCCTCGATGGGAATCAGGAAGGAATCCATGAATCCCTCTACTTGCGGCTCTATGGCCTGCATTACTTCTAGTCGTATGTTCTTTTCAGCCATGGCTGTTCAATTTATATTGTTTTACAAATTTCGTCATTAAAATAATAAAATGGTACGAATAAGTCGGCTATTTTAAGTTTCTTCCTTGCTCGTTCGGATAAAGGGTATGCACCGGATCACTCTGCCATACCTTTTTGGTGTCGACATCCAGCATTGACAACGCCCCTTTGAATGCTGCCCCGGTGTCGATGTTCCAAACCTTGGCGGCGTATTTCGGTTCGACAACAGCTGTTTTTGAAAGAGGTGTATGGCCGATGAATATAGCTTTGTAATGTGATAATCGTTTGGGATAAAAAGGATTTCCTTTTTGCAGATTGGGATTAAGGGATTGCGCCAGTTCCCAAAGCGTACGGTCCCAATAGAATGTTTCCGGATAATATTCATAATCGATACCCTTCAAGTTGGTGAAACCGGCGTGCAAAAAGAGCCTGTTCTCCGCATCGAGATACGTGTTTTGCAGATTTTCATAAAAGAGGATATGTGCTTCCTTTGTTTTTGCATCCGTCTTTGTATAGGAATCCAAGGTAGCACTGCCACCATGCTTCAGCCAAAGCGGATTATCCTTTCCGCCACGTAGCCATTCGAGGCAAAGTTCGTCGTGGTTTCCGCGGATTAAAACACAGTTGTGCGTCTTTCGCAAGCCTATCATAAAATCAACGGTTTCGACTGCTTCGGACCACCCATCTACATAATCCCCCAAAAATATCAATCGGTCAAGTGGAGAAACCTCTGCCCTTTTCAAAACTTGTTGTAAAGCCTTTAATCCCGAGTGGATGTCCCCTATAACTAGCGTCCTCTTTTTAGTCATGGTGCAAAAATAAACAGGATTACAGGATTATTGAATGTTAAGGGTAAATTTTCTAAAGGACTTGATGACAAACAATCCATTTCAAAGGGTCACAAAATGATTCAAATCGCTGGCATCGCTTCTTTTTTGTGATTACTTTAGGGGAATATTCAAAACTAAAAAAATGAAGACTATCTACTGTATAGGTGAACTGCTCATCGATTTCGTAGCCGAAAATCAGGGCAACGACCTTTCCAAAGCGGAAGTATTTACTAAAAAACCGGGCGGTGCTCCCGCAAATGTAGCCTGTGCCATAGCCAAATTGGGCGGTAAAAGTAAATTTATAGGCTGCGTTGGCAGCGATCCCTTCGGTAGTTTTTTGTTGGATGTTTTGGAGAAAAACGGTGTGGACACGACATTGGCGCAGCGTTCGAAAACCTTTACCACTTTGGCTTACGTCTCCATTGCCGCAGATGGCGAGCGGGATTTCGTATTTAGCCGCGGCGCCGATAAAAAACTGAAATACGATGCATCGGTCAAGAAAAGTTTTAAGGATAATATGGTACATTTTGGGGCGGCGACGGCTTTGTTGGGCGGTGGACTTGAACAAGCCTATAGCCGTTATTTATTTGATGCCCTGACCCAAAAAGCCTTTATCAGCTTTGACCCTAACTTTCGGGGAGATCTTTGGAAGGATGAAGAGAAAACCTTTGTCAAAAAATGTGTTCATTTTATTGAAAAGGCACATTTGTGCAAGTTCAGTTTAGAGGAGGCCGAATTGCTATCCGGCGAAAAGGAGTTGGAAAAAGTCTGTGCCGTTCTTCACGAAATAGGCACGCGGATTATAACTATTACCCTAGGAAAGAAAGGCACTGTAATCAGTACCCCAACCTTCAAAAAGAGGGTCGCAAGCATCGAGGTAGACCCTATTGACACTACGGGTGCCGGCGATGCTTTTATTGGATGTTTGCTATATCAAATTTCACGTCTAGAAGATCCACATACAATTTGGGACGATACGGATGGGCTTGTTGAAATGATAGAAATGGCGAATAAGGCAGGGGCTATAACCACTACGAATTTTGGGGCGATACCGGCCTTACCCGGGTATGATGCCGTTTTTTGAGAATATGTTGCGGGTCAAGTGGTGAAATTACCAATGATGAATTGAATTAGAAGCCAACTTTCCTTATTACTTCAGTTCAGGGGCAATTTGCTCCTCGGAAGTTACGCCTGGGGGCAGTTCAATAATCTTCAAATTCCTAAAATGGATTTCTGCCCCTTCGGATTCAAGACAGAGATACCCTTTCTTTTGTGTCGATTTCGAAATACCGTTTACAAACTTCCCGTTGACCGATAGTTTGATGACGCCGTCAACGGCAACGACGTCATAGGTGTTCCATATTCCTTTTCCCTTGGCGCGGTTTTCGATAGATTTGCTTCTTTCGCCCCTGGGATTATCGGGATCGGTAACCACGCCGCCTACGCCCCAGACCTCGCCATGAACATAGGCTATGGGCTGTTGAACACCATCCTTTGCGTTGATGTTCACCCAATCGAGTTCGAGCATCTGGATTTCCACACCGTCGGGCAAGGGAGAATCCGTTGGTGGATTGGCACCGCTCCAGGCAAAAATACCTGAATTTCCGCCTGGCTCCGTATGCATCCACTCAACATGCAGTATAAAATTCTCATATTGTTTTTCCGACCTTACGACACCGATAGGAAGTCCCAAATTGACCAAGATTCCATCGTCGTTGACCGTCCATCCTTTTTTAACCGTGTTCACATTGATCCATTTGATGGTGGATGCTTCATCAGTATTGCCGGAAAGCGTATTTTCCAAGGTAGTCGACGTACCGAACTCAAACTCGAAATATTCCTTTTGGGCGCTGCAAAGGCTAAAGGTCGCTATACTCAAGAAAACACTTAGATGGGTACAGACAATTTTTAATATTTTTTTAATTTCTTAATATAATAGATTGAAAATGCCAAGTGTCACTTTAAGGCTGGAACGTGGCAAAAAACGCATTGGATTATGCGACAATTTTGGGATAACACAACCCTAGATTTTACTTTGTAACGCCGGGAATTGCTATTTTTGGCCCCTTATATTCTAAATCCCAAGTATAGCTATCAGGTCCCAATACTTCGGTTGAATTCATGGCTTCATCCCAAGTAACGGTTTGGCCATTATAGGCCGCCATTCTACTCATGACCCCCATCAATGTGCTGTTGGCCGAGATTTCGCCATCATTGATTCCATCGCCTTGCCGGATAGATTTAAAAAGGGCGTCATGTTCCGATTGGTACATATCGTTCTCCTCTCCCTTGTATCGCCACGGATTTTTACCTGTAATCTCATGTCGCGTGCCTTCGTATAGGGCATTGCCATCGGCGCCCATTATTTCGACGGCATTTTTAGAGGAACCCCCGTTCTGTTGGCGGGTAAAGGCGTACCCCTTCACCCCGTTGTCGTAATCATATTCCAGTGCAAAATGATCGTAAATATTGCCGTATTTTTTGTCGGTGCGCCATTGTCTTCCTCCAGTTCCTGTAGCGGTCAAGGGCATTTTTTCTCCCATGGCCCAGGCCATCATATCAAGACTATGTACGAACATCTCAACGAGGAAATCTCCTGACAGCCAGTTGTAATAATACCAATTGCGCATGTGGTATTGCATATCGTTCCAGTCCGGCTGCCTTTCCTTGTACCAGAGCTCTCCACCGTTTCGGGTAGTCGAAATCGCTTTGATCTCCCCGATTTCGCCGGCCAGGACTTTTCCGTAAAGGGCCTGTTTGGGCAAATCGTATCGAAAGCAAAATCCGGATACCATCGATAGGTTTTTTTCCTTGGCCTGCTTGGCGGCTGCCAACACTTTACGGACTCCGGGTGCATCCACCGCTACCGGTTTTTCATAGAATACGTGTTTACCCGCAGCTATGGCCGCCGTAAGATGATCGGGCCTAAAACCGGGAGGACAGGCCAACAAGACCACATCAACGCCTGAATCGATCAGTTTTTGGTACGCATCGAAACCGACGAACTGCCGCTCTTTGTCCACCTGTACCTTTTCTCCATGCGTTTTTTTTAGAATATCCAGTGAACTGTTGAGCCGGTCTTCAAAAATATCCGCCATAGCATACAGTACCGTATCGGAATCAGCCGATATGGCCTGTGATGCAGCTCCGGTACCTCGGCCACCGCAGCCGACCAAACCAACTTTCAAAGTGTCTTTGTTACCCGAAAACAAGGGGTTTGCAAAGCCCATGTTCAGCGCAGCCGCACCGTAAATCGTTGCTGCCCCGGTAGTTTTGATAAAGGTTCTACGGTTGGGATTGTTTTGTGGTTTATTATTTTTCATGATTGTTTTTTTATAGCATCAAATTGACTTAATGAATTGCCGGCGGCTCAAAGCTAAGTGAGTAATACAATCTCGCGTCAAAGCAGATAGCGCTTATAGCTTTATATATTATTGTTTACTAAAGTATTAAAATTATTGCCAGTTTGTTCCTTTGTTTTAAAACAGCATTGATTCTTGACCTTTTGCGGTTTATCTATGCCCTACTTATGAAAGAAAAATTCTCATCGGGCAATGCGCTACGAAATTATTCAAAACAATTTTAGTAAGCGATATTCAATTTTGTACCCTATTAATAGGCTTGTGGAAATGGTGGTAAATACCAGACCGTTCAATGATTTGTTTCCATTAACTCCAGGGGCCAATACAGTAAAAAACCAAGATATATTAGGCGGCACCAGCATATCCCCTGTTAAGACCATACTTGGTATAACGAGCAACAATACAGTTGCGGGACAAAGGCTTTTATTGAATACACGTTGATCTTCTTTATGTTCTGTATGTATCGATTAAAGGGATATTTTTTTCTTTATTAGTCCAGAGAGGCTATACAGTCCATTTCCACCAAAGATTCTCCCGGTACCCCTCCATAGGTCGCAACCGTAGTCCTTACAGGAGGGTTTTTGCCAAAACGGCCCCTGAATACCTCGTTCATGCCCTTATAATCGCCCAAATCTGCAAGATATACATTGACTTTTAATACTTTTTCCATGGAACTGCCATGTTTTTCGAGCTCTTTTTGAAGTTCTTGCAGTACGATTTCGGTATGTGCCTTAATTTCAAAAGGTTCGGTATGCGCGCCTTTGCCTGCAATATAAAGTGTATTGCCGTGTTTTACACCTCCAGAAAACAAAGGTATCTCTTGATCGTATGTTATATCACCCACTACTTCTTTTTTTGGTTTGACCGTTTTTTTGCCCATCGCGTTGACGGTACCTATACCGAAAATAGCCGTTAGGCCCATACCCATTTTTTTAAACGTTGCCCTTCTAGTTGTCTTGTTTTCCATTTTTGTTGCTTTTTTGATTACGTATTACTTGTTTAAATACTAAAATTTTGTTTTATGAGCTATAAATATAAGTAACTCCTGCCTTTTAGTCATAATAACCGAATTATTTACAGGTTTAAATGGTACAACCGGAATATGTAAATCGTGAGTTGGATTTATGGTACCGTTGAATCCAATAGTTATTTATTTTACTACGATGGGTTCTGTAATTCCGTTGAGGTCGTACACAATCTTTCCGTCACGTATGGTGAGTTCACATTCCAATTTTTTATTTCCCTCCATTTTATAACCGGTGTAATCAAAGAAACCGAAGTTGCCTTCCCTAACCTCTAGCAAGGCTACATCGGCAGGTGCACCTACGGAAAGATTCCCTAGATTTTCCCTTTTGATGGCTTTTGCGGGATGCCAAGTGCTGGCCGCGATTACTTCTTTGAGATCCATGCCCATCAACATGAATTTTGACATGACGTTCAGCATGTCCTTCATGGCGTTGTTCATGCTGCCCGTATGCAGATCCGTGCTGATGGTGTTGGGATGAAAACCTTCTTTTACGGCGGGAATGGCCTGGGAATAGGCAAAGCTGATACCCCCATACCCCACATCGAAAATAATACCTTTTTTCTGTGCCTCAAATACAAAGGGTTTTACCTTTTTGGTCTTCAGGTCCACAATCGCTTCCCTACTGTCCAACTGTCCAAAGGCGTGTGTATAGATATCCCCGGGCCGAAGGTGTTTCATATAAAGGTCTTCGATGGATAGTGGGGGATTGCTACCGCCAAAATCTATAATGACCGGCAGATCGGCTATTTTTCCGGCCGCTACCGCCCGGTCCACTGGCGTCCATTCAGGACCATTATAATGGGCCACCTTGAAACCGACAATATCCTGCGAATATTGCCTGGCTACATTGGCGCTCAATTTTGAATCCATATCAAGGGTGTCCTGCTCATAGGTTCCGCCGCGCATCCCTTCACCTACAATGTTGAGAAAAGCAAGCACCCGGGTCTTTGACCTGTCGATGATATTTTCCTTGAAGGTGGGAAATGATTTCCAACCGGAACCGCCGCAGTCTACCACCGTCGTTACCCCTACACGGAATGTAAAACCATCAGGTGGAAGGGCATTAAACCCGTTACTGTAAGCATGGCGGGGTTCGGTACCTGCAAAAACATGGCCGTGGATATCGATAAGGCCGGGGGTCACATATAATCCCTTGGCAGCGACCATCTGAACGGCCGTTTTGGCATCGATGTTCTTTGCTACATCGGCAATCTTGCCGTCTTTGATAGCCACGTCCATTACGGCATCGATAGTGTTCTTAGCATCGATGACATGGCCGCCCTTTATAACGATATCATATTCTTGGGCGATTGCAGTATTTCCGGCTAAGGATACAATCAATGTAAGTAATACATAGTAATTTTTCATGTTCGTGAAATTAATTAAGTTAGACTGGTAGGAATAAGCTTAACGAATGATTATGGGATCGGCAATTCCATTCAGATCGTACACAATTTTTCCGTCCCTGATGGTCATTTCGCATTCGAATTTTTGTTTCCCCATCAATTTTTTACCCTTTCTGTCCCAAAAGCCAAAATCGCCTTCTCGCAAATTGAACACGGCCACATCGGCTGGGGAATCCTCGGATAGATTGCCCAACTCTTCGCGCTTAATGGCCTGTGCGGGTGCCCAGGTGCTTGCCTTTACGACTTCGGGAAGCGGCATGCCCAAGGTTAAAAAGGTGGACATGACATTGTTCATATCTTTCATGGCATTATTCATGCTTCCGGTATGCAGATCGGTACTGATCGTAGTAGGATAGAGACCGGCTTCAGTCGCCGGGATAGCCTGTCCGTAATCAAAACTGGCACCGCCGTAGCCTACGTCGAAAATAATTCCCCTTTCCCTGGCCTTGGAAACAAAGGGTTTTAATTCCCGGGTTTTTGTATCGACTATCGGGTCCCTTCGGTCGAGTTCCGTATAGGTATGGGTATAGATATTATAGATGTAGGTTTATCCACAACTCCTACTGTTGAGGTAGCTGTAACAATGGAGGAAGCAAATGGAGGTATCATACTTACAGCAAGTCATAATCC
>JAGXIC010000212.1 GCA_024635875.1 Pricia sp.
CCGACGGCTCGATTTAAAAATTAAGTTTTCCGTAATTCCTTCGGCAAAAATATATAATTTATTTAGATTGATTAAAAATAACTCATCTATTTTTTTTTCAAATCCCTTTAAAACCATCCCAATCGAAAATATTTCCTCCCTGTATTTTATCACCCATCCCCAACCCCCGTTCAGCCTAAGAATTTATCCCATTGTTGATAACCCTGTGGAAAAACTTAAACGACTGTCTAACGAATAGGACGAATTAATTGTGACCTTTATACACTGTCAGGAAACAAACAATTAACGCTATCTGCTATGGAAATTACCCAGGTCATCAAACGGGATTTTACGACCAAACCCTTTCATTTACATAAAGTTACGAATGCTATTTTAAAGGCTATGACCGCCGTCGAGGTCGGCAGTGTTGCCGATGCCGAACGTGTTTCGGAAAAAGTATATGCCGGACTTCTCGAAAGAAAGAGCGCAGACGAAACCTACGTGCCTACCGTTGAGGAGGTACAGGATTTTGTGGAGAAAAAACTCATGGAAACCGAGTTTTTCGAGGTGGCCAAGGCCTATATTTTGTACCGGAACGAGCAGGCTCAAAAACGCAAAAGCAATATATTCGAAAAGCGTATCAATTTGAAGCCTTACGAATATCCCGAACTCTACGAATATGTACCTGCTATAAGACATTCGTATTGGATACATACCGAATTCAATTTTACCAGTGACATTCAAGATTTCAAGACCTCGCTTTCCGAAACTGAACGCAGTGCCATAAAAAATACAATGCTTGCGATCTCACAGATAGAAGTGGCGGTCAAGGGCTTTTGGGGCGATATCTATCACAAGATGCCCAAGCCTGAAATCGGTTCGGTAGGCGCCACCTTCGCCGAAAGTGAAGTGCGCCATGCGGATGCCTATTCCCATTTGCTCGAAATTTTGGGTCTAAACCAAGAGTTCAAGAACCTGAAGAAAAAACCGGTGATGATGAAGCGGGTGCAGTATTTGGAAACTGCCCTTAAAAATGGGAAAAGTGAAGATAATAGGGAGTATGCCGAATCTATATTGTTGTTCTCGTTGTTCATTGAGCATGTTTCCCTGTTCTCTCAATTCTTGATCATTATGGCTTTCAACAAGCATAAAAATGTTTTGAAAGGCATTTCGAACGTGGTCGAGGCAACTTCCAAGGAAGAACAGATCCATGGTGATTTTGGTATCGAGATTATCCAAATCATAAAAAATGAGAATCCCGATTGGTTCGATGACGAACACGCGCTTATGATTCAACAAATGTGCGCTGACGCCTTTACGGCCGAAAGCAAAATCGTTGATTGGATCTTCGAGAAAGGCGAAGTCGATTTCTTGCCCAAGGTCGTCATCAACGAATTTATAAAGAACCGCTTCAACAAGTCCCTCGCAAGTATAGGTGTAGCTAAAGTATTTGATATCGATGAAACGCTATTGAACCAGACCGAATGGTTCGATGACGAGATTATCGGGACCAAACATGGTGATTTCTTCGTGAAGCGCTCCATCAATTACAGCAAAAGAACCCAAAGTATAACCAGTGATGACCTTTTTTAAATGAACGATCAAAAAACCACTTTAGACACACAGACAAAACCACTCAATCAGGGAGACCATCTAGTTAACGCTAGAAAAGAAGCCCTTAAAAATCACAAACCACAAAACCAAGACGGTTTTAAATGGCTTACGAAACACAGCCGGAATTTCTTGGGCTCGGGCTATCTGACCGAAGGCGTAACCCCGGAACAACGTATCCGTGAGATAGCCGATAGGGCCGAACAGCTATTGGATATGCCCGGTTTTTCCGACAAGTTCTATGGATATATGTCCGAAGGATTTTTCTCGCTTGCGTCGCCCGTATGGTCCAATTTCGGAAAACAACGGGGCCTGCCTATCAGCTGCTTTGGGTCACATATCGCCGATGATATGGGGAACATTCTGTACACACAGTCCGAAGTGGGTATGATGTCCAAATTGGGCGGTGGTACTTCCGGATATTTCGGTAAAATCCGTCCACGTGGCGCAGCGGTTAAAAATAACGGCCAAGCTTCGGGATCAGTGCATATTATGCAGCTTTTCGAATCCATGGTCGATGTAGTAAGTCAAGGGTCAGTGCGTCGCGGCCGATTTTCGCCGTACCTTCCTATCGAGCATCCTGATATCAAAGAGTTTTTGGAAATCGGTACCGAAGGAAATCCCATTCAGGAACTTACCCATGGGGTAACCGTGACCGATGCCTGGATGCAGGAAATGATTGATGGTGACGGTGACAAAAGAGCGCTTTGGGCCAAGGTTTTACAGCGTAGGGGAGAGATGGGTTATCCGTATATATTCTTCAAGGACAACGCCAACAACGGTGCAGCCGATGTCTATAGGGATAAGAACCACACCGTTTACGCGAGCAACCTTTGTACCGAAATCATGTTGCCATCCAATGACGAATGGTCTTTCGTATGTGTGTTGTCATCCGTAAATGTATTGCACTACGACAAATGGAAAAATACCGATGCGGTCGAAACGATGGTGTATTTCTTGGATGCCGTAATAACAGAATTCATCGAAAAATTGGAAAGTTACCGCGATTCGGAAAGCCGTGAAGATCGCCAGACCTTTCTATTTATGGAACGCGCTTATAATTTCGCCAAAGATAACCGAGCTTTGGGCCTGGGAGTCTTAGGATGGCACTCGTTATTGCAATCCAAAAAACTGCCCTTCAACAGTCAGGAGGCCTATAACCTGAACAGTCAGATTTTCGAAGGTATTAAAATAAAATCGTATAAGGCTTCCGAAGAATTGGCTGAAAAATTTGGCGAACCCGCTGTGCTCAAAGGCTATGGTAGACGTAATGCTACCTTGAACGCTATTGCTCCAACAACATCTTCGGCATTTATTCTCGGACAGGTATCCCAAGGTATCGAGCCGATTTGGTCGAATGTCTACGTAAAGGATATAGCCAAAGTGAAAACGACAATCAAAAATCCATTTTTGGAAGAGCTCTTAATGGAAAAAGGGCAGAGCACCACCGAGGTTTGGCGAAGTATTCGTGACAGGGATGGCTCAGTACAGCATTTGGACTTCCTTACCGACAATGAAAAGGATGTTTTCAAGACCTATTCCGAAATCGATCAGTTGGATATCATCTATCAAGCCGCCAACCGACAGAACCATATCGATCAAGGGCAGTCCGTCAACATTATCGTACACCCCGATATGCCGGTTAAGGAAATCAATAAAATTCACGTAACCGCTTGGAAATTAGGACTAAAATCCCTCTACTACCAACATAGTATGAACGCTGCACAGAAATTCAAGCAGAAGAAGGATTGTGCTAGTTGCGAGGCATAAGCAAGGCTATGATTATTTTAAACCAATCTAAATATAAATAATTGAAGGTCAGCTATTTAAATTGTTTCTAAAGGAGTTCAGTCGTATATTTGATATGAACCTAAATTTAGAGGATTATGTCGATACGATTAGCGAACAACTGCATCAACTGTGATAATATAATGGAAGGTAGCCTGTGCAAGGTACACGGTGTTAAAGTAAGCAACAGTTATACGTGTGACAGTTTTGAAATGAAAGCGGCACTAAAGGATGACCGCAATTGTGTAACCTGTGTACGATATGAAACCAGCGATTGTGCCAATCCGCAAAAAGCGTCTCCAGGCATGCTTTGTTCACACTGGGCACCACAGAATGCTAGTGCTTAAACTAAGGCTACATAGATTTAAAAACGGCTTCCGATGGAAGCCGTTTCTTTTTGGTTTTTATCTATCTAACTAAAACTCCAAACTCCAAACTCCAAACTCCAAACTCCAAACACCAAACTCCAAACTCCAAACACCAAACTCCAAACTCCAAACCCGACTATTGCTTGCCGGCAACGAGCGACCGCAAGGCTAAGCAAACCCCGCTACCATTTCCCGCCACCACTGGTTTGAGGCTATTGGCCACAGGAGTAAGCAAGTCCCGCTACCACCTTCCCGGGCCTATGAGCAGTCAAAACTATACCGCAAAAGGAGGCTGAGAAAAGAAACGCCAAGGTCCAATTGCGCGAGTTCTTTTCAGATTTTCAACCCTTAAAAGTTAAATTCTATTTTTTATTTAGATTTAATACAAATAGACTTGCCAATTAGCAATTCATGCTTTAGATTTGCACAGCTATTTAAAACAAGTCTAAATAAAAATGACAGTTATATGAGAAATATTGCTTTTGCCCTAACCTTTGCGGCTAGTATTGTTTTTATATCCTGTAGTTCCGATGATAATGGTCTTGATGAACAAGCCGTTACGCCAACGTGTACCGATGGCATTCAGAATGGGAATGAGACCGGTGTTGATTGCGGTGGCAGTTGCACGCCTTGTGACACCGGTAGCGAAAATACTATTGAAAATCCCGCTACCTATGCTTTCGAGAGAAACGGAAGCAGTACCGTGGATTTTAATGGGCAGACGACCCGACTGAAGATGGGTGGTGAGTTTCTTTCCGCTTTGTCGGATAATACGAATACCGTCGAAATATTACAGGCCATGTTCGCCCATGAAGAAGGTAATGCCGATTTTTCCGATGCGGATTTGAACGCTTCCGATAAGAGTATCAAGAGCAAAACTGCCGCTTCGAAAGATCTATTCGGCGATAATGCCACAGATCAAGCTGCCATTCGCGCGGATTTTGACAGTTGGATAAACGGCCAAGTCGATGAGGTATTCGTAAACTGGGAAACCACCGCATCTCCGGGCGTTGCCGGGCAAGTGCCGCAGGGCGAACGGGTGCGCTATATCAACGCACAAGGTTTGGAATACAATCAAATGATCGCTAAGAGTTTGATAGGAGCATTAACGCTTGACCAAATCGTTAATAATTACTTGAGTCCTGCGGTTTTGGACGAAGGCCAGAATAGGGAAAACAACGATGCCGGTACCGTAGAGGAAGGAAAATCCTTTACAACTATGGAACACAAGTGGGACGAAGCTTACGGTTATCTGTTCGGCCTGAATACGGATACTGCAAATCCCATAGCGGGCGAAAATGACGGCGACCGATTTCTGGGAAGTTATATCGGTCAGGTGGCCGCCGATCCAGATTTTAGCGACCTGATATCTGCCACTTACGACGCCTTTAAATTGGGAAGGGCTGCCATTGTTGCCAAAGATTATGCAGTGCGTGACGAACAAGCGGCGATTATCAAGGCCAAATTGGCCCTAGTACCTTCCGTTAGGGGCGTTTTCTATCTACAGGCCGGTAAAAATGCCTTGGCAGAAATAGTACCTGACTACGGAGGAGGTTTCCATGCGCTGTCCGAAGCCTATGGATTTATCTATAGTCTACAATTTGCCCAAGATCCCGCCACGGGAAAAGCGTATTTCACGAAGGTGGAAGTCGATGCCCTTTTGGAACAGCTCCTGGCAGATGGTGAAAACGGACTTTGGGACGCGACCCCAGAAACCTTGGATAGTATATCCGAAATCATTGCGACCAAATTCGGCTTTACCGTTGCCCAGGCAGCATCGGACGCCAACTAAAATAGTAGCGGTTGGTTGAAGATATAAGGGTTAATTCTATGGGTATTATATAAGTATCCCTTATTTTTGCCAAGATTGATTTAGAATAAATAAAAATAAGCTATGCGAAGAATTTTTGGAGCATTTTTGGTTTTAACTATTATCTGGGCCTGTTCGTCGGATGACAGTGGCCTAATCGATACGCCTCCTGAAGGCGGCAATCCCGATAAACCGGATGTTGACACGGGTTTCGATCGCAGTGCCCTTCTGGTAAATTGGGCGGATAACATTATTGTACCTTCCTACGAAGCTTTTAGCGCGGAGGTCGAAGGTCTGAATACCGCTTTCAATACTTTCAAAGCAGATGCCAACGAACCGAATCTCATCGCCTTGCGCAGCTCTTGGTTGACCGCATACCGCGCATGGCAAAAAGTATCAATGTTCGAGATTGGTCCCGCCGAAACCGTCGGACTGCGGTTGAACATCAATATTTACCCTACGGATAGCGAAAAAATTTCCGGCTATTTAGCTTCGGGTTCGTACGATTTAACGCTGGCCTCCAACAGGGATGCCAAAGGCTTTCCCGCTTTAGATTATCTGATTAATGGCTTGGGCGAAGAGGATGCCGCTATAGTTTCAAAGTTCACCGGTACGGAAAGAGAGGCGCTAATAGCCTACACAGGTGATGTGCTAAAAGATATCACCACGTTGTCCGATCGGGTGCTTTCGGAATGGAAACAAGGCTATCGAGACACGTTCGTTAAAGAAGATGGCTCGTCGGCAACGGCATCCGTAGATCGGTTTACGAACGATTTTGTTTTTTACTACGAAAAGTATTTGAGGGCCGGAAAAATGGGTATTCCTTTGGGCGTTTTCTCCGGGGTACAGTCCCCCAACACGGTGGAGTCTTATTATAGTACAGTTACCGCGAACGTATTGTTTCTCGATGGCCTCGATGCCGTTCAGGACTTTTTCAACGGTAAACATTTCGGTTCGGATACCAAGGGTGAGGGCATGGCGTCGTATTTAGAATCTTTGGATAGAAAGGATTTGGGCGACGATATCAACGCACAATTCGATGTGGCAAGAACCGCGGTAAGCGGATTGGAGCCGTTCAGAACCGAACTGGAAACCAGTACCCCCGCCGTAAATATGTTTTCGGCCTATGACGAAGTTCAGAAGGCGGTAAGCCTGCTCAAAGTAGATATGTTTTCCGCCATGAGCATTAGTGTCGACTTTGTAGATGCCGATGGGGATTAAACTTTGACTTTCCTTCAAAAGTATATCGCCCAACAAACAGAGGCCGCTCCGTTAGCGGTCTTTCGTATTTTCTTCGGGTTGATGATGCTGGTGAGTATTATCCGGTTTTGGGCGAACGGGTGGATCGAAAAACTATACCTCGAACCCAAGTTCTTTTTCTCGTACTACGGTTTTGAATGGGTAAAACCGATTGGAAACTACACCTATTTACTGTTCATAATCTGCGGAATCGCTGCTATTTTGGTTATGGTCGGATTAAAGTACCGTTGGGCCATTCTTGTCTTTTTTTTAAGCTTTACCTACATCGAATTGATGGACAAGACCACCTATCTGAACCATTATTATTTCGTAAGCATACTGAGTTTTCTAATGGTTTTTTTGCCCGCCAATGCCTATTTTTCTTTGGATGCGTTTAGAGACCGAACCAAGGCCTTTCAAAAAATTTCGCGTTGGTCGATCGATAGCATCAAGCTATTGTTGAGTATGGTCTACATCTTTGCCGGGCTCGCCAAACTGAATTCCGATTGGCTCTTAAAGGCGATGCCGCTTAAAATTTGGTTGCCCTCTAAATACGACGTGCCCTTTCTTGGACAATTTTTTAATGAAAATTGGGTGCATTATGCCTTTAGTTGGGGCGGGGCTTTTTACGATCTGGCCATTCCGTTCTTTTTGTTGTATCGAAAAACAAGGCCGTACGCCTTTGTAGCCGTAATCGTCTTTCATTTGCTGACAAGAGTCCTTTTTCCCATTGGGATGTTTCCCTATATCATGATCGTGGCCGCCTTGATCTTCTTTGATGCCTCGGTGCATCACAAGATATTGGAGTTTATTTCCCGCAGGTTCCGCATCCCCCTGAATCAATTTGACAATGGAAAATTATGTATCATCCCACCCGTGCGAACTAAAATCACAAAAGGTTTTTTAATGGTCTTTTTTGCCGCCCAATTACTGCTGCCCTTTCGATATTTGAGTTACCCCGGTGAATTATTATGGACGGAGCAAGGCTACCGCTTTTCATGGCGTGTTATGTTGATGGAAAAGGCCGGATATGCCCAATTCAAGATTGTAGACGGGGCAACCGGCAAATGGTTTTATGTGGACAATACAGATTTTCTGACTGCCTTTCAGGAAAAACAAATGTCGTTCCAGCCCGATTTTATTTTGGAATACGCCCATTATCTTCGGGACCACTTCGAGAAACAGGGTCATAGGCAGGTCGAAATCTACGTAGAGAGTCGCGTTACCTTAAACGGAAGGCGAAGTACAGCGCTAATCGATCCCGCTATCGATTTGGCCAAAGAAAAAGAATCTTTCGAAAACAAAAATTGGGTACTGCCCTTCAACGATGAGATCAAAGGTATTTAGTACGCTGTTTTTATGTATGCTGACACTCCCGTTATGGGGGCAGCTGAGTATATCGGGCGTAGTGACCGATAGTATTGGAAAGCCCGTAGAAGATGCCGAGGTATATGTCAAGGAACTCCGTCTTACCGAAACCACAACGGCAGATGGCACTTTTGAATTCCGGGGAATTTCAGACGGTAAATATACCTTGGTCGTTTTTGCCTTTGAGTTCGAAGTGTATGAGAAGGAACTGACCTTTGATATGCCGCTACCGATGAAAATTCAACTGGAACGCATACGGACGCAAGAACTGTCCGAGGTGACCTTGACCCAAAGAAAGGAAAAGATTTTTGCCTTGAGGCGCTTGAAAAAAGTTGAGGGCACGGCCATTTATGCGGGCAAAAAGACCGAGGTGGTGGCCGTAGACCTATTAACGGCCAATTTGGCGGCCAACAACGCCCGCCAAATCTACGGGCAAGTTGTCGGCCTGAATATTTATGATAACGGAGATGCCGGTATTCAGCTGAACATTGGCGGTAGGGGTTTGGATCCCAACCGTACGGCGAATTTCAATACCCGCCAAAATAGCTATGACATCAGCGCAGATGTCCTTGGCTATCCCGAAAGCTATTATACGCCGCCGGTAGAAGCCCTGAGTGAAATACAGGTGGTTCGGGGTGCGGCTTCCCTACAATATGGTACTCAATTCGGTGGCCTGATCAACTTTAAGTTCCGGCCCCCGAACCCCGATAAAAAATTGGAACTGATTACACGACAGACCTTGGGTTCGAACGGACTGTTTACAAGTTTTAATAGTCTGGGAGGCACAGTGGGCAAGTTCAGTTATTATAACTACCTAAGCTATAAGGAGGGCGATGGTTTTCGGCCCAACTCCGACTTTAACGCCATAAACTATCATGGGCACGTCGGATATCAACTCACCGATAAAACAAAACTGACGTTCGAGGCTACGCTACTGGATTATTTGGCCCAACAACCTGGCGGACTAACCGATTCCCAATTCCAGGAAGACCCCAACTTTAGCAATCGTGAGCGAAATTATTTCGATGTCGATTGGAAATTGGCCTCCCTGCGCCTTGAACATAGCTTTTCATCGAAAACGGATTTCAGCCTTAACCTCTTTGCCTTGGATGCTTCCCGCAAGGCCTTAGGCTTTCGACAAAACAGAGTGGATATTATCGATGACGGCAACGAACGTGAGCTGCTGATCGATGATTTTCAGAATTGGGGTGCGGAGGCCCGATTGCTGTCCCGCTACAAGCTCGGTGACAAAAACGCCGTCTTTCTGATAGGATCTAAGTACTACCAAGCCTATAATAAACAACGCCAAGGTGCTGGACCCGCGACAACCGGTGCGGATTTCGATTTTGTGGACGAGCAGTATCCGGCCTTCCCCAGAAAATCGCAATATCGCTTTCCCAATCTAAACCTCGCGGTCTTCGGGGAGAATGTCATCGATATAACCGACCGCTTTTCAATCACGCCCGGTTTTCGTTTCGAATATATAAAAACATCGGCCGAAGGAAATTTCACGGAAGTGTTCACCGACTTGGCCGGCAACGTAATCGACAGCCGTGTCAACGAGGAAGATAAGGCCTTAGAGCGTTCTTTCGTGTTATTGGGCCTTGGTACTTCCTATAAGCTAAATGCGGATATAGAATTCTACGGAAATATTTCCCAAAATTATCGCTCGGTAACCTTCAACGATTTGCGGGTCATCAATCCGGCGCAAGAAATCAGTCCAGACCTTGAAGACGAAGAGGGTTTCACAGGCGATATCGGGGCGCGAGGTCGTTTCAACGCGTTTTTGTCGTACGATGCCAGTGGCTTTATACTGTATTACGGCAATCGCATATCACGGAATATCGTTACCGTGAACGACCAAAACCGTGTAGTCAACCTAACGGACAATGCCGGCACGGCGGTGATATATGGCCTGGAAATGTTAGGCGATTGGAACGTTAAGGAGACCTTTTTTAATTCCAAGGAAAACCTAAAGCTCAACCTGTTCGCCAATTTGGCCCTGACAGATTCCGAATATACTAAATCGGACATCAACAATGTCAAGGGCAAAAAAGTAGAACATATTCCCGCCATAAACCTCCGCACGGGATTGAGCACCGGCTACAAAAACCTTCTGGCCTCCCTGCAATATACCTACCTTGCCAAACAGTTCAACGATCCCCAAAATTCCCCACCTTTTTTAGATTCCACCGCGCCGGGCGCCGGTATCATAGGTGAACTGCCCGCCTACGGAATTATGGATCTTTCCCTGTCCTACACCTATAAAAAATGGAAGCTGGAAGCTGGCATTAACAACCTGCTAAACGAAAGCTATTTTACGAGGCGGGCGACCGGGTATCCTGGGCCTGGTATAATTCCCGCGGAACCCCGAACATTTTATACCACGTTGCAGTTGAAGTTGTGAATAGGGTTTCATTGGAAATATGCTGCTAATTTCTTATTGTCATCAACTTGGTCCGGATGAACTAGAAATAAATTGTAGAATAGTTACGCGGACTTGATAAAAGAAGTTTTTAGCCTTCGTCTTAATTCTATCGGCACGGTGTTCTTTCCTCTTTTTTCACTACATTTGCACGCAATTAAATCCATAATTGCATGCAAGCCCACCACGACAAAATTTTAGGCGAAGGTCTCACCTATGACGACGTACTGCTCGTTCCCGCCTATTCGGAAGTACTACCCAGAAAAGTAAACATCCAATCCAAATTTACACGGAACATTACTATCAATGTGCCCATCGTTTCCGCGGCGATGGATACGGTTACCGAGTCTCAAATGGCCATTTCAATGGCGCAGGAGGGTGGTATCGGGGTATTGCACAAGAACATGACCATCGAGCAGCAAGCCGTTAAGGTACGCAAGGTAAAACGGGCGGAAAGCGGTATGATCATCGATCCGGTAACCTTACCTTTAAATTCCCAGGTCAAGGATGCCAAAGCGAACATGAAGGAATTTAGTATCGGCGGCATACCTATTGTCGATAAAGAAGGAAAATTGCTCGGTATCGTAACTAACCGTGATCTTCGTTTTGAGAAGAATAACGAGCGACCGATTTCCGAGGTTATGACCAAAAAAAACCTAGTGACCGTAGGGGAGGGGACTTCCCTAGAACAGGCCGAGGACATTCTTCAAGAGAACAAGATTGAAAAACTGCCCGTTGTTGACGACAATTACAAATTGGTCGGACTGATTACGTTCCGCGACATAACTAAATTGACCCAAAAACCGATAGCCAATAAAGATACCTACGGTAGATTGCGGGTAGCCGCTGCCATTGGGGTTACGCCCGATGCCGTCGATAGGGCCGCCGCTTTGGTCGATGCCGGGGTAGATGCGGTCGTAATCGATACTGCACACGGACATACACAAGGCGTCGTAAGAGTTTTAAAGGAAATTAAAAAGAGATTTCCCGATCTCGATGTTGTTGTCGGCAATATTGCTACCGCGGAAGCGGCCAAATACTTGGTCGATGCCGGGGCCGACGCGGTCAAAGTAGGCATAGGTCCGGGTTCTATTTGTACGACACGCGTCGTAGCCGGTGTTGGTTTCCCACAGTTTTCCGCCGTACTTGAAGTAGCGGCCGCTATTAAAGGTAGCGGCGTTCCGGTGATTGCCGATGGCGGCATCCGGTATACGGGAGATATTCCCAAAGCCATTGCTGCCGGAGCGGACACGGTAATGCTGGGTTCTTTGCTTGCCGGTACAAAAGAATCCCCCGGGGAAACGATTATCTACGAGGGAAGAAAATTCAAATCCTACCGCGGAATGGGCTCGGTCGAGGCCATGAAAGAAGGTAGCAAAGATCGCTACTTCCAGGATGTTGAAGACGACATTAAAAAACTGGTACCGGAAGGTATCGTTGGCCGCGTCCCCTACAAAGGCGAACTTTACGAAAGTATCCATCAGTTTGTGGGCGGATTGAGAGCGGGTATGGGATATTGTGGTGCGAAGGATATAGCCACCTTAAAGGAAAATGGCCGCTTTGTGAAAATTACATCTAGCGGTATTCATGAGAGCCATCCCCATGATGTTACCATTACCAAGGAGTCGCCGAATTATAGCCGATAGAAAATCGGAGATCAACTTGCGTTTGAACTTGACTTTGCGCGTGAACTTGATTTCTTGAACTCGAACTTTACGTCTACCTTCCACTGACCCCGCTGTACGCTTTCCAATCCTTTTCCTTATAAATATCATCTCCAAAGTATTTGGCGATATCCAAAAAAGGTTTGGGTTTTTGGTAGCCGGGTACCGGGGAGAGCATATTCATCTCCTCATCCAAAAAAATAGTAGTCGGGTAGCTTAATCGGCCTTGCATCAATGAGGCGGCGAATTCATGGTAGCCGTTTCGCCCTTGTGGTACGAATTTATAGGTCTTTCCTTTGAATTCGATGGGCTCTTTGCCCTCACCGTCCAATTTGACCATATAGAAATTCTTGGCCATGTAGGCGGCGACTTCTGGGTTTTGAAAAGTATCCTTATCCATCTTTTTGCACCATCCACACCAATCCGTATACACATCTATAAAGATTTTCTTCGGATTTTTCTCGGTAGAGACAAGTGTTGCGGCCTCTTTCCAAGTGAGCCATTCGACGTCTTGGGCGTTAGCGGAAAGACTTATAAAACCGATGCAGAAAAATAGGATGGTTTTAGATGTAGCGCTAAAAGTCGTTTTCATAATCAGAGTTTTGTTGCCAAAGAATTTCAACAACTATACCAAAAAAACGAAAATATCCCTGTTTTATTTTACCGCGACCTTTTCCTTTTTAGGTGCGAACAGATTTTTAACATCGACTTGATGCTTAATCAGATCATCGAAAGATTCCCGTTCGCGGATAAGAATGGCCTTGTCCTTATGCCACAGTACTTCTGGAGGCCGAAATCTAGAGTTATAGTTGCTAGCCATCGTAAAGCAATACGCCCCGGCATTTTTGAAGCAAAGAACGTCACCCTCCGAAATTTCATTGATGCGTTTGTTACTGGCAAAGGTATCGGTCTCACAGATATAGCCAACTACGGAATAATAGCGTTCTCGGCCTTCAGGATTGGATATGTTCACTATTTGATGCGTTGCCCCGTACAGCATAGGCCGTATCAAATGGTTAAAACCGGAATCTATACTGGCGAAAACCGTTGAGGTGGTCTGTTTTACTACGTTGACACGGGCCAAAAAATGCCCGGCTTCACTGACCAAGAACTTGCCGGGCTCGAAGGCCAAGGTCAATTGCTTGCCGTACCCTTTACAAAATTCGTTGAAACGATCGCCCAATTTTTTACCAAGTTCCTCGACATTCGTTTGTATGTCCCCTTCTTTATAAGGTACCTTAAAACCGCTGCCAAAATCGATAAAATCGAGGTCCTTGAAATTTTGTGCAGTCTCGAATAGAATTTCAGAAGCATAAAGAAAAACGTCGATATCCAAAATATCGCTCCCCGTATGCATATGTATGCCGTTCACGTTCATTTTCGTCAATTCGACGATACGTAACAAATGGGGAATCTGGTGGATGCTGATACCGAATTTGGAATCGATATGTCCCACGGAAATCTTGGAATTCCCGCCTGCCATCACGTGAGGGTTGATTCGAACGCACACGGGAACATCCGGATGCTTGTTACCGAACTGTTCCAATATAGACAGGTTATCGATATTGATACGAACCCCCAATTTTGAAGCTTCTTCGATTTCCTCCAACGAAACGCCGTTGGGTGTATAGATGATATCCTCGGGTTTGAATCCTGCCAATAATCCCAATTGAACCTCTTGAATGGAAACGGTATCAAGACCGCTGCCCAGACTGTTCATCAATTTGAGAATCGCGATATTCGATAGTGCCTTGGCCGCATAATTGAGCTTTAAATTTTTAACACTGCTAAACGCGTTCGTGAGGCGTTGGAACTGTGAGACTATTTTTTCCGAATCATAAACATAGACGGGATCACCATAGGTAGCGGCAATCTTTAGCAAATCGGCATTTTTCATGGAATTCATAATTTGATACAAAGCTAACACCTTCCGCTGATATGGGCAAAGAATTCACGTGAAGTATAAAAAATACAACAAATTGTTATTTTTGTAACATTTTTGAATGTTCTAAGTGTTCATGGCCAAAAAGTTTCGAGCTGGTAAACAGCATTGTTGATAGTTGTCATTTATTCTTTTGAGTTGTACTTTTATTGAAAATTGAAGATACAATGAAATTACCTTTGTTCCCTTTACAATCTATATTTTTTCCAGGGGAGACTGTCCCGCTCCACATTTTCGAGGAGCGTTATAAACAGCTGATACAAGACTGCCGAAGAGAGGCGGTAACCTTTGGTATTCCAGTTTATATCAATAATGGCATTGCCTTTGGTACCGAGGTACAACTTGTAGAGATCGTAAACTCGTATGAAACCGGTGAAATGGATGTAACCTGCGTAGCCCGGCAGGTATTCCGGATTCTTAGTTTTGAAAATGAGATGGCCGGAAAATTGTATGCAGGGGGCGAAATTGAGTTTTTAGATAATGTCAACGACGCTGACAAAGCGATGAAAAACGAGGTGCTGCATAAATTGCACGAACTTTACAAACTAATGGATGTGCCCTTCACGCCGTTGCCCGTTGAAAAGTTCAGCAGCTACGTATTGGCGCATAAAATGGGACTTTCTTTCGAGCAAGAGTACCACTTGTTGCAATTACGGAAAGAAAGTGAGCGCCTAACTTTTATAAAATCACATTTGGTTTCTACCATAACCGTGTTGCAGGAAGTCGACCGCACCAAAAAAACCATAGAAATGAACGGCGATTTCAGGAATTTCGATGCACTGGATTTTAAAGACTTTAAACTCTGAACATACCTCCTGCCAACTAATTTCCCTATTTTTGTAATTGAACCTAAATACACCTTAATATATGAACCTTCACGAATACCAAGGAAAAGAGATATTGGATAGTTTCGGCGTGCGCATTCAACGTGGCATCGTAGCCCACAACTCAAAGGAAGCTGTAGATGCGGCCAAGCAGTTGACCGCTGAAACGGGAACGGGATGGCATGTCATCAAGGCACAAGTGCATGCAGGTGGCCGTGGAAAAGGCGGAGGGGTCAAACTGGCCAAAAACCTAAAAGAAGTTGAGGAAATAGCCGGGGAAATCATAGGAATGCAACTGATAACACCGCAAACTTCCGCGGAAGGTAAAAAAGTGCATCAGGTATTGGTGGCCGAAGATGTGTATTACCCGGGGGATAGTGAGACTAGCGAATTCTATATGTCCGTCTTATTGAACCGCGCGACCGGAAGAAACATGATCATGTACTCCACGGAAGGAGGAATGGACATCGAGGAAGTCGCCGAAAAAACACCGCATCTAATTTTTAACGAGGAAATTGATCCAGCAACGGGACTCATGCCGTTTCAAGCGCGAAAAATTGCTTTCAATTTGGGACTTTCAGGAATGGCCTTCAAAGAAATGACCAAATTCGTTACCGCTTTGTACAAAGCGTATTCCGAAAGCGACTCGAGCATGTTCGAGATCAATCCGGTCTTAAAAACATCGGATGATAAGATAATGGCTGTTGATGCCAAGGTAACCATCGATGACAACGCGTTGTTTCGAAGAAAGAAATATGCAGAGATGCGTGACTTGCGCGAAGAAAATGCCATTGAGGTAGAAGCTCGCGCTGTAGGTCTAAACTACGTAGATCTAGATGGAAACGTCGGTTGTATGGTCAACGGCGCCGGATTGGCGATGGCCACGATGGATTTGATAAAAATGGCCGGCGGAGAACCCGCCAACTTTTTGGACGTGGGCGGTACCGCCGATGCCAAAAGGGTAGAAGAGGCTTTCCGTATTATCCTAAAAGACGATGGGGTCAAAGCGATATTGATCAATATTTTTGGCGGTATCGTACGTTGTGACCGCGTGGCCCAAGGTGTGGTAGATGCCTATAGAAACATGGGCGATGCCATGAAAGTGCCGATTATTGTGCGCTTGCAGGGTACCAACGCCGAGCTTGCCAAAGAAATTATCGATAAGTCCGGATTGGCGGTACACTCCGCCGTACAGTTTCAGGAAGCTGCGGATAAGGTAAAAGAAGTATTAAAGTAAAATTTCTGTTTTCTAATATATAACGGATGCCTTCATCAAGGCATCCTTTTTTTTGTGGTTGATTGAAATAATAGGCCAATGTCAATATGTAATGTCCACAAAAAATTTTGAGGAAGCCTTTGTTAAAAGCTAACGATTCGTTAGCTTTTAGTGTAAATTTTTGACATTCCTATTTTTACATGTTAATTTTTATTAAATACACAATTAGGGAATGGTTTTTTGTCATATCTTTATTTTAAATGAATAGAAAATCTAGTTTAATATGAAGAAAATACTATTTTTAGCACTAGCCGTCCTTACCTTTAGTTTAGGTTATGCATCGGCCGAAAACATAGATCGCCATGAGCCTAAAGCTGCGAAGATAATTGCATCCCAAATTTATAGCATGTTGGGTGAGTTTACTATATCGGATGATATTCGAGGTTCCAAGGCAGAAGTGCGTATTGCTATAGACACCGGAAATTACATACGAGTACTATCGGTGGAGACGGAAAACGAGGCTCTAGCAGCCTTTATCCGTAGCAGCATCGACTTCGAAAAACTGAACAAGGGAACTTTCGAGAAAGGTATCGTTTATCGTATACCCATAGAGGTTAAAAAATAATACGGATTATACTGCTGACAGTTCATAAAAAAGCTCCCAAACATTGATTGGGGGCTTTTTTAATAGGTTTTATCAGGTCCTGACAAACGTAAAACCCGATAATGGCAAAGCGTTAACAAGTCCCAAATAGGTATTAATTCCAACCGAAGGTTTCTATAATTTCATCGTATACCACTTCTCCCTTGATAATATTCACGCCTTTTCGAAGGGATTCGTCAGACTCGACTGCTTTTTCCCAACCCAGATTGGCAAGTTTAAGTACATAGGGTAGGGTTACGTTTGTAAGAGCCATTGTAGAAGTATAGGGTACTGCGCCGGGCATATTGGCTACGGAATAATGTACAATGTCGTCAATAATATAAATAGGATCCTCATGGGTTGTGGGTTTTGTGGTTTCCACACATCCTCCTTGATCTACGGCGACATCTACGATAACGGTGCCTGGGCGCATATCCTTGAGCATGTCGCGGGTAATCAGGTTCGGCGCTTTTGCTCCTTTTAATAACACCCCGCCAATGATGAGATCATGGGTCTTTATATGTTTCCTGATGTTGAACTCGTTCGAAAATTCGGTCACTACATGTGGTGGCATGACATCGTTCACATAGCGAAGGCGTTTCATATTGATGTCCAAAATCGTGACATGGGCACCAAGCCCTGCCGCCATTTTGGCCGCTTGAATCCCTACGATCCCGGCACCGAGCACCAGAACCTTGCCGGGCGCAACCCCAGGTACGCCTCCTAAAAGCACACCTCTACCCTTAACTGGTTTCTCCAGATATTTGGCACCTTGTTGAATGGCCATTCTACCTGCAACCTCTGACATTGGCGTTAACAAGGGTAGCGTTCCGTCATCATCCTCGACCGTTTCATAAGCGATACAGATCGATTTACTGGCAATCATGGCCTTGGTCAAAGGTTCACTGGAGGCAAAGTGAAAATAAGTGAAAACAATCTGACCCTCTCGGATAAGAGGGTATTCCCTTTCAATAGGTTCCTTAACCTTCACTATCATTTCGCTCGCTGCATAAACTTCTTCCAGCGTATTCAAAATTATGGCACCGACCTTTTCATAATTTTTGTCAAAAAAACCGCTGCCTTCCCCGGCCTTGGACTGCACGTGAATCGTATGACCCTTTTTTTTCAGTTCGAACACACCCGCAGGGGTCATACCTACGCGGCTTTCGTTATTCTTGATTTCTTTTGGGACACCGATGGTCATTTGAAGGGTTTTTTTTATGCAATGAATTCTATCCATTACGTTTAAAACTTAGGTACTTTTTTGCGTACACAGTTTGTATGAAGGGATAAATATGGGACATTTTGAGCGGAATGTGCCTTCCAACATGTTAATTAGGTAAACTTTCACTTGTCCTCCGAGGATTGCGATTGGGCGTTCAAGCCTACGTAAGTACTGTAGTTTCCTGAGGGTTCCGACTCTGTATCCCCTTTCCATCGATGTATCAAGTTAGGTATAAAGGAAGCTCCAACGAAAAAAGCTCCGGAGGCCAGTAAAACTATGGGATCGATAAACAATTGGTCGAAGGAAAAAATGCCAATGATCATAGCCGTTGAAAAGGGAAGGGAGCAGGCCAAAACATTGACCGCAAAATCGATGTCGAAAGTTGGTTTTTTCTGGGCATCGGTTTCCTCCAAAGTACTTATGGCACTCATATGCGCAAAAGGCCAAAAACTACAGGCGCTCTGCGGAAAAACTACCAATAATAGAATAAGGGCAGGACTCAACCCTGGGAATAGGAAGACAAAAACGGCGGACAATAAAAAGGTAATTCCCGCCCGTCGTGCCAGCAGCGATAGGATAACACCGAATTCTCCTGATTTTATGCGTACCGCCATACCTATAAATAATAATATCAAAGGAGCCATAATCATTTTAAGTTCACCAATGGTGTGCTGAAGAAAAACTGGAAGTGATTCCAGATTCAGGCCAAATGACAGTAGCAACAATCCGACAATAATCACCATATTGATAGGCTCTTTCAACAACGCCAAACCAAGATCGCGAAGTTTACTTTTTGAAGAGGTTTTTATGGCTTTTAAGGAACGTAAGTGATACCAATGCATAGCAAGCATGTACAGCAAGATCAATACGAAAATTTTATTGCCCACATCCGCCAAGGCCGCCAAAGCCAATGAGTCGTCACCAAGATAGACGACGATAAAAGGGAAACATGATAGCCCAGGTGCTAACGAGGGCAAGAGCATCATCAGGGTCCGTTTTTTAGGTGCCTCGTTTTTTGGAAGGGAAGGGGCAAGTACGTATTTGGTCGCTAAAAACATAGCTAGGTTAAAGGCAAGGGCAAGCAGGGGAAAAATCAATAGAGAGCTTTCCAATTTTATTTTTAGAAGGGCGACAAATATAACAGCGGGCAGCGCCACACTGAGAATGATAGTTTTAACGCCTTTTAAATCTTGTTTCGCAATTTTTTTTTGAAGTAGAAGCCCAAGGCCGATAACCAAAACGAGTTCTAGGGTATTTTGGAGCGCGAAGTTCATGTCATTTTCATGTTTAAAGGTTTTTAGATAGTTTCAAAACAAAAAAGTAACCCATCAAAGCCGGATAATCTGCAATCGAGGCAAATCGTTAGCAATACCCGGCTCCTTGGGCCAACTTAACTTAAACCAATACTTTCTGCAGGGCGGTGGCGAAAATTTTCATCTCGTCCATCGTACCCATACTGACACGGCACCAATTTTTATCCATAATATCGAAAGCCCGGACACCTACTTGTTGTGCAGTCATTTTTTCTAGGAAGGCTTCCCCTTCCATTTCGATCGGAAATAGGATAAAACTGGTAGATGATGGTACATACTCATAACCCATGTCATCTAAGGTTTTATACACAAATTCTCGGCATTCCGCATTCAGTTTCCTGGATTTGTTTTGGAATTCGATATCGTCCATACTTGCGGAGGCAGCATATATAGAGGGATAGGTAATGCCCATACCGCCACGCGTCACCGCTTGAATTTTATCCAAGGTGGCTTCCTGCGCCACAACGTAGCCTACCCGAAGGCCTGCCATACCATGAATTTTAGAGAAGGTTCGGGCGATGATGACGTCTTTGCCCTGATTGACCAGCGATACCATACTTTTTTTGGCACCATCCTCCAAAAAGCCCATATAGGCCTCATCTACGAAAATGGGGACTTTCTCGGAAACCCGGGAGCAGAAATCGACCAGTTCGGCATGGTCGGTCATACTGCCTGTGGGGTTGTTCGGATTGCAGATATAGACCAGTTTGGTATCGGCATCGATGGCCGCTTCCATGCCCTTAAGGTCGTGGGACCAATCGTCTTGTAATGGAATGCTTTTCCAAGTTGCTCCGGTGGCCTCGGCTACACGGATGAGCGACATGTAGCTCGGATCTGCGGAGACCACATTGCCTCCTTTGGCGAACATGACCATGGCCGTTTTTTCCAAAAGATCCGAAGAGCCCGGTCCCATCATAATGTTTTTTGCGTCGACATTTTCTAGAATAGCGATTTTGTCCATAACATCAAAAAGCTCTCTCCAAGCGTAGCGGTTGCCCAAGTGCGCCGTTTTTTTAAACGCTTCGACAGCCATTGGCGAAGGGCCGTACGGATTCTCATTGGCGTTTAGTTTCGCCAATAATTTGGTTTCATCCGGGAAAAATGAGGCATTGTACTCCTTAAAGAATGGACTGTACAATGTTCTGCCCCGGCTATCAAATTTTAGCTGCGCCCTAGGGGTTTCGCCAAAACTTAGTTGCGGCATTACCAATGCTCCTGCAGCTGTCAAAGCACCTCGCTTCAACCATGTCCTTCTGTCTAATGTATTCATAGTGTTATATGGATTTAAGTTAAAAGTTCTAATCTGTGGCTACCGGCATTGCGTTTATGCCAATATCTCCCGACGCGACAACCGTATCGTCTGCATCGCTAAGGTATATGTTCACATGAGCGTCTAAAGACGCTGCTTCGCCTTCCAGCGAATCGTAAAACGCGGTATCCGTAATAATGAAAAATTTGCTACTTGAAAATTCCCCAGTGCTTCCATCGATATCATCCAGCGTTAGCACGGTAGACATGTCCGCTCCAATGGGCTCTTGCAATACGAGGGCAGGGTGCATGAAATCTGCAATGGTATTGTAAAGTGATATCTGCACTAAGGTCTGGTCGAGGGTGGTCTTGTAAAAGACGACCCTTCCATAGACATTTGAACCGGTAGGATCGGTGGAAGCTAGGTCATACGCTACGTATTCGTTTAAGGTACCACCTCCATCAGCAGTAGTCAGGATAGGTTCCAGTCTTTCTTGCTCGCAAGAGATCATTCCGAATACAGCTACTAAGAGAAAGATATTTTGTATATATTTTTTCATGGTTTTTTCTTTAGAATTCATCGGATTTATTACAGCGTAAAAGTCAATCGTGCAAAATAATTGGCCCCCGTCGACCCCTGCTGGAATTGCGAGTAGAGACCGAAGGTCCGAAGCTCATATCTGATTATTTCGGGATATTCATTAAAAACGTTGTTGCCCCCCACGGTTAAACTAACGGCATCGGAAAAGCTGTAGGTAATACCAAGATCAACCGTAAACTCTGGAGTAAAATACTGATCGGCGAAGCCGAAACCACCTCCAAAAAGGTCACGCTCGCGACTATCCCGGGTCTGGACAGATCCATATCGGGTTCCCCTGAGCATAGTGGAGAATTTACCTGCCGAATAGTTCAAGGTTCCGATAATTTTACTGCCCGGGGTACCGGTCTCATATTGCCCTATCAGATCGCGACTAACATATAGTTCGGTAAGTTCTTCATCGGTCAGAGCGGTATTGAGGTCAGGGACATTGGCCCCTTCGAATTTGTTTTCTCTAAAGATTCCCGCAAGGTCAAATCCTAATTTTCCATTACCTAAGTTAGTATTATAGCTAATTACCGCCTCTATGCCTTGGGTGCTGATATCACCTCCATTGATTCTGAAATTGGCCAGACCCGATCCGATTACAGGCTCTAGCACTGGTGCCTGACTTGAATCGAATTCACTGGTTTGGAATATCCTGTCGAAAATGTCGATTTTATAAGCATCTACCGCTACGTCGAATTTTCCCAATTCAGCGGTAAAGCCCACGCTGACATTTCTAGAACGTTCTTCCTGCAAAGCTCCGATACCTAGGGCACGTGCGGGAGAACTACTATTTGGATAAAGTGTACCATCAAAGGGTACCAAGCCGACAAAAAAGGTAAAACTGTGTGAATACCCTAATTCCTGGAGGGATGGAGCTCGAAAGCCGCTGCTATAGGATCCTCGAATTGCAAATTTTTCACCAATGGAATATCTAGTGGCCACTTTTCCGGTCAGTACGTTGCCGAAATCAGAGTAATTTTCAAATCGAAGGGCACCAGACACAAGCCAATCTTCCGTGACGTCCAGTTCCAAATCTCCATAGGCCGCCATTACCGATCGAAATCGATTGCCTTCGTTTTCAGGGGCGAAGCCTCTAAAACACTGACAATTCAAGGCATAGTTTTTTACTAATTCTTGGCTGACACCGGCATTGGGCAGCACTAATGGGGCACCAGTGGCATCTACAATGGGGTTTCCACCTAAATCTTCCAAAGGAAATCCATCAGGACCTATGAGTAGTTGATTATCCTGTGTGGCGGTAAAAACTCCTGCGGTACCTGCAGTCCAGCTTTCTTCCTGGCCCGCTATTATTTGATAGTTTTCGACCCGTAATTCAGCTCCGAAAGCAATATTTAACCCCTCTAAAACGCCATCATAAAAATTGGTGGCATCAAAATTAAGGGTATTCTGTAAAAAGCGATGCGTTCCAAGGTTCATTTCGGTGGGCGACGATTCCCCGATACTGGCGTTCCAAGTATTGAACATACCATACTGTGCAGAATTGGTACCTATGATATTGCTGAGATCGAAATCAAAATCCCCCAAAACA
>JAGXIC010000021.1 GCA_024635875.1 Pricia sp.
GAACGAAAGGACCGCGCAGAACTTCGCCAAGATAAGGTCGGTTATCGACACCACTATCAAGAACGGTATGAACGTGTTGGATGCCCTGTCCCTTATCGCTAAATTGCAACCTCAGGTAGGCAACTGATTAGTTACAAAAAACAATCAAATGGGATACCGATAATTGGATTTCCTAGGTAGTTTAGGCAGTGATGATAAGTAAGAAGGTCATCGATAAACGAAATGTTAACTAAAATCATATTGAAATGAAAACTTTAGTACTTACCGCAGTATTCGCTTTCGGAAGCCTGACCGCTTTCGCACAGGTGCAAGAAGAACCTCAGACACAGGAAGACCCTCAGCAACAGACTCAGGTAGAGCCGCAACAGCAGTCACAGGACGACACCCAAAAAGAGGAAAAAATGATGGACAAGTCCAAGGATAAGATGGATAAGAAAAAGGACAGGGAGATGAAAAAAGCCAAAAAGGGTTTAAGGAAGTCTCTATGGACGAACTGCCCGAAGCCATCAACACGGCCATTCAAGACAACTATCCCAATGCCACCGTTGATAAGGCTATGGTAAACAAAAAAATGCAGTACAAACTGGAAGCCACTATGGAAGACGGTTCCACTGAAACTATGATGATGGACGAAGAGGGAAATCCCATTCAGGGATAGTCGATCGAATCGATGATATAAACTCCCCTAAAATAAAGAAAGAACCGTGCAACACGGTTCTTTTTTTTTGTTAGACTTACTAAGTTACCGATAATCGAACTTACCGGCCATGAACCTTGAAAAACCAAATTCGGACGAACTGCGCCGAAAGCGTAAAAAATATTACAGAATCTCGAACAACATTTTAAGGTCGATCGGTATTCTGTTGGGTATTGGGTTGCTATTGTACTTCCTGCTCAAAATACAGTCCGTAATCGTTTATCTGCTTATCTCTATGGTTGCCACCTTGATCGGCAGGCCTATCGTGATGTTCCTGAGGCCCAGATTAAAATTCCCGAAAATAGCTGCCGTGATTTTCACGATTTTGTTGATGGTAGGCGTTTTAGCAGGGATTGCTTACATATTTGTTCCTGTGCTGACCGAACAGGGCAAGAACCTCTATTCTTTGGATTGGGACAAGCTTCAGGCGGAACTCAATAAACTTTATGTGGAAATCACGAACTACTTCGGTGCTTCACAAGAAATGGAAGAATATCGATAAGCAGCTCAATGTGGGTGTTCTGCCAAAATTTTTAAACTTCCTCTCCGAACTGTTGAGCATGGTCGGCATCGGTTTTTTCTCGATTGTCTTTATATCCTTTTTCTTCTTGAAGGATGGCCGTTCGTTCCAGATTCGATTCTTGCGGTTTATACCGGAAGAAAGGCGAGAGCAGACCATAAATTCCTTCGAAAAAATAAAGAACCTGCTTTCCCGTTACTTTATTGGCCTACTCTTACAAATAGCCATACCTTTTGTCATTTATGCCCTCGTGCTTTTTCTTGTGGGTATCGAAAATGCGATAATCATCGCTTTTCTGTGCGCCCTGTTCAATATTGTTCCCTATGTAGGTCCAATGATCGGGGGTATCATCATGATTCTATTGACCATGACCAGTAATCCTGAATTGGACTTTAGCACCGTAATCCTGCCAAGGACCGGATATGTGGTCATAGGTATCGTTATCGGCCAATTGGTCGATAATTTTTTCTCCCAACCCTTGATTTTCTCGAATAGCGTAAAATCACATCCCTTGGAAATATTCCTGGTCATACTTATTTCAGGACTTCTCTTCGGAATTTTGGGCATGATCGTTGCCGTACCTGCCTATACCGTACTCCGGGTCATCTTAAAGGAATTTTTTTCGGAGAATAAATTGGTAAAGGCATTGACCAGGCGCATGTGAACTACTTGTGGCTTGGTGGAACTATCTTAACTTTTCTACGGGGTTACGCACCCTGTTACATTCACTTTCAAAACATTGGCAACGGAAATCAAATCTAATTTTTTGTATGCTATCACGTCCATTAGACCCAGTTCGCAAAAATTTTTACCCTAAAGAGGTAATGTTTGAGCTAAATGCTAAACCAGTTTATTTTGCAAAAATAATTTAGGTATTTGAGGACATCCAACTATTTTACCGTGACCGTATGGACGTGAACGAAATCCACAAATTTTTCGATAAAGGAACTACCATATGAAGTATATCAAAAAACCGAAACACCCTGATCAGTATCGATGGGGCGGATAGCATCGATGAAAGCACGTTAATTTTCGGCATACACTAATGATGGATAAACTTGGGGCGTCGATCGTACCAGGTAATGAAATAAGCATTTAGGGATTTATAGCCGTTCTTTATGGAGCGAGCGGCTATTTTTTTTAGGTAAAAGCCATTGGGCATTAAATCCGCAATAGAAAAGTATCCCTACTCAGCTTCGGAGGATGGTACTGCCAATCGATTTTGAGAACTTTTTCCAAGGCTTCCTTTAATTTGGAGAAGCTATTGGCCTTATTGATATAGATATTTGCCCCGTTCAAAAAAGTGTCCTCGATATCCTTTTCCGAGGAAGAGGTGGAATAGATAGCTACGGATAGATCTTTCAATTTTGAATTTTGGCGGATCTCGCGCAAACATTCCAGACCGTTTTTGATGGGCATGTTCAGATCGAGAAATACAAGTTTGGGTAGAACGGTTTTGGGAAGGTTGAGAAAATCGAGCAGTTCCTGACCGTTTTCGAAAAGAGAGAACTTTACTTGTAATGCCAGTTCTTCCAAAGCTTCGCCAAAAAACATCCGGTCGTCTTCGTCGTCATCGGCAAGGGCGATATTCAATATAGTGTCCTTCATTTTTCAGTATAAGGTTTTGCGGTGGAAGTTTGGCTAAAAAATAATTGTAATATAAGTAGAAATTGAACGATAGGGGGTCAACTGTTGTAACAAATATCAACTAAATTTTGCCACAGAAGCTTTTTTACAAAACGGTAAGGCGGTCCGGTAAAGGGCTAACTTGCATTAAATGATTGGATATTTCAGCGCAGGTATTTAAAAAAGGGAATTCTAGCGGAATGCCCTTTTTTATCAATAGGGAATGGAATAAACCGAACTAGTTATCGTCGGTCGCATCTTCGATTTCATCCCCTACGTCATCAGCGGCGTCCTCTATTTCGTCTCCTGTATCATCTATGGCGTCCTCGATTTTGTCTCCTGCATCTTTTTTGTCCTCCCTACAACCGGTAAGCGATAGTGCCGTAGTGGAGATAAAAGCAAAAAGTAGAATGTAAAGTAAACGTTTCATGTGTTCTGGTTTTAAGTTGTTTTTTAGTGAACTCCGCCTTTAGAGCTAAGACGTGTGTGACCGGACCTAGCTAATTCCTATGGCTTGATCCTATTTAATTGGAGATAAAGTTAAACTTTTTTTGCCAAACGGTAATGAAACAAAAGATACCCTCAAAGCGAAGAACAGTATATTTGGATACTTGGATGGTCAAAGCCTGACCAAAAATGCAATTCCTTAAAAATGGCGGCACTTATTCCTTGGGCGAAAGTTGCGGGCTATAGGTCTTGAACAAACGGAGCATGGCCGCTTCGGAGGCCGAAAAGTTCGTCTTGTCCGACTGGTAGTTTGACTGATTTAAGGATACCACACTTGTAAATGGAAATATTATGTACTTTTAGATGAAGAAAATATACTTGCGTCAAGACGAAAATATCAATACAATCAAAGAAAAACCATGGATGAAAAAGAAAAGGACCAAAATACCGAGTTCGTAAAGGAGGAGCAAGACCCGAAACCGAACTATATCTTTCAGAAGACCGGAATCACCAAGACCGCTTTTTGGATTATCATTGCCTTTCTTATATTGATTACCATCGGCCTTATCGTGTCAGGCATGTTTTTTGACGCCCCTGATAAGAATCCATAAGGGAGATTCATGTTGCAAAGAAATATTTTATTCTAAAGAACCTTTTTTACCGTTAGCTATCTCGAGAAAATAAACTGATATACTGCGGTATAAACAATATACCTAAAAATGAAAGCGGCATTGATTCAACTAATGGCTAATGAGGGAGGGGTGCTGACCGGTATCGGGGAAAATCCCGATTGGGGGTTCAGTCCCGATTTCCTCTTTAAAATCGGTCTTGCACTCGTGGCCGGCCTGTTGATCGGTATTGAGAGGGAATACAAGGGAAAGGATGCCGGTCTCAAGACCAATATGCTCGTTTCCGTAGGGGCGTGTGCGTTTGTAATTCTATCCCTGCGTTTTCAGGGGGGCGAATTTATCGACCTTACCCGTGTGCTTAGCCAGGTGATTATAGGGGTCGGATTTCTTGGCGGGGGTGTCATCCTCAAAAAGAACGATTCCATAGAAGGCCTTACGACCGCGGCCACGGTCTGGTGCAGTGCGGCCGCGGGATGTATTGCCGCCATGTACCTAATTACCGATTTACTTTTGTTCACCGGAATGGTGGTTGCCATCAACTTGGTCTTTGGACTGTTTCACAACAAAATAGAACCGAAGGACGGAGAAAATGGTAAACAAAAACCCAAAGAATGATTGTAAGGATTGTGTTGGCGAATCTTTATCCTTTTTTGAAAATGGATTTTCTAAAATTCACAAAAACCACATGTACCGCGTCCCAAATTGAGACGAAATTCCATGGAATGAGGCCAAAAAATCCTTGAGTCATATCCCGATTAACATTTAAAAAATACCGGATAGGCCGTTCACAACCTATTTTTATTGAGTGCGCCGAACATAGATCTATAATTCATCATTAAAGCATTTTGGTAAGCAGAAAGGTGGCCGTTACCCATAGCATTAGCGAAAGGATGCCTCCTATCAACAAAAAATGTTTGAACCTGTAATGACCGATACCATGTATCAGGGTGTTGGTCTAGTATCCCATAGGGGTAAAGAAACTAAAGTTGGCGGCGAACATCACGGCAAGGATAAAAGGCTTGAAATATACCTGCAAGCCTTGTGCCACCGAAATGGCTATCGGCGTCATGATGATGGCGGTAGCGTTGTTGCTGACCACCCCGCTCATGAGCATGGTCACCAAGAACAGGGTTCCGGTGATCACCCAGTTTGGCCGGCCCTATAAAAAATCCAAAAGCTGCTCTGAAATCCACATATCCGCACCGGTGTTGTTCATGGCGACGCCCAAGGGGATCATACCGGCCAACAAAAAAAAGATCTGCCAGTTGACTTTTTTGTAAACCGTGATCAGGTCGAGGTTTCCGGTCAGCAGTAAAAGGCAGACTCCCGTTAGGGCGCTTACCAAAATGGAAAGTAGGCCGGTGGCCGCCAGAACGATGACCAAAATCAGTACGAAAAGGGAAAAATATCTTTTGAACTGTGTCGCTACGGCCATACCCTCGAATTCCTGGAGCACTATCACATTTTCAAGGGCGTTCAATGACTTCATGTTTTGTTTTTCAGCTTCTACCAATAACCGGTCGCCAGGTTTTAGTACCAGCTTATCGGCACTACTGCGCACCAATTTGTTATCGATCCGGATTCGTGTCCTACGTTTTTTGATGGCCAGGGGAATGACATCCCGTAACATAAAGTTGCGTAAATTGCCCAAGGTCTTTCCCAATAAAACCGCTCCGGGAAGCATCAGGAGTTCCACAAACACCCGTTCCTCTATTCCGGAGGTATCGGATTTTTCATCCGCTTTATCCTCGCCGGACGCGGGAGCTTTAAGATACTTTTCTTCGCTGATATTCAGGTTTTCCGATTCGTTGAGCCGTGCCAGGTTTTCTATATCGCACATCAAAAGCAGTTCATCGTCCGCCTTGAGCGTAATATATTTACCGGGGGATTTGTGTTCTTGGTAGTGGCGCGTCAATTTTAAGAGCGAAATATCGGGATTTCCATAGAGAAAGGTTTCCTCGATTTTTTGGCCGACCAATTTCGAATCCGCGTTGATTCGTATTTGGGTTGTGTAATTACCGATGTCGTAATCATCCTTC
>JAGXIC010000213.1 GCA_024635875.1 Pricia sp.
GCCCGAAAGCAATCTCGGATTGAATCCGCCGCTGCCACAGATAAGCGTGTCCTTGGTACCCACGAAAATACATCCCCCGAGACCATCTCTCATAAAGGGTATTCCGTTCTCGATCATACCGGGCCGGTCTGGCAAAAATCCGCCATCGTACCAATGTACGTCCACCGCCGGTAGGTTTAGTTTTTCCATGTTTTCCCTCGCCGGAAACTGGAACAGCACTTTTTCCGCCTGCGGGGCACTTTCGGTATTGGCCGTTGTGGAGCTTCCTGATATGGCCTCGGGGTATTTTAATTTCAGGGCGCGGTACACCGGATCCATGATGTGGCAGGCCATATCGCCAAATGCCCCGGTACCGAAATCCCAGAAACCGCGCCAGTTCCATGGGGTGTAAATTTCGTGGTATGGGCGCATGTTCGCCGGGCCGATGAACAGGTCCCAATCGAAATTTTTAGGAATCTCCATTTTTTCAGCGGGCCTTTCCAAACCTTGTGGCCATATGGGGCGGTCGGTCCATGTATGGGCTTCCGTCACCTCGCCGATCTCGCCGTTCCATATCCATTCACAGAGCTGACGAACGCCGTCCCCGGAATTGCCCTGGTTTCCCATTTGGGTAGCCACTGGGTGGTTGTCCGCCAATTTGGTCAACAAACGCGATTCATAAACCGAATGTGTGAGGGGCTTTTGACAGTATACATGTTTGTTCATGGTCATTGCCGTGGCGGCCACCGTCGCATGTGTATGGTCCGCCGTCGCCACCAGTACCGCATCCATCGATTTGCCGAGCTCGTCGAACATCTTGCGCCAATCGTAGTATTTTTTGGCCTTCGGAAAGGTATCAAAACAGCGTTGGCTATAGTTCCAATCGATATCGCAGAGACCGATGATATTTTCGGTGTTCATTGCCTTGAGGTTCTGAAGTCCCTTACCGCCAACTCCGATACCGACAATGTTCAGTTTATCGCTAGGTGCTTTGTGGCCCAATCCACTGACGGCAAAGCTGGGTACGATGCTTATTCCCGCACCGACGACCATAGATTTTTTGATGAATTTTCTACGGGAATTGTTTTTTCGTTTCATGCGACGCGACGTTTTACTTTATTTTTTTGGGGATGTTTCTATGAACAACTCATCCATAACCGGCAGAGGCGAACCGCTTTTCATCGGGCGACCGCGAGGGCACGTTCAAGATACTTTGGGCAACGGTCGGTTCGCAGCGTGTTTCGAACGTTTTGTCCATGTACAAATGATGCATCTATAAATGTAATAAAAAATTAGTATTCCCCAATTCTTTAAGATGACCCATGCTTATTGGGATATCTAAACAAAATGGTACTGATATTTCTAGTGCTGTGTTAAGCCTGTTTTAGCCGGCCCAAGCCTTATTCTTTTTCACCAGTCCTGCGTTAAAAAATGATTCCGTAGCTACGGTTATGCCTTGCCTGCGCCCCGACTCGCCCACCGCTTTCGCTGCGTCGTGCCTTGGCCTGGCAAAAAATAACGGAGGCTTAACCGACACAACAAACTTAAAACAGCACTAGGATGTTTTGGGGTTCGGAATCCACACCCTATATTTGAGGACTTACCCCCCAACTTTATTCGATAATGAAAATTCAATACTGCGCGGATTATGCGGAAATGAGCCGATTGTGTGGTGAGGCCATCGTCTCCGGTCTCCAGGAAAATCCTGGACAATTGATGTGTACCGCCACTGGAAATTCCCCGGCAGAGGTCTACCAACATCTAGCGGATGCCTACTTGCGTGAACCAAAAAAATTTGGAAACGTAAGGATACTAAAATTGGATGAATGGGGCGGCATTCCTTCCGCTGACCCCAATTCGTGCGAAACTTTTATCAAGGAAAGATTACTCCGACCCTTGCACATTTCCTCCGACCGGTATATCTCGTTTCAAAGCAATCCGGCTTCCCCGGAGAAGGAATGCGAACGGATACAGCGGGAAATCGGGCGCAATGGTCCAATCGATACCTGCATTTTGGGATTGGGGAAGAACGGCCATATCGGATTCAACGAACCTGCCGATAATTTGATACCGTTCTGTCACGTCGCAAAACTTTCCGAAAAATCGTTAGAGCACCAAATGGTGAATACCATGGAGCCCAAGCCGTCGTACGGGCTGACCATCGGGATGGCGGACATACTGCAATCAAAAAAAATTATACTCCTGCTCACCGGAACCGGTAAGCAAGACGTAATCTCCAAATTACTGTCAAAACGGATTACGACCCAACTGCCGGCATCCCTATTATGGCTACATCAAGATGTTGAATGTTATATCGATTCAACGGCATTGTGATAATTCATACATTTGACACACAATTTAGAATCCACATGATTTCGAATAACATACGTCCGAATCTGAAAAAAACTTCGTTCACCATGTTTGTGGCTATCCTCATGGGCCTTGCCGCGAACGCGCAGGAAATCGCGGTTTTAAAATACAGCGGAGGGGGCGACTGGTACGGTAATCCCACCGCTCTTCCCAACCTTATCCGTTTCTGTAATGCCAATATCGGTACCCAGATTACCGAAAAACCGGGAACGGTAGAGGTCGGTAGTCCCACTATTTTTCAATATCCCTTTCTGCATATGACCGGTCACGGCAACGTAGTCTTTTCCGAAGAGGAGGCCGGAAACCTGCGTACCTATCTTCTGTCGGGCGGATTTTTACATATCGATGACAATTATGGGATGGCGCCCTACCTGAAAAAGGAGCTGGTGAAAGTGTTTCCAGATATCGAATTGAAGGAACTTGGTGCGGACCACCCTATTTTTGAGGAAGAATACGAGTTTCCCGAAGGACTTCCGAAAATACACGAACACGACGGAAAACGCCCGCAGGCCTTGGGAATTTTCCATGAAAACCGATTGGTGCTGCTATTTACCGTCGAAAGCGATATAGGCGACGGATGGGAAGACCCTAGCGTTCACAATGACCCTGAGGATGTAAGGAGGAAGGCTTTGCAAATGGGTGCGAATATTATCGCTTACGCCTTTGAGCATTAAGACTGATTGACATTCAAGATTTAATCCTGTCGCTGGCAGGTTCAAAGTTTAATGTCTAAGCAACCATGGACTGCCTCGGACCTTAAACAATTAGGAGAAATAGCATTCAAACCTTGAACCACCATTTCGGCAACTTACAAATCGAGATAAGTAACAATATACTACCAAATATCGAATAATGACCGCAAAAACCATTGCCGAAGGCATCTTACGTGCCATAGCCATTATGCTGGGCATCACCCTATTGTTCTATTTTCTTTGGCAAATTCAGTCCGTGTTGGCCTATTTGGCAATTGCGGCGGTGGTGGCCCTGATCGGAAGTCCCGTTGTCTATTTTTTACGAAGAAGATTAAAATTCCCCAATCTCTTGGCCGTAATCTTGACCATGTTGTTGCTGATGGGTGTTTTTGCCGGAATCATCGCCCTATTCGTACCCCTCTTGACGGAGCAGGGCAAAAACCTATCCTTACTCAATATTGATGACCTCCAGGACAATATCAACTCGCTCTTCGAGGAAATCACGGTTTATCTGGGTGCTTCGCCGGAAATGGTAGGAACTCTCATCGAAGATTCGGAAATCGAAAAAACCTTGGTGAACGGAATGGATATCGGCTTTATACCCAACTTTTTGAATTCTATTTTAGAAGTACTCAGTACCGCTAGCATCGGCCTCTTTTCGGTGCTTTTCATATCGTTCTTCTTTTTGAAAGACCGTCTTTTGCTGCAAAAAGGCATCTTGGCGTTCGTCCCAAAATCCAAAGAGTCCCGAACGAAAAATTCCATCAGTAAAATCAACGATTTACTGTCTCGCTATTTTGTAGGTCTGTTGATACAAATTTTTGTACTCTTCGTCATATATGTGATTACCTTGCTCGTCGTCGGCATCGAAAACGCCATCGTCATCGCATTTTTATGCGCGTTGTTCAACATCATTCCCTATGTCGGTCCGATTATCGGTGGCCTGGTCATGATTTTGCTGACGATGACCAGTAATCTGGGTATGGATTTCAGCACCGTAATCCTACCTAATGCGGGCTATGTTTTTATAGGTTTGGTCGTCGGTCAATTGGTCGACAATTTCTTTTCGCAGCCATTTATTTTTTCCAACAGTGTAAAGTCCCACCCTCTAGAAATTTTCTTGATCATCATCATAGCAGGACTGCTCTTCGGGGTGGTCGGAATGATCGTAGCTGTACCCGGATATACCGCTATCAAAGTGATTTTAAAGGAATTTTTGTCCGAAAACAAGGTGGTAAAAAGTTTGACCAAAAGCTTATAGCATCACATTGAATAAAAATATACTAAATACTGGTATACGGGATTTTATAAAGGATAATTTAAACACTGACATCATGTCAGTTCTGCTCCAAAAGCCTATTTTTGATGGAATTTCGAACCGTGAGCTCGCCCAGCAATTGGAAGCTCGAAAAAAGTGTGAAAAAAAACTGCCAACCTGGTTCGGAACATCGAATATTTACTACCCTAACAAACTGAATATCGAGCAGACTTCCTCCGAAGTTACGGCTCGATACAAGTCCAAGATTACAACCGGAAAATCCCTTTTGGATGCCACTGGGGGATTCGGTGTCGACAGCTATTTTTTCAGCCAAAAAATAGAGCAAATCTTTCATTGCGAAATCGACCAAAATTTATCCGAGATTGCGGCCCACAATTTTCAGGTTTTAGGTGCGGGAAATATTAAAACCATCCCAACCGACGGTATGGAATATACAAAGGATGTCAAATCCCGTTTTGACTGGATATATCTTGACCCATCCCGAAGAAACGATAGCAAAGAAAAAGTATTTCGCTTGTCGGATGGTATGCCCAATGTTGTGGGGCATCTCGAACTCCTATTTTCCAAAACGGACAACATCCTCTTAAAAACATCCCCACTTCTTGATTTTTCGGTTGGAATCGCGGAGTTGGAATTTGTGAAAGAAATACATGTCGTTGCGGTAAACAACGAAGTAAAGGAACTACTTTGGGTCTTAAAAAAGGGATATTCCGGGGAAATTAGGGTCACGACCATCAATTTTACCAAAACGGGAAGAGAAACTTTTGATTTTCAATTATCCAAAGAAAAAAAAGCGGAATCTCAATACGCCACACCCCTATCCTATATTTATGAACCCAACGCGGCCATCCTGAAATCCGGGGCCTTTAAGCTAACGGGAGTTTATTTTGGGCTTCACAAACTTCATGAACATACGCATTTGTACACTTCTGAAGAATCGATAGCGTTCCCTGGGCGACGGTTCAAGTTGGATAAAGTTGTGCCGTATACAAAAAAGGAAATGAAACGGTTGGGGATTGGGAAGGCGAATATTAGCACCCGCAACTTTCCGGAAAGCGTGTCGGACATACGGAAGAAATTTAAAATTGCTGATGGCGGAACCAAGTATCTTCTATTTAGTACCGATACCAATGAAAAGCGGATGGTTCTATGCTGTTCGAAGGGTTGAAACGTTCAACCGTGTCATTTCTACTAAAATGCTAAAGAATTTAATCCAGAAGTTTTAAATAACAAAGTATACCAATGATTTTACTGCGGTATAGTATTGAAAGAAAAATCTTTAGAAAGGCTGTTTTTACTAACAATCCGGGAAAATTTAACATTCGTAAAAATCCCATCCTAAAATTGCACATTCCCAAGCAAATCAGCAATTTAGTGGCAATTTAGAAATCCAAGCCACCAAATTTAGGAAGTTGATAATTTAAAAATTAAAATTTTCAATCCATAATTTCATAAAATTTTAGTATCATTACCGCCGAATTTGGTTTTTGTTAACACCTTACACGCATTACCGCGTTACCGCGTTACCGCGTTACCAAAAATTGAAATCCAACTCTTTAAAACTAACAAACAAACGATTATTATGAATCAAAAGCGTACAACAAATTATGTGTTACGGCCCAAAAGAAAAAGTATTTCCTTGGGTATCGGTCTTTTTTCAATGCTACTGTGTCTAGGGTCTCAACTTGCCCTGGCCAACTCATCGAAAACGATTAGTAGTACAACAAATGACATTATTCAGTCAACGATTACCGGTACGGTAGTCGATAGTGAAGGGATACCGCTACCGGGTGCCAACGTACTCGAAAAAGGGACCACCAATGGTACTCAAACCGATTTTGATGGTAATTTTACCTTAGAGGTCGAGGATGGTGCCAGTCTGGTCATTAGCTATATTGGCTTTAAGACCCAAGAGGTTGCGGTAGATGGCCAATCCACGGTAAACGTGACCATGGCTGAAGACTCCGCGGCTTTAGACGAGGTCATCGTTACGGGCTATCAAACGGAGACCAAGCGTGAAACCACCGCAGCGGTCTCTATCGTAAAGGCCGAAGAATTGGCGGCCGTACCTTCAGGTAACGTAGAACAGCAGTTACAGGGCCGGGTAGCCGGTGTTACGGTTATAACGAACGGTCAACCCGGGTCAACGAGTCAAATTCGAATTCGTGGTTTTGGAGCCTTTGGCGGTAACCAACCTTTATATGTGGTTGATGGATTGCCCTTGGGCAGTACCGAATTTCTAAACCCCGATGATATTGAAACGACCACCGTTTTGAAAGATGCCGCTGCAGCCTCCATTTACGGGGCAAGGGCGGCTAACGGAGTCGTGGTCTATACTACGAAACCGGGTTCCAGGGGAACGCAAAAAACCGAGATGACCGTAAACATTTCCAGTGGGGTTTCCGATCCGAATGCAGGAAGGGCAAAACAAATATTGAGCCCCATCGATCAGGCGAGATACACGCACATAGCCTATGAGAATAATGCCGCTGCCTTGGGCCAACCGGTCGTATACAACCATCCGCAGTACGGCACGAACCCTACACCTACCTTACCGGATTACCTGTATGCCAATGGCCCAAGTGGGGTTTCCGAAAGCCAGGTCAATGTCGCGGAAATTCGTCAGGCTTTTGAGAACAATCCTGACAATACCTTTCTGATCCGACCTAACTTGAGAGGTACCAATTGGTACAAGGAAATCACGAGGATAGCGCCTATAAGCCGATTTACAGTGGGCTTCAAAGGGGGTACGGAAAATGGACGTTTCTATTCCGGTATTTCAGGACAAAATCAGAACGGTATACTATTAAATAATGATTTTTCAAGATACACTGCACGGTTCAACTCCGAATGGGACATTGCCCCATGGTTAAGTATCGGTGAGAATTTTCAGGTAACCTATCGCTCACAGACCGGTGGGTTTGGAGATGCTGGAGGTATTGGTGGTGCGAACGACGAATCGTTTATTCTATCGTCCTTTAGAATGTCTTCTATCATACCGGTTTATGATGAATTTGGTAGTTTTGCGAGTACAAAGGCTGCAGGTTTCGGGAACCCGAGAAACCCGGTACGGCAATTAATTACCGATGATAGTAAAGATACTAGTTATTCCATTGGGGGTATCGGTAATGTCTATGTGGTTTTAAAACCCTTTGACGGCCTTACGTTAAGGTCAAGCCTTGGTGGAGGATATAGCAATTATTACTTTACCGGTTACAACTTTGCGTATTTAGGGGATGCCGAACCCATAGCAAACGATAGCTATAATGAAGGTAGCGGTTTTAACTTCAACTGGACCTTTACCAATACGGCCAGTTACGATAAACTATTCGGCGCACATCGCATTAAGGCTTTGGCCGGCGTAGAAGCATTAAACACTGGGATCGGTCGAAATATCAATGGTTCAGGTTTAAATCCGTTCTCCACCGACCCTGACTTTCAGAGCTTGAGCGTAGTACAAAGCCCCGTAGTAAACAGTAATCAATTCAAAGGCGTGAATTTCTTTTCCGTTTTTGGTAAATTGGATTATAACTATGACGAGAAATACTACCTCACGGGCGTACTACGTCGCGATGGTGCCTCACGCTTTGGGGGAAATAATCGATATGGTGTTTTTCCAGCGGTTTCTGGCGCTTGGCGGGTCATTGCAGAACCATTTATGCAGAATCAGGATGTTATCACGGACCTCAAATTCCGTGGAGGCTGGGGTCAAATGGGGAATTCCAACAACGTAGATCCCAACAACCAATTTTCTTTATATAACTCCAATAGGGATAGAACCTGGTATCAGACCACGGGGCAGGCTTCCGGTGCCGATGAAGGCTTTGCCCTGAGCCGTATTGGAAACCCAGATGCGAAATGGGAAACCAGTACCACTTTGAACATCGGTTTCGATGCTAGTTTCTTCAACAACAGACTGGAATTTATTGTGGATTGGTGGACAAAGGA
>JAGXIC010000214.1 GCA_024635875.1 Pricia sp.
AAAACGCAGAGGAGCAATAACCGAACAAAGGCGAAGGCAATAGCTATTTGCAAAATATTTTAAACTGGGTGTTTGTTCCGAAATATTTCTTAACAACAACTGAATCCATGTGTTATGATACGTCCGATATTTTTCATTAAAGCTTTTTTTTATTTGAACGGGGCCTTGGCAACCCTTATATTTTGTCTGGTAACTACCGAAACGTATGCCCAAACGACCATAGGGAAACTGGAATTTAATGGTGAGAACGTAGATAGGTTAAATATCACCTTTGCTACTCCAAAGCAGAAACCTGTGGAGGCCACTGTTCAGGTAAATCAAAAATTCGCATCCGGTACGATGTTCATAATACCCGGCGAAACGGTAGTCTGGTTGGAAAGTAATGGCAATAAACAGAGATTGGGCCCTGGATCAAAACATCTCGCTTCGGCTACCCCAAAAGGAGAGACACATCAGACCCTTTGGGGTACGGTACAACATTTTGTAAGCAATAAACTTAATTTTTATAAAGCCAGTGGTCCGAGCACCAAACATCAAGGCGCAGTGAAAGGTACCGTTTTTACCGTTGAAGCTGTCGGAAAGGATGTCAGATTCAGTACTCAGGAAGGAAGTGTTGCCGTCGAACGGGAAGTAAACGTAAGCATATCGGAGCATTCAAAAAACAAACCACGAAAAGAGCGTGAATTAACCACGACCAAAACCACACTTTTAAATGCCGGAGATCCCCAGCAAACTTTTAATCACAATTATGAGGAAGAAGTGGCCTATCCGTCCTACGACGAGGCTATTGCATTTTTTAAGCAAGAGCTGGAGCAAGCCGACGCAAATGGCGTTGATGCCGAATATATTGTGGAGGAATACACTTTATTGGGTGAGCTGTATCTTGATGCCGGAAATCCAGCGTCCGCCATTGACCCATTTGAAAGGGCCATTGCGCTCTATGAAGACGAACTCGATCCCAATGACCCACTAATCGCCGAAAACTATATTGGCCTTGGCGAGGCAAACTATGGCCTTGAAAATTGGGACGAAGGAGTCAGCAATTGTAGTATGGCCTTGGCAATCATTTCCGAGGACCTTGCCTACAATAAAGAGGATTTTGAATATTTTGTCAGCATCGAGGATTATGAGACCGCTTGGAGTATCGGAATGAACTTACTGGACAATTACGAGAATCTGGGATGGTGTTATGACATTTTATTGAATTACGAAGAAAGTGATAAATACTATGCCTTGGCCGATGCTTTGGAAAGTCAATTAACTCAATACTGATTAAAAGGATGACCACCCTAAAACGCCTAGCAATTTACCTAGCAATTTTTGTTGTTTTATTAAGCATTGCGGCGACCCTTACCACCTTTTGGCAATCTTTGGACTACTACGTATATCGGACTTTTTATTTGGACCGTTCCGCGAACATTGAATTGCCAAAACGTATCTTTCTTATTGATTTACCGCATAATGCCGAGAATATGACCGGCTATGATCGGGCCAATTATAGAAAGCGTTTAAGTAATCTTTTGGATACCATATCGGCCCGAAAGGTCCGTCCTGAAGCCGTATTGCTCGATATTTATTTTGAGAATGAACCCCAAGAGCTGGAAACCTTGAAAGAGGCTCTAAAACGGCTTAGGGAAAAGACAAAGGTCTACGGCGTATATGATATGCGCGAATATGAAGAAATCACATTCGAAAAAAACGAAGAAAGTCAAGCAAGTGAAATATATGAAAATTACTTAGAGGGATACAGATTGCACACCATGTTTGAGGAGAAAATGGGCGTTTTGTTCTATGAATCGGAATTGCAATTCCCTAGGGAGGGTGGGGGTTATGAACTTATTGAGGCCCTACCATCAAAAGTAGCTCGTGATGTTAAACTGGAAGATGCACCCCCTTCCGAACCAAGGGCATTTGTTCTTCCGTTGGGTAATGAAGCGAGTATGGCAAGGCAAACAGTACAATTTCGGCACGCGGGCGATAGTACTACAGGTGGTACTTTTTCATCTCCCTTGAATATGGACGATAAAATTTTGATCGTGGGAAGTTTAGCGGCTGATAGAATCGCTAAAATCGATAAAACTGGAATCCATTTGGTGGCTTGGGCGTTGTTGGATCAGCTAAAGGGTAATGCGCTAGCAAAACAGCCCCTTACCAAGCCTTTTGTTTACCTTGGACTCATCTTGTTCTTTGCCATTTTTACCGCGCTGCTGTTCGCATTGTTCTTTAAATATGTGAAAAAATTACAGACGAAGCCGCTCATTATCTCGATAATTTCCGTTGTCATTAGTCTCACCCTACTTTTGGTCATTGGTGCGGCCATACTTTCATTGGGGCTGGTGATTCCTATAGGGCTTCCCCTGATCGCCATTTTGCTATCGGCCATTTTATCTTGGCGCTTTGCCCATAAGTTCTTGGTTACGGGCGTCGCCGAGGGTTCACAAAAGTATGATGTGTTTATCAGTTATTCGCGTGGGAATAGTGATTGGGTAATCAAGAATATCTATGAACCCCTTTCTGAATTTCGCAAACCGAATGGCGATAAATTAAACCTGTTTTTTGACAAGAACAGCATTGGTATAGGCGAAGCCTTTACAGCTAAATATATGTGGGCAATTGTAGATTCCCGTTTTTTTCTTCCCATTTTTTCGGAGGAGTATTACGGCAAGAACCATTGTCGTAACGAGGTAGATTTGGCGTATAAACGCTCGGTAGAAAAATTACTTACCATCTTGCCGGTAGCTTTTTCCTACGGAGCGGTTCCACAAATCTACACCCATATCAACTTTATGGACATAACGGTAAACCCGAATTTTATACAGGATATACAAAAAGTGTTGGTAGAACATGATGAACAAAAAGGGAATCATGCCTCTGGATAACTGGAACGCGAATCTTATATGCCATTGGCCAAATCATGATGTAGTTCGAGGATTTTTTTAAAAAATCCCGCCTAGGTCCCACAATCGATACCCGAAAACAACGCCATGGCAATTCTGTAGTAAGCGTTGTTTTTGAAAAATCCGTAGAGGAAACGAGCAGGTCTGGTTATAAAATAGGGGCATAAAAAAGTGCTCATATCCCGAAGAATATGAGCGGCTAGTATGGGATTAGATCCCAGCTCAAAAACATGTCATCATAAAGTATGACAACCGAATGTCAAAAAGCTTTTACTCGTGAGGTACCGTGGATGCTTACGCTTTTTATATCCCTATCCTCCTGAGGGATAATCCAAAATTACAAAAAAATGTCTAAACTTCGTATTAAGCCAAAAGTCGTTTTAATAAAGCAATCTTTAGAGGAAATTCCCAAAGAAATCTTTGACAACAGGAACCTTCTCAAGGTAAAATTGAGCGGAAACGCAATAAAGGGTATTCCCAAGGAAATTGAAAATCTTTCACGTTTGGAAACCTTGGATATTTCGGGCAACAGAATTACACAAGTGTATTCAAAATTGTTTCAATTGCCCAGGTTGAAAATTTTAAATTTAAATAATAATCGGCTTATCAACCTTCCAAAACAGGTGTCCCTTCTAAAAAACCTGCGGTTGCTACAACTCGCGAATAATAATTTGCAAAATCTTCCCGAGGAAATTGGTGAGTTACAGGACCTGCGTGAAATAAATCTATCGTATAATAAATTCAACACTTTCCCGAAAATTCTATTCAGGCTTAAAAATTTACGAACCATTTGGATAGGAGGCAACTATTTCGGAGACTTCCCCTTGAGTACCCTAGTGTATGAGCTGCCGAAGTTAAGACGTATATATACCCATAGCAATATCAACTATAGTCAGACCACCGATGTGGACCCCTTGTATAAAAAGTACAACGCCTTAAAAGGAAACAATTTACAAGATCTCAAAAAAGAGTTGAATATAAAACTTCGACCGAAGACCGAAAAGACCATTTTTATCAGCTACGCCCATGAAGACAAGGATTGGTTGGACAAACTGAATCCCTATTTAAAAGTATTGCAAAATGAAGGGTTGAAAATTAACCCTTGGGATGATCGGCGAATAGCGGTAGGCGATAAATGGAGGGATGAAATAAAGGATAATCTGCAAAATGCGGAAGCAGCCATTTTATTGATTTCCACCCCGTTTCTGGCCTCAGATTTCATAACAAAAAACGAACTGCCCCCGCTACTTGAACTGGCCAAAAAACGAGGATTAAGGATTTATTGCGTGATAGTAGGCTACAGCAGGTTTACCAACCATAAAGAATTGGCCGATTTTCAAACGGTCAATAACCCAAGTCGGCCACTGAGCAGCTTTCAGGACCAGCCCGCTGAGATAGAGCGAATTTTCTTTGAATTGTCCAATAGTATAAGCAACGATTTTATCGGAAAATGAATTCTATGGATTCAAATTATCGCATACAGCTATGTTCTTTTCATTCGCTCCAAAGTCTCCTTGGCATAATTGTCACCGAGGTTGGCGTCCAATTTCAGCGAAGCTTCCCTACCCAGGGTGTATAAAACATGGTTTACCCCAGGAGCGGAAAAACTGACGATCAGATCGGCAAGGACGTTGTAGGCTCCCTTGGTTTTTTTTACCGAAGTATTCAAGGTACTATAGCCGGTCGCCGCGAAACCGGAACAGTCGACAACTTGGTCCAAATGATTAATATAACTTTTACCCGCGACAACTTGACACCCGGCGGACCAGTTGGAAGTTCCCATTCCCGACCAATGGATATTGATGGTTTGATTGGGGCTATCATCCAATCCCATTTGGAGGTCGGCTTCCGTAAGGGCATCGTCATCGTCCCTATCCCGAAAAACCAAAACGCCATATTGGAAAGGTTTCAGCGCACGGTAAATTTTGCCTTCCTCTGAAATCTTGTGCCATCCAAAGCGATATTTATGCTGCCCTTCTACCAAAAATGCTTCATCCTTTCTCGAGGCCATGCCTTCGTTTGCATCCGTAGAGCCCCAAAACTTAAATACCATACCATTGATCAATAAAATAAAAATATCGTCATTTTCCCGACGATCTTGATGCAGATCTTGGCCCCGACGTATGCCTATTAAATGTACTTCCTTTGAATCAAATTCCCAATCGTCAACCTTCCGGGTATCGGATGGTTTTCTAAAATCGGCAACTTGCAAAAGTATCGGATGTGGATGCTGTTGGTAATGGGCCTTGGCCTTATGTAAAAGATCCATCCATTCCTTATATTCCTTGGAGGGATTCGTATTCGAAGCTATGCCCCAATCCGAGACTTTGCCAGCAGCTTTCCAGCGGTCAATATGGCCCCATGTGCCTGTACCGACAATGCCGTCGGGCAGCATATCCCTGACTCCCTCCACTGTCCTAACATATTCCTGAAACAGCCGTACGGATGCTTGGGTGACATAATCAAAAACACCGTCGATCACTCCCCGGGGCATAAACCCGGCTTTAAAAAGAAATTGCTGCAATTGTGCCACTTCCGAAGATGAGGTATCCCTAAACCGCCGCCAAGTGGTACGGTCGTCATCCCTAAAAGAAGTGGTGTTTTTCAGTATGCCATCACGATGGTAGGGCGCAAGAAATTTTTTTGTGTCCGTAGGTGTTTTACCGGTGTCACAGCTGCCAAGAAAGATTGTGCTCATAGTTTTGGTTTTCAGATAAATGCTACTTTTTAATTCTGTCCGTTTTGTTTAGATTTCAAGCAAAGTATAATTTCTTTAAGTCTTACCGTATACACGAGACAACCCACAAAATTGGGGATTAGTGCAGCAGATGCTTTAATCAGCATCGTGTCAATACCATCACAAAATATATAAATGGGAGAATTATTTCATCGTACACCCTGCCTTAAAAATCAATTTTTGATGGTTTGGTATTGCTTTGATTGCCTCTTGGTTTACGACCCTACAATTTAATTTAATTTTTCTTCTTACCAATTCCCATCCATACAGAATCCGATACCATCCACACAAATGATTTTAATAAAGTACCTGCTAAATGGCTGACCCCATTAAAATTGCAAGTCGGTATTCAGGCCTGCTACAAAAAAAGAACCAGTTCGTATACACGCCCCATGCGGCTAAAAAGCCTTTCGAAGCCCTTAGAAAAATAAATAGATACCTAAAAAAAGAAAATTATGGAACTCTTATCGATTGCCCGGCTAAAAAAAGAGGTGTACCCTTTGCCATTTATATGACGGTGGCGGCCACTTATACATCGGCGAACGCCACTGGTGAATCGGGACTGGGAGCAACCTCTGTTCTATCTTAATTTTAGCACCAATATCTCCCCCACCACCTTTTATCGAATGTTTAATCTAAAAATGAAAAGCCATGTATTCTATTGGAAAAAAATCAAAAATCGTAGGTGTATTCGGGAGATGCCTTCACATGCTCCTAATTTTCGGATCGATCGTAATCTGCATCGAAGCTTGTAGTAAGGACGAGGAAAATCTGGAAAAAGATTCACCGCCGAAGGAGAGGCCCTCTGGGGATAGATCTCAGGTCGGGGCCCAGGACACCCTCATTGCTTCCCACGACCTTTTATCAAAAGTTTAACCTTAAAAAGAAAAGCCATGTACACCATAGGAAAAAAAGTAGCCATCACGAATGTTTTGTGGAGACGCTTTCGTATACTCCTCATTTTTGCGGGCATAGCCCTAATGATCACCGCCTGCAGTAAAGAAGAGGAGGAACTGAAAAAAAATCCGCCCTCAAAGGAAAATCCCCCTGCAGAGGGAAGCCAGGGCGGCGGACAGGATACGATTGTAACGCCGGCAGATTCCCTTGATGCCGATTTGATTTTGGAACATTTGTCGTTGATGGATGCCACAAAGGTAGCCGGGGAAATGCCTAGTGTTCCTAACTCCCCCATTCCGACCGATCCAAAGGATACTATTTATCTTACAAAGGGTATGCGCGTTGGCTATCCCATAACGATACGGCATGATGGATTGGATGATATAACAGGGGTTTTCGTCGGGTTTCCGAATGGATCTTTCTATTACGATATACCAGTTGTAGCGGACGAAGCGCGGGATTCTACGGATGTTTTCTATATAAATATCGATGACTTGCCTATAGCCAACTTTCAGGACTACCCCATAACCTTCCCCATTCATTTGATGCCCCATGTGAACGGTATGCCCATAAAGGACCACATAGGTATTGTGGATATTGAGAAACCGAACGACGACGAACTAAATGGCTTTTCGGATTGTTCCGTCACAATTCCTGCAGGTAGTGATCCAGTTCCCTTTAAATGGGTTTGGCGATATACCTTTGTTTTCAACGAGTCAAGCGAACTCATTAGAAAAGAGAAAACATTTAATACCGCCCTTGGGGGTTACGTCACAGGAGGGTGCTGCAGCGGAACCGAGAGTTACCCCGTGGGCAGCAGGGATTGTAGCCACTATTTGGTAGATCCTTTAACGAACTTGGTCGACACCACTCAGGTCAACCCAAAATGGAGGCCATTGCACGTAGATCAGGCATACATTTTTTGGGAGGAGGTCAGTTTTTTCGACGATGGCACTTTTGAACAGTTTGGGGCTAGTTATCAAACCAACGTAAGTCTTCTAAATTCGGATTTTTGCAATGACAAAGTGTTTTATAAGGAGGAAAGACATGCTTTTGAGAATTCAGGCACCCACGATTTCACCCCTGGGGCGGACTACCTCAACATTACCTATAACACCTCTATTGTACCAAAGAAAACCCTTAGAAGTGGGGAAATCATATATAGTTGTAATACGCTAAACCTTACCTATACAACAAGGGGCGATGGCGAAGATTTGACCTATGTAATGTTCTTTTTAAAGGAAAGATACGACCCAGTTGCAGCTGCAGATATTTACAACTACGACGATCCATATGATCCTCCCTGGGAAATTATAACTTCAGAGCCTTGGAGTCGTCGCTAAAGCAAACATCTTTCCGCTTATGTCCAACAGTGTGAGTACGCTATCTTGATATGAGATTCGATTAGAATGAAAAAATAAACTTTACTGCTTTTAAGCCTGCCCTGACAATGATTGTACATGCCAAGTAGAGTGCCAACGTAAAACAAGGGAAGCATGTTTGGGCCAATGTGGGAAACAGTTGCAGCGGTGTTTGGAGAGGGAGCGATAGCCTAATCGTTTCTCGAAGCAATAATCCCTCCGATTGTCGAAGTCGGAGGGATTTATTTTGGGGGCAAGAAGTATACTATTGAATTTAAACTTGTTTCTCCTTTACGTGCAATATCCTCTGTTTGCTAAAAAAGCTTGGCATACCCAAAAACGAGCTACAGCACCATCCGTTTGGTTTGACCCAAATCTGTCGTAACAGGTCGTTGACCGACCAATTCGGGCAATACCAAAATAGGTACTTCACTGTTGAACGTTACTTTCTTTACCACATTTTCTTGCGTAATTTTTTGCAGAAAATTGTACCTGTGGTTGACCAAAGAGATCATATCGCCCTCCATCTTCCTGACATAATCATTGATGGCGGCCGTTTCCGACGTTTTTACCTTGATCTTTTCAAAGGAATGTTCAAGTCCGCCAAAGATATCCGTTAGGTATTCCTTATTGAGCTTCTGAAACTCGTCCAGACTTCTATCGTTCGTGATCTGGACTATCTTTATCTTGCAGCGCAACGATTTGGCCAATACGATCAAGATTTCAAGTTCATTTCTGTTAAATGCCCTTTTAAAATTGGTGGAAAATACGATTTGGGAAGGTTTTTTGGACTTAAAAGCTTTGGGTACACCAATGATCGGCACATTTTTAATGGTATTGATCACGCTTACAGCTTGGGTGCCCAAAAAATTCTCCCAGGCTCCTTGGGGCCCTTTCGTAGGTAACAGGATAGGGTCGATACTGTTTTTGGCCACAGCTTCTTTTATGGCATCGGCGAAGGGTAAGGGTTTGGCGGTAGCGTTGAAGGAATGCCGGGGATTTTTATTGTCCCGCTTGACATCCTTCAGCCACTTTCCAAGATCGTCCATAACCTGATCCGCCCATTGATCTAACCACTCCCCTTCGTATTTGCTGTCTCGAAGAGGTCGGTGTACGTTGAGAAGATGGAAAACGGTCGGAATCCGTTCAAAAAGTACGCTTCCGTAGTTCATGGCATTCCGGGCGTTTTCGGAAAAATCCGTAAGGACCAAAACATGTTTCATAGGAATCAATATTGATGTTGCAATGGACCATCCCAAGGGCAGCCAAAGATACCTCAATTCGGGATGATAGATCGAAATCACATCTCATTTTTACGCTAAAAATCACCATAAAAAATAGGACGTATCCCAAACTGGATTTAACTTTGAACGGTACGGATAAATCCGATACGAAAATAAACTACCTACTACTTCACTTTAATAGTTCTGTTTTCAGGCACTTTTTTAAAAACATAGGTGTACAGCCACATGATGGTAAAGGTGGGAATGATGTCAAGACCTGGGATAATTTCTTCTATAAACGTTATGATACCGGCGCCTTGACCAATTTTCCCCTTGTACATTCGGGTCATGAGCCAGCCAGCGATAGGTGCCCAAATGAGATCTGAAAATTCCCCGATAAAGGGAATTGCGTAGGAAAGCATGCCGATGCCGTCGAATAAAAGGCCGAGTAGCAGTTTTTTGTATTTGTTGTCTTTTGATTTATCCATGTGAAAATTAGATGTTCACACGTGGTAAGGCAAAAAAAGTGCCAAAAAAAGTAGTGGCAGTTGGCACTGGTCAGCCCCGCGCTTTGGGAGTAATCCGTAATCCGTAATCCGTAATTTATTTTTCTAAACTTCAAAAACCAATAAGCCTGCCCGTCTGGCAGGCGGGCTCATAAACTATTTATATTTGATTTTTGTATTTGTGTCTGACGTTTGAATTTGTCAAGACAAATTCGAACTGATTAATTTCAAAAATTCGTTCCGGGTCTCGATTTTCTCGAATTGACCACGGAATCCCGATGTGGTGGTTAAGGAATTTTGTTTTTGTACACCGCGCATCATCATGCACATGTGGGCGGCCTCGATGACCACGGCAACACCTTTGGGCTTAAGCGTTTCATTGATACACTCCAAAATATCGTGGGTCAACCGTTCCTGTACCTGCAATCTACGCGCGAAAACATCCACCACCCGAGGAATTTTGCTCAAACCAACAATATGGCCATTAGGAATATAAGCTACATGCGCCTTGCCGAAAAAAGGCAACATATGATGCTCGCAAAGGGAATAAAGCTCGATGTCCTTAATAATTACCATATCGTCATAACTTTCCGCAAACATGGCACTTTTTAAAATCTCGACGGCGTCTTGCTTGTAACCTTGCGTTAAAAACATCATTGCCTTTGCGGCTCTTTCCGGAGTTTTTGCCAGTCCCTCGCGATTTACGTCCTCACCTAGTTCGTCGATTATTCTGGAGTAGCTT
>JAGXIC010000215.1 GCA_024635875.1 Pricia sp.
ATTTAGTCGATTTCGGAAGTGGTTTAAGCTTTTTAAAGCTACGCGCTAACTGGGCAGAGGTTGGTAACGACACCGGGTCTTTTCGATTGTCCCGAAGGGCGGATATCCGTTTTGGTACTTTAGATATCAACCCAACCCAACCCAATCCAAACTTAAGACCGGAAAGTACACAGTCTTTGGAACTTGGCTTTGATTCAAGGTTTTTCGATAACCGACTTCGTTTCGACTTTACTTACTATAAGGCCAATACCTTTGATCAGATTTTTAGTACGCCAACACCGGTAGCCTCAGGTATCGCGAACGTTTTTCAAAATGGTGGTGATATCCAAAACAGAGGGGTTGAAGTAGTATTGGGCACAACCATAGTCAACAATGACAACTTTTCTTGGGATTTAGACTTGAACTTTGCAACCAATCAAAATGAGGTGCTTGAAATAGCCGAAGGATTTGATCGATTAACAGTTAATAGCGACTTTATCCGTGATTACGTGCTGGAAGTAGGTGGTGAATACGGCGACATTTATTCAAGAGGTTTTGAGCGTGACGATCAAGGTCGGGTAATTGTAGACGATTTGGGTCTACCTCTTATTACGCCTGGTCGCGATGCCGTTAAGATAGCAAATTTTAATCCCGACTGGTTGGGTGGTATTCGAAATTCGTTCCGTTATAAGAACTTTAATTTTAGTACGCTTATCGATATTCGACAGGGAGGTAGTGTTACGAGTTTTTCCGAGGCCATTCTTGCTAGAGACGGTGTCTTGGACTATACGGCCGAGGGTCGTGACGGGGGTCTCGTCTTTGGAGAAAATATTTTTTCCGGTGAAACAGCGGTAAGGGAAGATGGATCACCAAATACCATATCCGTTAGTGCAGAAGATTACTACAACCGTGTAGGGGGTAGAAATACGCCTGTCGGTGAGGCATTTGTTAGGGATCTCTCCAATATTCGATTACGGGAAATGGTATTGGGCTATACCCTACCACAAAATTTGTTATCAAACACATTCTTGACGTCGGCCAATTTTTCTTTGGTGGGAAGAAACCTATTCTTTATTACCAACAAAGCAGAAAATTTCGATCCAGAAATAGTCAACAATACAGATAATTCCAGCGAAGGACGTGAGGCTTTTGCTTTACCTACATCGCGTAGCATTGGTGTCTCGATTAACTTTGGATTTTAATAAAATTGTAATATCTTAAAAGAAAAAACATGAAGAAAAGAATAACAGAACTGTGTTTAGGCATATTACTGCTAACATACGTCACAAGTTGTACCGATGATTTTACCGAACTAAACACTGATCCCAAGAATTTTACGGAAGATGCGGTGACAGCAGCCGAATATCCGTTGTTTGTCAAAAGGGCGCTATACACGCCGAATTATATGCCCTTTGATCAAGCGAGGGGACCTTTCCAGTTAGGACACTCGCTATTTCCAGACGTCTATGCCAACTATTTTGCTACAACGGCACCGAATTTTGGCAGTGATCAATTTGAATTGGTAGGAGGTTGGTTGAACGGGGCCTATAGTTATTTCTATCAACGACCTGCTCCCCTCATTAAATTTTCCGAAGACAATGCTGAAGCACTCGGTTTTACTTTAGAAAATGCCATGATGAAAGTTTGGAGAGTCTACGCTTATCATAGAATAACCGATTTATGGGGGCCTATCCCCTACTCGAGCTTCGGTAATTCGGAAAAAGAAGTTCCCTACGACTCACAAGAGTTCATTTACAACGATTTCTTTACATCTTTGGAAGAAGCAGTGACCGTTCTGAAATCTAATGTGGGTGGAACCTCATTTTTAGGTGGTAATGATGTAATTTTCGGTGGTGATGTTGACTCTTGGTTAAAATTTGCCAATACCTTACGACTGCGTTTGGCAATGCGTGTTTCTTATGTTGATCCCGCACTTGCACAAAGCAATGCCGAAAAGGCGGTAGCCGATGGTGTAATGTTATCAAATGATGATAATGCCTTAATTCAAACAGATATTAATTTTCAGAACAGCTATACAACGATTACCCAGTGGGGAGAATTTCGTATGAGTGCCGATATGGAGAGTATCTTAAAGGGATATCAGGATCCTCGTATCGCTTCCTTTTATGCCCCAGCCGAAATCCCAGATCCAACTGACGATCCGGCTGGTGTTGAATTCCCATACGAAGGTATGCGTAACGGTCAAACTGCCGAAACGAAGGCCACCACCAATTTTAACGGTCTAGCTTCTAACATGTCAGAACCCTATACTTTAGGGGGAGATCCGGGTCCACCGTGGATAATTATGGCTACAGCCGAGCCTTATTTCTTAAGGGCAGAAGGTGCGCTAAGAGGTTGGGCCATGGGAGGAACGGCCGAAGAATTATACAATCAAGGTATTGTAGCCAACCATCTACAATTGGGTTATGATGGAACCAATCTGTCAGGGAATGATTATGTAACAAGTACTTTAACACCAGCATCTTTCAACGGTACCACTCCACCCGTCTCGACCGTACCGGTGGCCTATAATGCCGCTGGATCTCAAGAAGAGCAATTGGAACAGATTATCACCCAAAAATGGATCGCCCTTTGGCCCGATAGCGAAGAAGCATATGCCGAGCGCAGAAGAACGGGATATCCTACTCTCTACAATCGTTTGAACAGTATAAATCCGAACATAGCGGTAGACGAGCTGCCGAGAAGAATGACTTATACAGCTACTGAATACGCCGATAATACGGCTGCTACAGAAGCCGCAGTAGCCAACTTATTGGGAGGCCCAGATTTGGGTACTACCAAATTATGGTGGGATGCCAAAAACTGATGGTCCCTATTTTTCATACAAAAAGACCGCCAAAAAGCGGTCTTTTTTTTAAATTGGATTTCAAATATATTCGATTTACAGTAATTTCATTTGAGAATATGACATGCGTTCGATCTTAAAATTTTGCTTACTTATCTTCGTCGCCTACTCTTGTCAAAAAGAAGATGACAGCAAACATTTTACGCTACTGTCTCCAAAAACCACGGGAATAGATTTTAAGAACCTTGTACAGGAAACCAAAGAGTTTAATGTCTTGACCTACGGATATCTGTACAACGGGGGAGGAGTCTCCATCGGAGATGTCAATAACGACAGCTTACCCGATATTTATTTTACCGGAAATATGGTCGGTAGCCACCTTTACATTAATAAAGGTAATTTTGAGTTTGAAGAAATTGCTAAAGAAGCAGGTGTATTTGCCGAGGGCCTGTGGAATACGGGTACTACTATGGCCGACGTCAACGCCGACGGATTGTTGGATATCTACGTCTGCCGCTCCGCGGCTCCCGATCCAGCCAAAAGGAAAAATTTATTGTTCATCAACAACGGTCCTTCATCAAATTCCGGACAAGTCACCTTTACGGAAAAAGCCGACGAATACGGTGTCGCCGATTCCGGGTATTCCACACAAGCTGCTTTTTTTGATTATGATAAAGACGGCGATCTAGACCTATACGTCTTAAACCATTCTACCCAAGAATATGCCGGTTTCGGTCAAATTACGGCTTCCTTAAAAAACAGAAAAAATCAGGCTTATACCGATAAGTTGTACAGAAACGAGGGTGGAATATTCAAGGACGTAAGTCAAGAAGCGGGTCTCACATCGAATGTTCTTGGTTTCGGACTGGGCCTGGCGGTCTCCGACATCAACGGCGACGACTGGTTGGATATCTACGTATCGAACGACTACAACGAACAGGATTATCTCTATATCAACAATCAAGATGGTACATTTTATGAAAATTTGGAAAATGTTGTAGGTCACACGTCCTTGTTTTCCATGGGTTCTGACATCGCCGACATCAACAACGACGGCTATACCGATATCATGACCTTGGATATGCTGCCGGAAGGCAATGCCCGTCAAAAAATGGTATCTGGACCCGATAATTACGACAAATACCAACTTTTGGTAGCATCGGGATTTTACAACCAGACCATGCGTAATATGCTACATTTGAACAATGAAGGGCAGTCGTTCTCCGAAATCGGCCAGTTTTCGGGGGTTTCGAATACGGATTGGAGTTGGGCGTCCCTTTTTGCCGATCTCGATAATGACGGCTTCAAAGATATTTTTATCACGAATGGATATAAGCGCGATTATACGAATATGGATTTCATGAACTATGCGGTTCAAGAAAAGCTCAAGGAAAACCAGACAGGCAAACAAACGGCGATTATGGAACTTTTGGAAAACATTCCTTCCACGATCGAGGAAAATTACACCTACCGCAATAATGGGAATCTGACCTTTACGAAGGTTAACGCCGAATGGGGACTGGATCAAAAATCGCTCTCTAATGGAGCTGCGTATGCGGACTTGGATAACGACGGTGATGTAGACTTGGTCGTGAACAATATCGAAGAGGAGGCGTTCGTCTACCGCAACAACAGCGAAAAGTTCAACGATAACCATTATCTAAAAATACAACTGAAAGGAGACGACAAAAATACCTTTGGCATCGGATCCAAAGTTACCGTTCACATCGGGGAACAAAAGCTCGTGCAAGAACTGATACCTTCCAGAGGCTACCAATCGTCCGTAGACTATGCCCTGGTCTTCGGCCTTGGGAATGCCGAACAGGTCGATAGCCTTACCGTGGCATGGCCCGATTCTAGGGGACAAGTTCTTACCGGCATAAAGGCGGGCCAAACTCTGGTCATAAAACAAGATGAATCCGAAGAAGTGATCAAAAAAGTGAGCCCTTCCGCTCAAAGATACTTTACCGACGTTTCACAGGATAGTCTCGTACCGTTCATCCATAAAGAAAACAATTACATCGATTTCAAACGTGAACAATTACTGCCCCACAAACTCTCGACCCAAGGCCCGAAAATGGCCAAAGGCGATGTGAACGGTGATGGTCTGGAAGATGTTTTTATCGGTGGGGCCAAAGAGAGTCCCGGTGAATTGTTGGTGCAGACCGTCGAAGGTGGTTTTAAAACAAAAAAGGCAGCTTTCGATGCCGATTCCGGATCGGAAGACATTGGCGCCCTCTTCTTCGATGCCGACAACGATGGTGATCTAGACCTCTACGTGGTCAGCGGAAGCAACGAATTTGAGATCGATGCCCCGGAACTACAGGATCGATTGTATATAAACAATGGAAAGGGAGGCTTTACAAAGAGTTCTACCTCCCTTCCGCAGATGTCCGTTAGCGCTTCATGCGTTACTGCCAATGATTTTGATAACGATGGTGACCAAGATCTGTTCGTTGGCGGAAAGGGCATACCCGGCCAATATCCGAGAGCTACCAGAAGTTACCTCCTAGAAAACGACGGAAAAGGAAATTTTAAGGATATCACCGTATCGGTGAGTGCAGCTCTGGAATCGCCCGGAATGGTAACTGATGCCATTTGGACCGATTTTAACGGTGACGGCAAAGCCGACTTAATGTTGGTCGGAGAATTTATGGCCATCCGCGCTTTTGAAAATATCGGCGGTGAATTGACCGAACTAACAGCGAATTCGGGACTCAAAGATACACAAGGATGGTGGAACCGCATTGAGGAAGGCGACTTTGACAACGATGGCGATACGGATTATATCGTTGGCAATTTCGGCTTGAACTCCCAATTAAAAGCATCCCCTGACGAACCCGTCCAAATCTACTACAAAGATTTTGACAACAACGGTTCGCTTGACCCCATACTGACTTCTTATATCATGGGAGAAAGCTATCCCGTATTCTCCAAAGATGATCTGTTGGGCCAGCTTAGTGGTCTTAAAAGAAAGTATGTGAATTATTCCGACTACGCCGATCAAAAAATCACGGATGTCTTTACATCCGAAGAACTGTCCGATGCCCAAATTCTGGAAGCCAAAAACTTTGCGACCAGCTATATCGAAAACCTGGGCGACAACCGATTTAAGGTAACACCGCTACCCACTCCAGCGCAGTTCGCACCGATATACGGTATTCTAATCCAGGATTTAAATGCCGATGGAAATTTAGATGTAATCCTTGCGGGGAATTTCTTCGGCACCCGGGTAAAGTACGGCCGTTACGATGCTAACAAAGGTTTGCTGCTTATAGGAAATGGCAAGGGTAATTTTAAACCGGTAAGCACACAAGAAAGCGGACTCAACATCGATGGCGAGGTCAGGGATATCACTTCCTTAAAATTGGTAGATGGGGAAGAACTTATTCTTTTTGCAAGAAATAACATGGGAGTAAAGACCTATAAAGTTAAATAATTGGTACAATTTTGCAAATTTCAAATCAAATCAATAATGATTCAACGGCTAAGCTACTTTTCATTTCTCTTACTAACCATCCTCTTTGCTTCGGCAACCCAAGCACAATCCGTAACCATAAAGGAAGAAATACAATCCTTGGACACCTACGGGTTCTCAAAACCGAATCCCGTTCCTATCCTTGCGGAGAATCCAAAAATATACCCGTATTTCAAGTTCGAAGAATACGAACATACGTCCGAGAAAAAAGATTGGAAAGTCGTCACTTTAGAGAATACCTACATCAAAGTGATGATACTTCCCGAAATCGGGGGCAAAGTGTGGGGCGCCATCGAAAAAAGTACGGGCGAGGAATTTCTTTACAAAAACGAAGTCGTCAAATTCCGTAATATCGCCATGAGAGGACCTTGGACCTCGGGCGGCATAGAGTTCAATTTCGGCATAATCGGCCATCATCCTTCAACCGCTACACCCGTCGATTATATCACAAGAACCAATGCCGACGGTAGCGTAAGCTGTATCGTGGGCAGTACCGACCTACCGTCAAACACCTCTTGGGCGGTCGAAATCCGTTTAGAAAAAGACAAGGCCTATTTCGAGACCAACGCCTCTTGGTATAACGCATCGCCTTTAACGGAAGCCTATTACAATTGGATGACCGCGGCCGCCGTTACTTCCGACGACCTTGAGTTCATCATTCCGGGCAACGCATACGTTGAGCATAGCGGCGATGCGCATCCCTGGCCTATCGACAATCAGGATCGAAATCTAGCCCTGTACAAAAACAATAATTTCGGCCCTGCAAAATCCTACCATGTCGTCGGGGAATACAATGATTTTTTTGGCGGCTATTACCACGATCGCAATTTCGGTTTTGGCCAATGGGCACCTTATGAAGAGATGCCAGGACAAAAATTATGGCTGTGGGCCTTGTCCCGCTCTGGTGGTATTTGGGAGGATCTGCTCACCAACTCTGACGGTCAATACATCGAATTTCAGGCAGGCCGGTTACTTGACCAGTATTCTGGAGGGGCCATCAATCCCATCAGTCAGGTCGGTTTTGACCCGTATATGATGGATAAATGGCATGAAATCTGGTTTCCTTACAAAGACATCGGGGGCATGGTAGATGCTTCCGAAGAAGGTGTACTGAACGTAGAGATAGAGGGAAACCAAATGCAGATCGGTCTGAATGCCCTAAAGAAATTGGATAGTGAACTAAAGATAGTTCTTAATGGAAAGACGGCCTTTACCGAAAACCTGGAATTAAAACCCATGGAAATTTTCTCTAAATCGCTTCCCTTGAAGGCATCCGATAGCCTGCAGGTTTTTGTGGAAGGTACCGAATTATCCTATACCAACAATCCGAATGCCAAACTTCTTAAGAGGCCTTTTTATCCCGATAAAAACCTACAAGTATCCCCATCGGGGCAATTACTTGCAGAGGGCAGGGAAGCCTTGGATTTCCGCGAATACGATCTGGCCCATAAGAAATTATCCGAATTGGTCCGGCTAGACCCTTCGCATCGGGAAGGACTTATCACATTGGCACAACTCGAATATCGCAAAACCAATTACGGTACTGCCCTGCAACATGCCAATAGTATGCTACAAATGGATACCTACAATTCCGGCGCCAATTATACCGCAGGAATCACGTACCGCGCGATGAATGATACTATAAACGCCCTAGAATCGTTGGGTTGGGCGGCTAGAGATACCAAATACCGCTCGGTCGCCTTTGCACAAATGGCGGAGCTCTATTTGGCATCGAAAAACTACAAAAGGGCTGAAATATATGGCCAAAAAGCATTGGATTTCAACACGTACAACCTAAATGCCAGAAAAGTATTGGCCGTCACCGCGCGAAAGAAAAAACAAAAAGAGCAATTCGAAAAAGAAATAACCGCAATTTCCGAAATCGCTCCCTTGGATTATTTCACACAAACGGAAAAAAGCTTTATGGAAGGACAAAATCCCGTCTTAGTCTTGAAAAATGAATTTCCATCCGAAACCCTTTTGGGACTTGCCCTAGAATATCGGAGCTTAGGATTAGAGGAAGAAGCCCTTCACCTATTGGACCAAGATAAAAAAGACACCAAAAATAAGCTTTGGAAAGCCTTTTTGCTGCGAAAAACAGATGCCGCAAAAAGCAATACACTTCTGGAAGAAACCGCAAATGACAAAGTGGATTTTGTATCTCCCTACCGCCGAGAAACCCTTCCTGTCATGGAATGGGCCGCACAGCAGTCCGATAGCTGGAAATTCGATTATTATCTGGCACAAAACTACTTGGCCGTGGGACTGGTTGAAAAGGGAAAGACCCTTTTAAAGGCTTTGGACAACAGACCTGATTCGGATATTTTCTATAGGTTCCGGGCAAAGATGACAGGGGACGATGCTGCCGAAAGCGCATCGAAAGATCTAACGAAAGCATTGGATATGCAGCCCAATGACTGGAAAGTCTGGGAAGAGGATATTCAGTTCCGCCTTAAAAACGCTGACTATGAAGAAGCTTACGGCCTGTCAAAGAAAGCCTATTCCAAATTCCCGAAAAACTACAATATCGGTTTGGCCCACGCCAAAGGCTTGCTAAACACAGGTCGGTTCGTAAAAGTGCTATCTGTTTTGAAGAACATCCAAGTACTGCCCTACGAACATGCCAGCGAAAGCCGTGATATATACGAAAGGGCACATATCGGTGTTGCGAAGTCCAATTTGGAGAAAGACAACTATAAAAAGGCGATTCAAGTGTTGCAAAAATCTAAGGAGTGGCCAGAAAACATCGGTGTCGGAAAACCCTATAATCCCGATGAAAGGGCACAGGATTATCTGCTGTCCCTGGCCCTGAAAGAAACCGGGGAAACCGAAAAAAGCAAAACACTTCTTACTGAAATCGTGGAATATTCCCAAAATCACCGCAACTCAAATTCCCTGAACCATCTATACGGTTTATTGGCGATGAAAAAATCCGGGGAACAAAGGGAACTGTCCAGCTTTATTTCAAAACTAAAAGAAGCTACGGGCGATAAAAATCTCAAAAGTGCTCTGGCTTTGGCGCTTTATGAACAGGGTACCAATGGGCTAAAAAAAGATGTATCAAAACCCTTGGTACCGAAAGATGTATGGGAAACGGCCGGTTGGGCCATAAAACAATGAACCCCGACTTCTGGAAGTCAGGGTTCATACCATAAAAATAAACCACCATACACTAAAAGTACATAGTTTTTAAGTAATGAACTCCTTCTGCAACATTGCAAGTTGCAGTTGCAGTAGCGGTAAGCAGTCACTGCAACCGCTACTGCAACTGGGCAAAAGTTTTTAGCCTCGACTAATTCGAGGAAAGATAGATGCATTAAAGTGTATAGCTTACACTATTTTTTAGACAAGTAAAGGATAAGGACCTTACTTCGCCCCCCACTCCTTCAAAGAATCCGTATTCATTTTAATATAATCATCGTTACCCGCTTCCTTAGCTTTGGCCAAAGATTTTTCAGCGGTCTTGATGGCCGCTTTCTTATCACCTGCCTTGGCCTGGATCAACGACTGCTGACGCAATTGCCAAAATGCCGGATCGTCGGTCATTTCCATCGCTTTGCCCATCCACTCCTGGGCCTTTTTGATATCCTTGTCCGATTCGAGATAATATACGGCCGCAGTATAATAATCTTCACCTTTAGGACTTCCATCCATTGTAGTTTCGATACTTTCAGAGACCATTTTTTCAGTGGGCACCTCTATTTTCAGAGGCACATAGACATTTTCCCACATTATTCCCAAAATGGCAGAACCTGATTCCAGATCATCAAAACCCATCGTAAAGGTTTCGATGTCCATAGGAAAGGGAATTACCTCGGATGTGGTTTTTGCAGCGATTTTGCTCTCGTCCAATTGTTTGGGGACCCCACCTTCAGTATCTGTATATAAAAATATCTCCCAGCTGGCTTTGCCAGGTTTTGTAAAAACTGAATACGTACCGGCCTTTACCTCTTTGCCGTCAATGGTCACATCGTCGCCAAAGGTAATTTTAGTGTTCGCATTGGCTCCGGTGCGCCATAGTTTGTCATAGGGTACTAAATCCCCGAAAATAGTACGGCCCCGCATCGCAGGGCGGGAGTATTCCAAGGTTACATCGGTCAAGCCCACTTTTTGTTCCACTTTTGAAAAGGGACTGGGCGCTGGGGTTTCTATTTGCGCTTCCAAAGAATAGGACGCAAAAACGAAAGCAGTTAATACAAGTAATTTTTTCATCTGTTCTATTTTTAAGTTTGCACAAAGCTACTCTAAACGGCCACATCACCTGTTAACAATATCTTAATTTGAAGTCCCTTTTTAGCAAAATCCAATTCGCTTACCGTGGCCGACCCTTGTTAATTCTAAGTTTATAGGGGATCTGGATAGCGAAATTCATTCTGCCGTACTCATTTTAATCGGACTCACTTTATTATTTGTTTAACCCTTATAATTTTTTGTTAAACAAAAATGGATTTATATTTGTTAAAAATCGAATTTGTGAAGCTATACCGATTGCACTCCAAACAATCCCTACCCATTTCAAAACAGGAGGCTTGGGACTTTCTTTCAGAACCTAAAAACCTGAAGATCATTACGCCAGAACACATGGGATTCAACATTTTATCTGGTGGAGATAGGCCCATGTTCGCAGGACAGATTATAGCCTACGAAGTATCTCCTTTTCCTTTGTATTCTACCAAATGGGTTACGGAAATTACGCATGTGAACGAAGGAGACTATTTTGTCGACGAACAGCGATTCGGACCTTATGCGCTATGGCATCACAAACATTTTCTCCATACAATCGATGGCGGTACGGAAATGGAAGATATTATCGATTATAAGCTGCCCATGGGTATCTTAGGCCAATTGGCACATCCCATTTTTGTAAAAAGGCAATTGCAGCAAATTTTCTCGCATAGGGAACAAAAGTTGATCGCACTTTTCGGTACTATTAAAGGTAGTGTTAAAGAGTTACGGTTTACCTCGGTATAGAGAAGGTGAATAGTGAATAGTGATAAGTGATAAGTGATAAGTGATAAGTGATAAGTGATAAGTTGTATAATTTTTTCCATAATCACAAACCAATAAACCTATAAACTTTCTTTTTAAACTCATAATCCCTTTTTTCGTAAACCCATAAACCCATAAACTTTTTTTTAAAACTTATAAACCCAAAAACTCCTTTCATGAAAAAGAACATACTATTAATTGGCGGATCACATGGCATCGGATTTTCATTGGCGAAACAATTACTAAAAGAACATAATGTATTTATTGCTTCCCGAACGAACGATACCCTCGAAAACCTTGATGTCGAGTATATCAATTTCGATGCTACATCCGACGAACTGGACACCTCTTCGCTACCCGATGAATTGCACGGCTTTGTCTATTGCCCAGGCAATATTAATCTAAAACCCTTTAAAATGATGAGTATGGATACCTTTGAGGAAGATATGCAGCTCAACTTTTTCGGAATGGTCAAAGTGGTCAAAGAAATCATGCCCAAAATGGCGGATGGGGCCAGCATGGTCTTTTTCAGTACGGTCGCCGTCGGCGTTGGAATGCCCTTTCATACAAGTGTAGCTGCTGCCAAGGGAGCTATCGAAGGCTTTGCCAAGTCATTGGCCGCAGAATATGCGCCTAAATTAAGGGTGAACGTTATCGCTCCTTCCCTAGTGGATACCCCGCTTGCCGAACGGCTTCTCAACAATGATAAAAAGAAAGAAAAAATGGCGGAAAGACATCCGCTAAAACGTGTTGGCGAGGCTAAAGATATTGCCGATATCGCCAAATTTTTACTCAGCGATAACAGCACTTGGATGACCGGACAGGTTGTGGGTGTTGATGGGGGAATGTCTACGTTGAATATTAACTAAACGCCAATCTCTTCTTCGCATGGTTGGTCGGAAGGTTTAAAAACATTAAAAATAGCGTATGGCTTTCGGCGTACTGCGCATAGCAACAAAGCATGAACAAAAAAATATCCATTTTCTGGTTTCGAAGGGATTTACGTCTGGATGATAATGTCGGTTTTCTGGCGGCACTTAAGGGAGATTTTCCCGTACTGTCCATTTTTATTTTCGACACCCAGATTTTAGATAAGTTGCCGAAAGACGATGCGCGGGTCACCTTTATCCACCAAACACTTCAGAAAATGCGTGACGAACTGCAGAAAGAGCACGGTAGTTCGCTTGCCTTATACCACGGAAAACCGGAGTCGGTTTTCAAGGAATTGTGCCTAGAATATGAGGTTCAAGAGGTCTATACCAATCACGATTATGAGCCCTACGCCAAGAATCGTGATGAAGGCATCGAGGAATTTCTGAAGGCTAAAGATGTCGATTTCAAAACCTTTAAAGACCAAGTTATTTTTGAAAAGGATGAAGTGGTTAAAGGTGATGGCGACCCTTATGTCGTTTATACGCCATACAAGAACAAATGGAAAGAGCAGTTTAATGCCGATGCACATTTGACCATCCATTATACAAGCCAGTATCTAAACAATCTGATTGAACATTCCCGATTGCCCAACGTTTCCTTGTCGGATATGGGTTTTGAAACTTCATCCGTAAGAGTTCCTGAGTATGTAGTAACGCCAGCATTAATAAACAACTATGAAAAGACGCGGAATTTTCCCGCCAAGGAAAACGGGACTTCCCGACTGGGGCCGCATTTGCGATTTGGGACCGTTTCCGTGCGTAAAATGATGAAAAAGGCCATTGCGGAGAAAAATGAGGTGTTTTGGAGCGAGCTGATTTGGCGGGAGTTTTTTATGCAAATTCTCTGGCATTTTCCACGCACAGCAGACGAAGCCTTCCGAAAAAAATACGACCGCATCGAATGGCGTAACGATGAGCAGGAATTCGAAAAATGGAAAAAAGGCGAAACGGGATTTAAATTGGTCGACGCCGGTATCCGTGAACTCAATGAAAGCGGCTACATGCATAACCGCGTACGTATGCTAGTTGCCAGCTTTCTCTGCAAACATCTATTAATCGACTGGCGTTGGGGCGAGACCTATTTTGCGGAGAAGCTGCTGGATTATGAAATGAGCAGCAACGTTGGCAACTGGCAATGGGCAGCCGGTAGTGGTGTCGATGCAGCTCCCTATTTTCGTATATTTAACCCCATGACCCAGGTCGACAAGTTCGATAAAGATCGAAAGTATATCTCGGAATGGGTGCCCGAACATGACCAAGAATCCTATCCTGAAAAAATGGTTGACCACAAGGAGGCGCGGGAACGTTGCCTGAAAGTGTACAAAGAAGCGGTAGGTTGAAGAATTCCAAATAACAAATTCCAAAAAACAAATCTGTCACAGCAGGTGTGGTTACAAAGTTGGTCGGAATAGTCCAAGACGCAAAATACCCTCAGTGATTTTATGGCTAAGTTTTAGATATCGGGCATTCAGCATCCAACCCAGCGCCCCTATCGTGACAATTGCTGGTTCAGAAGGCGCTCTTCGGACATTCGGTTCCGAAGGATATTTACATAGCGTAGCCCATCTTTATTTCTGTAGTCCGAATATGATTTTGATGCCCATTCTAAAGCCGTTTCCAAATCGCCGTTAATTTCGTTGATAATGGCCATATTATAGCATGCCCTTCCTGCGACCTTTTCCTTTTTGTTATTCAGCTCTTTTTCCCAAAGGTCTGCCGCTCCTTCCCAGTCGCTTGTTTGCGCCCTGCGCTGTGCTATCTTGAAATTATCAGTGCCCCTTACAAAATAATTTCTCGCAATACGCTTTCGTAACGGGCGTACATCCAATCCGTATAAATTTCCCAAACCGGCACTATACTGCAACACGGCTTCCTTTCTTCCGATTATGGCTTCAATGGCTTTTACAGGATTTATTCCCTGCCCTACCGATACAATTTGGTCGTTGGATTTAAATTCGTCAAGTAACCTTCTGTTCTTGGGGTCGTAAATACGCCATCCGTTCTTCACTAAGGTGTTCAGGGTTACTTTGTGCCCCGGTAGTGACATGTCGATTCCCAATTGGTTCGGAACGGAAACCATTTCCACCTGATAATTCGCCTTCGTATCGGTATCGTAAAATTCTAAAGAGAACAGGACATCCACCCCAAATTCCTCACAAATTTGTTGTACATCTTCCCATTTAAGGGCGGCGGGAAACACTCCAAGTCCCTTTCGCTGTACCGAAATGCTGTCGATGACCGTAATCATTTCGAACCTATCGTTTTGGGATAGCTCATCGAACAAACCCGATACGGCAGATTCCGCACCTTCCTTATCCAAATTTCGCCCCTCCAACGATAATAATTTATCGATTTTATCGATGGTTTGGTTAGCTTCCGACGGTAAGCTGCGATTGATGATTCCGATTTTCACGACCTCAGAGGGTATAGAAATCCGAGCGGGTTCTACCGCATTCATGGTCAATCTATTTGTTGAACTGCAAGAGAAAAAAACGACGGATAGGTATAGTAAACTGATAAGCCCTTTAAAATTTTTCATAAAACTAGGTTTGGTTCGGTCGGTCTTGGCAATGGCCAACGCCTTGTTATTAAACAGTTACTATTGCCTTTATATTGTTCAACACTAGATAAATAAAGGAAAAGGTATTTTCATTACCTTCAACCCGTTCGATACATACGCTTAAAATTTACCGATGAAACCACACTTAAAAATAGTACTGTTGCTAACGGTCACCGCTAACGCCTAATGACCCAAGCTCAATCATTCGATTTCAGTTTCGACCATTTCTCTATTGTTGTAGAAGATGTAGATAAAAGTGCAGCGTTCTATGCAAACGTCCTTAATTTGGAAGAAACGCCCCTCCCTGATAAAACACCGGGATTTCGCTGGTTCGTGATAAACGACAATACCCAGATTCATCTCATCCAAAAAGAATTCGCACCCTTCGAAAAAAATAAATCCATGCACCTAGCCTTGGCTACACAAGATCTGGATGGACTAATTGCCCACTTAAAATATAATTTTCGACGACTGGTCGGGAAAGAAGAACACGATAAAACACCGATTCGATGGGGTGGATCAAATCTACATTCAGGATCCGGACGGCTACTGGATTGAAATCAATACTGTGCCTCATTAAGGTAAAATTCCAAAAAACGATTATTTGGACCTAGATAGTGGTCAATCTGCGTTTTCCGCAAGTCTCGGATTGGGATAGTTATCGGTTTCGTCTTCCGCCCTATCGTCTAAACAGACAAAATCTTTTTCCAATGTCAGCTCCAGTTTCTGGCCGTTATTCAGAATCTGGGTATGGTAAAATCCCACTTGGTCGTTGGTATACCAATCGGTTAGGGTATCCTTGGGAACGAATAAGATTATGCCCTGATCAAAGAAAGAGGCCTGTAAATTATCATGTTGATTGGACGCTTTTACCGCATAAACAAAATGCGCTTCGTTGAACTGTGTTTTTTCCCTTACCATGTCCCGCTCACAAATGGCTCTCACCTCTGTTTGGGTCAATCGAAAGCGAACGGAGTTTCCTTTAATACGTATTTTCATAAGACAAAACTGTTATGCGGTTTCAGAGACGATTACCTTATCCTTTTTCCGATACCTGAGTTTCCCCAGTTCGATACCGATGGAGGTTTTCGCCAACATAGTAAATACGAAGGCACCCATCGCCCAGATGCCGAAGGTTACCCCGATCTCAACGCCCGTAGGCGTATATTCGGCAATTACTCCGTAAGGCCCTGGAATAAATCCGGGCACGATGAGCCCAAAACCTTTCTCGATCCAAATGGCCAGGAAGAGCATGAAACAACAAATATAAAGCACTTTTGGGTTGTTACGCAGTTTGTTGATCGTAAGCATGACCGTTGCTAGTAAATTTAATGGTATGGCTGTCCATATCCAAGGTAGCAAAGCCGTTTTTCCATCCAATCCGAAGAAAAGATAGTAGGCACTTTCGCTATGATGCGTGGGGGCATAAAATTCTTTGAACAGTTCGGAAATCAACATGATCATATTAATCTGCGCCGCAACGACCACAATCATGGCAATTTTGCTAATGGTCTTTGTTTCAATCTTGAATTCGGTAAATCTGCGAATTACGGCCAAGACCAATATAATGAGCGCGGGACCCGCCGCAAAAGCGGATGCCAAAAACCGGGGACCCAAGAGCGCATTATTCCAAAACGGACGTGCCTGTAGCCCCTGATATAAAAAAGCGGTCACCAAATGAATGCCCACGGCCCACAGCACAGATAAGATCGAACCCGGAATATATATTTTGGGTTTGGCCTCCTTGCCTTGGTAATGTTGGAATAGAATGTAAAGGGGAATGGTAATATTGATAAAAAGATAACCGTTGAGCGCAATTACGTCCCATGCCAACATGGAACTGGGAAAGTTGAACACCCCGATGACCGGTATCATGTGCCACAGTACGGAAGGCCCTCCCATATCGGCGACAACAAAAGCCAGGCACATGATCAGCGCGGCCACGGCGAGGCCCTCCCCTATTAATACGGCCTGTTTAAAATCGATATCCTTCAAGATATAGGTGGGCATTACTAGCATTACGGCCGCGGCAGCTACGCCGACCAAAAAGGTGAAGTTCGATATATACAAACCCCAACTGACCCTATCGGTCATACCCGTGGCGCTTAGGCCCTGGTCTAACTGAATAGAATAGCAATACATACCGATCAGCATAATCGCCGTCAAAAAAATCATCCAAATATGGTACGCTTTAGAACCATGGGTGATGTATCCCAGACTATCCTTTACCATACTGCCGAAAGCCTTTAATGTATTCATTTACAATGATTTTGATATACTTTAGTCGCAATCGTCCGTTAATCCATAAAATACCAGAACTTGGGATCGGTACCCAAATCTTCCTTTAAACGGAATACTTTTTTATTTTCCAACACCCATCGAATCGTACTATCGGGATCTAAAAGATTACCGAATATCCTGGCACCGGTGGGACAGGCCTCGACACAGGCCGGGTCTTTTCCGGAACGTGAACGCTGAATACAAAACGTACATTTTTCCATCACACCCTTTTTGCGCATACGATTGCCCAAATAGTGCTGGTTTTTGTTGACTTGTTCCTCGGGTACTTCGGGCTTGCTCCAATTAAAGCGTCTACCGTCGTACGGGCATGCCGCCATACAGTACCTACAGCCGATACACCAGTCATAGTCGACCACCACTAATCCGTCTTCCTCGCGCCAAGTCGCCTGCACCGGACAAACATCTACGCAGGGCGGGTCGTCACAATGAAAACATTGGGTGCCCATATAAAAATGGCCCTCCGCAGGTACTTCATGGTAATAATTATCGTCTGCTTCGTCAAACTTAAAGCCATTACCGTCTTTCATCTCGTGAATGCGGATATACTGCATTTCAGAGTTGCGGTCCTGATTATTTTCTTCGACACAGGCACTCACGCAATCCATATAGCCCTGACACTTGGAAATATTGAAGGCATACCCAAAAAGTACATCTTTGGATGCATCGGTGGATGACATTTTGATATTCTCCTTTTTTCGTAGTTGGTAAGACCTTACCAAACGGTCGACTGTCGCGTTCCGTTCCTCTTGGGTCATCAATTTGTAATTGCCCTTGAACTGCTCTTCCCAATCGATCTGTGCCTTTTCTTTGGTCTCTTCACCTGCGACCACACTACAGGAGGTCTGTACGGCACCGGCACCGATCAACAAACTCGCCGTCAGCTTTCGAAAGGCGGTGCGGCGATCCATCTTTACGTCGAATACCTGTTGAAAACCGTCTTTACGGGTCTCACCGACCATGGTACCTTCAACAGCCTTATCAAACTCATCGGCAGTTATCGTGTATTCATCTTTTTGGGGAGGTGGCCCTTGGTGAGATCCACAGCCACCGGAAGTTTTTCCACAACCGCATGAACTCGCGGCCGATTCTTTGGTTTTGGAGCCAAAATCTAACTTGTACCATTTCTTTTTTTCGCCCATATTGTTTTCTTATATAGTTTTAGCATCAATGCTTACCAAGTTTTCTGTTTCTACCCCGTGGAGCCGCGGAAATTTTAGTACCATACGCCTTCTTTTAATTAGCGTAAAGCGCATAGCGCCGATCCACTTATTCCCTTTCCCGTGCCTTCTGCGAGTTAAACTGCACCGGCCATCTCGATTCTATCTGTGGCTGGTGCGGATTATGGCAGTTCACACAGGTCATTGCCGCCCTAGGTTTTGCCCAACCCCCGATATTCTTTCCATGGGCACCGCCCTTCCAATCCTGAAACTGCGAGGTATGACATTGACTACACAATTTATAGCTCAGGTTGAAATCGATTTCTCTTCCGGTCAAACTTTTTAAATGGTTCATGTCGTTGCCATTGTGGCAAGTAACGCAGTTCATCGCATTTTCGTCGGCATGGTTGACCTTGATATCCCAATGGGCCTTTCGGGTCGGGGTATCGTCTTGCATATCGGAGAGTGGTTTGGAGTGGCATTCGATACAGGCGTAGGATTTTATTTGACCTTTGCGCTCGGGAATCAAGAAAGTATGGTCTCCCTCCGTAATCTCAATGGTCTCGATATCTCCTATATATGCCTCTGAAGACATGAGGATATCATGATATTTTTTGCTTTCGGCCTCTATTTTTTCGATTACATCATGATATTCTCCTTCCTTATGCTTGCAGTTGATGAGCAGGCACCCGAAAAGAAAAAACGCTGTGATTTTCAATTTATTCATCGACAATTTGCTTACTATATCTTACAAATGATTGAACGTGTTCCAATTCGGCCTCCTTGGGCACATGGCACTGCCTACAGTTTATACGCTGCGGATGGTCGAACCATAATTCTTTTACAGCCCCGGGCCCGGCATGGCATGACAAACAGTTTTCACGCATCTGCAATTGATGTGGAATAACGGGCGGGCTACCCGGCAAGGCATTGTTCACACCCACGGCCGGGGCGGGCTTTTTATAAAATTCGGTGTCCACAAATTTTGATTGCGTCCGTTGTTCGACATGGCATTGCTTGCAATTGATCATATCGGGATGTGGCGTAACCGGAGCGTAGGCATTGAACTTTTCGACAAAACCGCCGTTTTGATGGCATTGCAGGCAAATATTGCCGCCCATACCCAGTTTTTCCTTTACGGGATGGGGAATACTGGGCGGTGCGCCGGGGTAGGCCCGATTATCGTAGTAGGTGTCCAACACGCGCTGATGCTCTTCGTCAACGGGCATATTCAGATAATCGAACGCATGTTCCGAACGTTCAAAAACCGCTTTTTCGGATGGAATTATTGGAAGTTCGGTGTCGTCGGTAATGGGAATATAGGCTTCCTCAAGGCCTTGCTCCCAACTGTAGATCCAGTTGATGAGGAAGCCTACGAACAGCACCGCCAATAAAGATAAAATCACCGTTCTATTCATAGATTATGCCTTTGCCACATTAACGGCACATTTTTTATAATCGGGTTCTTTGGAAATCGGACAAAAGGAATCTAAGGTAATGTCGTTAATCAACATATTTTCATCGAAAAAAGGGACGAAAACCTGCATCGGCGCGGGAACCCCCCTTTGGTTGACCGAAGCAGGAAGTACAATCTCTCCCCTTCTAGTGGTCAATTTGACGTTATCGCCCGTTTGAATCTGCATGCGCCTGGCATCCGCGGGATTCAATTCCACATACGCATGGGGCATCGCCTGATGCAGCACGGGAATCCGTCTGGTCATAGAACCCGTGTGCCAATGTTCCACGACACGGCCGGTACACAACCAATACGGATATTCCGCATCGGGTTCTTCCGCCGCCGGTTCATAAGGCCGCTGCCAAATAATGGCCTTCCCATCTTCTTTTCCGTAAAAATGGAAGTCCTTGCCGTTGGAACATGCAGGATCGTATTTGGCATTGAAGCGCCATTGGGTCGATTTGCCGTCCACATAAGGCCACATCGCCCCGGGTTGGGACTTTAGGACTTCCAAGGGCGCCATATTGTGTTTTTTCCCTTCGTGGTGCTTTCGGTATTCGTTATAGATTTCTTCGATGTGGGTCTCGTCCTTATAATAAAATTGCTTTTCAAAACCCATGCGCTTCGCCACCTCCAAGAGCTGTACCGTATCGCTCATGGCCTCCCCAGGCGCTTGTACCATTTTCTCGAAATACTGCGTACGCCGTTCAGAATTACCGTACATGCCCTCGCGTTCGATCCACATGGCGGACGGCAATATCACATCGGCTATGTCGGTCGTAGGGGTTGGATATACATCGGAAACCACAATAAAACGGCCCTCTTTATTGGCACCGTCCCTGTAGCGTTTCAACTTGGGCATGGTGACCATTGGATTGGTCACCTGTATCCACATAAAACGGATATCGCCCCGATCCAATGCCCGGAACATTGCCACCGTATGATAG
>JAGXIC010000216.1 GCA_024635875.1 Pricia sp.
AAAGGTTTAGATACACCATACGGTCCACCGTTCTGAAAACGGGCTTGGCGTTCTCCCTTCTTTTTAGGATGGACATGACTTCACCCTTTAGTTGTAAAGTATAGGACACCGTCTTTAAATCATCCTCGGAGGTAAAATAATAAAGTCCATCTTTTAGATTTTTCAAATCGAACTTTTTGGCAAACGACCCAGTGGAGATGCTTTTAGAATAAATCATATGATTTTCTGCATCCATAAGCTTTATAGTGGTTTCACCCGACGATGCATCCAACTCATAGACAAAACTTTTGTCATCCGCTTTTGAACTTACGCTCAATTTTGAATCATTGGCCATTCCTGTTGCGGTAGCAAACATAAAGGCTACCATTGCTGCTGTTCTTATTACTTTTTTCATACTATTTTGTTTTTTTCATTCACGCCAAGGCGGGAATCTTTACTATTTACATTAGGGTTTCTGCAACTAAGCAGGTGGGGTTAATAATTTGATACAAACTTAGCCCCAAAACCGTGCGCTCACTACTACCCTATTTTCCAATTTATGTTCTATTTTACCTTGTTGAAGAACCAAATAACCGGCTAAAGGTAATTTAGAACATATTTTAGGTAATTTTGTAAAGATTTTCCGTAACCCCTTTAGTACCTTTGTTACATGAAAAATACCCCCACACTAAACCAAAAACCGGCTTTCGAGGCCATAGAACCTAGTTTTGGGCATTCGTATACCTACCAGAAGTTCGATGCATACAAAAAAAATAAGAATACCGTTTGGCACTACCATCCCGAAATCGAGCTGGTCTATGTCAAAGGAGGTTCCGGCAAACGGCAAATTGGAAGCCATGTATCCTACTATTCAAAGGGAGACCTGATATTGATTGGAAGTAACCTTCCCCATTGCGGCTTTACCGATATTCTCACAGGAAACGATAGCGAGACCGTGATACAGATGAAAACGGATTTCTTGGGAAACGATTTTTTCGACATCCCTGAAATGAAAAAAATCCAATCGCTCTTCGAAATGGCCAAAGGTGGCATCTCGTTTTCTGGAAAAACCAAGCACAAAATCGGTGAGAAAATGGACATTTTGGAATACCAGAGCGATTTTCAGCGTTTGTTATCCATATTAAATATTCTAAACGAACTGGGAACCTCGAAGGAGTTTAAGATTCTAAATGCCGAAGGGTTTTCAATGGAAACCGATGTAAAGGACAACGACCGCATCAATCAGGTATTCAATCATGTGAAGTCCCACTTCAAGGAGGAGATTTCTTTAAAAGAAATTGCCGATTTGGTCAGCATGACCGTACCCTCGTTCTGTCGCTATTTCAAAAAAATAACCAATAAGACATTTACACAGTTCGTCAACGAATATCGGTTGGTACACGCCTCAAAATTATTGGCCGAACAGCCGCTGAGCATCACCGAGGTCTGTTTTGAAAGTGGTTTTAATAATTTTTCACACTTCAACAAACAGTTCAAAGGCTTTACCGGTCAGAACCCATCGGAGTATCGGAATCAATTGAAAACGGTTCTTCAATGATGCGGAAAATTCCAAATCATTCACTTGAGCTCGGTCGAGGGGCGGTGCACCAAATTTGGAATATTTGGTTTGAATCCCTGCCTTCTAAATCCTAATTCACAAAATGGGCAGTTTACAAGGAAAATCGGGAGAAGCAAATGGAATGCGCCTGAACTTACCCGATAGCGACATCACCTATTATCCCAATTTTTTTTCTAAGGATAAAGCGGATACCTATTTTGAACATTTTAAAAGGGAAGTGCCATGGCAACAAGACGACATTAAAGTCTTCGGGAAGGTATATCCCCAACCAAGGTTAACGGCCTTGTATAGCAACAATGGAAAGCCCTACTCCTACTCCAACATTACCATGCAGCCACACGACTTTACGGAAGTTCTGATGGAAATCAAAAAGAAAATCGAGACCAAGACCGATGTGGTTTTTACGACCTGTTTGCTTAATCGCTATCGCCACGGAAAGGACAGCAACGGCTGGCATGCCGACAAGGAAAAGGAACTGGGTAAAAATCCGGTAATCGCATCCGTTACATTGGGACAGGAACGCTATTTTCACCTTAAACATCGAAACGAGAAAGACCTCAGGCAGAAATTGCTTTTACGGCATGGCAGTCTATTGCTAATGCAGGGTGCCACCCAGCACTATTGGCTGCACCAGATTCCGAAGACCTCAAAACCTATTGGAGAGCGTATTAATCTGACGTTTAGGGTAATCGTATAGTGCTGGTTAAAGACCCCAAGGATTTTGCCTACCGAACCAACCTTGTCAAAGTTTCCCAAACGACCAAAACAAAAAAATCGACTTTTAAAAAGCCGATTTTTTTTAGTGGGACCCTGGTTAAAAAAGCTGGTTACTGTCTTTAGCGATCGGGCGGCCGCCAATGTCCTCGCAACGAACTTCATAATCTATAACCCCTGTTTCCTCGCTTTATTTTTTTAATTCGATAAAATTCTACTTAAATAGGATAAAAGGATATACTTCCATTCGTATTTTTGGGATATTATGGAAAAAGAATTCACGGAACGCGAATTGGACCGTATTATCGAAATGGCTTGGGAAGATCGAACTCCCTTCGAGGCCATTACTTTTCAATTCGAAATCTCCGAGCAGGAAGTTATCGAAATCATGCGCCGCGAGATGAAACCCAGTAGTTTTAGAATGTGGCGAAAAAGAGTGCAAGGGCGAAGTACGAAACATGCCAAACAAAGGCAAGACGACGTCGATCGGTTCAAGAGTTCGAGGCAGAAGTCTATTTCTAGGAATAAGATTTCAAAGCGATAAGAAAATTAAACTTTAATTCCCACCCTTTTAGTGGGCGTCAAAACAAGTTGTTCAACACCTTCGCCAACCGTAAGCCGCCCTTCTCCAATTGTATTTCTACAGTAGCGAACCAATCATAACTATATCGATAATAGAGTTTCTCCCCCATTTCAACGGAACCATAGATTTCATTGGCCAAGTCGTGTGATTCCTCGACCCAATCGTAGATATCTCCCTTTTGAATCGCTTTCTTTTCCGCTTTGGATAACCGCGGTAAAGTGGACGCTAACTCCGTGTAGCTCATACCATAATCATCGACCATGTTCGAATCCCAGACCCTGTGCAGGTTACTGCCCTTGTTGAACCAGCGCACCTGAATATCGTTACCCCCCTTATCTTCTAATCGGCTGACGTGCATGGGCTGGTGTAAATCCCCGATAAGGTGGACGAGCATTTTAAGATAAAAAAGCTTATCTGCTTTCGAACTATTTTGATTCCTGATAATTTCCACGCATTTTTCGATACCTAATATCAAATCTCCCTCTTTACTTGGCGGTTCGTCACCATATTTTTTGTTCGCGGGATAATTGACGTAGTGCCAAGCACTAAATTTACGATACGAACTATCGGCCTTGATCAAATCTGCAAAGTTGGATACGGCGGCCAAACCTTGACCATCAAGTAGTTCAGCAATGGCCTTTGCCGCTTTTTTCGTGAGGTTCTCTTGGGCTACTTCACCAATTACCCTATGACCCGTTTTTGACCAAACGGGATTGTTGGAGAAGCAGAGGTTGGTTGCAAAAAATAGTAGGAGGATCCATTTTTTCATTCAAGGATATTTTCGTCAAAAATAGTCCAACTAAATTAAATCAATTGTTAAGGCCCGTTCGGATTTTAATTTTTAGTCGGATATTGCGGACGATAAAATAAAATATAGAAAATAGACGCGAGAGATGAGACTATATTGATTAAGGAAAACTTCTTTGTCAGTGTATCTTCACAGGTTTAATTTGCCTTATGTCCTTTGTCATATTTCTTATTTCTTATGTCATCCTAAACATCAGAACCATTGCAGTTAAAACAAATAAAATCCCCGATTCTAAGATATAGTATTCTCGCCATTGCGGCCGGAATACTGCTCCTCATCCTATTTATCCTTAGCATCTATTCGGGCGTGTGGGGTAAAATTCCGAATAAAGAAGAACTTTCCGATTTTCAATACCAGCGGGCATCCGAGGTGTATACCATCGATAGTGTCCTCATCGGTAAATTTTACCTGTATGACAGGCAGCCGATTTCTTTCGAAAGCATCCCGCAGCATGTCTTGGATGCCCTGGTATCCATCGAAGACGAACGTTTTTACGAGCATTCCGGCATCGATTACCAAAGCTTGGGGCGTGTTGCCATAAAAACGGTGCTCATGCAGGACCAATCTTCAGGAGGCGGCAGTACGCTGACCCAGCAATTGGCAAAAAACCTGTATCCTCGAAGGGACAGAAAAGTGTCGAACATTGCCGTGGACAAAATCAAGGAAATGTTTATTGCATCCCGATTAGAGGATATCTTTTCAAAAGATGAAATACTGACCCACTATCTGAACACGGTTTCCTTCGGTGACAATACATTCGGTATCGAAAGTGCATCCTTAAAGTTCTTTAACAAAGTTACCAAAGACCTTACCGTCGAGCAAGCTGCCACCTTGGTAGGCATGCTTAAGGCTACCTACGGTTACAATCCAAGGATATTTCCCGAAAAAAGTCTGTCCCGAAGAAATTTGGTGCTGCTGTCCATGGCGAACAACGAACTCATATCCGCAGAAAAAAAGGATAGTTTAATTGATATTCCCATTGCCTTGGATTATCGGGAATACGACAACAACGATGGCCTAGCTCCCTATTTTAGGGAAGAGGTACGGAAGAAAATGCAGAAATGGACCCTCGAACAAGGGGAAAACGGCAATGCGTACAATATATATACGGATGGACTCAAAATTTACACCACGCTCGACTACAACATGCAATTTTGGGCCGAAGCGGCGATGCGCGAACACATGGCCAGCTTGCAAGAACAGTTCGAGAAGAGCTACGGGAAAAACGCTCCTTGGCTTACCGATACCAAATTGATCGAAAAAGTGGTGCGGGGCTCAAGCGTCTATAAAAAATTTAAGGCGCAGAATCTGGATGAAACCCAAATAATGGATTCGCTGAACATAAAAAGACCCATGGCGCTTACGGACTGGAAAGGCGAAAAAACCGTCGAGGCGAGTTCATACGACAGTATCGTGCATTACATGAAGTTTTTAAACACGGGGTCATTGGCCATCGACCCACAAACAGGAGCGGTAAAGACCTGGATCGGCGGAGTAGATTTCGAGCATTTCAAATACGACCATGTGGCGCAAAGCAAACGCCAGGTCGGATCAACGTTTAAACCTATAGTGTATACCGCCGCCTTGGAAACCGGTATTACGCCCTGCACCTATTTCTCGGCCGAAGAGGTGGAATACGAAAACCTGAAAAACTGGTCCCCCGGTAATTCCGGTGACGAAGACGAGGCTTACCTTAACTATTCGATGGAACAGGCCCTCAGCAATTCGGTGAATACGGTAACGGTAAAAGTCCTGGAAAAAACAGGATTAACCAATGTCATGACCATGGCCAAAAATATGGGCGTTTTTACAAAACTCCCCGAAGAGCCCTCTATCGCTTTGGGAACGGGTGAACTTTATCTTAACGAACTTGCCGGCGTCTATTCCACCTATGTAAATGGAGGCAAAGCGGTTCTGCCTTACCTCATCGAACGGATTACGGACAAAAAAGATTCCCTCTTGACCGAATTCGAGCCCAAACGTGCCAAAACTCCAGCTTTTTCGGAAGAAACCCGGCAAATTATGCTCGAAATGATGAAATCGACCGTGAATATGGGTACAGCCTCACGAATTCGAACCACCTACAAGCTTAAGAACGATATCGCCGGGAAGACCGGTACCACCCAGAAAAATAAGGACGCTTGGTTCGTTGCCCTGACACCGAAAATGCTACACGTGACCTGGGTAGGACTTGAAAACCACGAAATCGGATTCCGAAGTACCGCTCTTGGTCAAGGCGCCAATGCCGCCCTGCCAATGTTCGCCAAATTTATGCAAGAATTGAACCGGCATCCTTCCTACGACACCATTACTAAGGCACGTTTCAAAGAACCGGATTCTGAAATCGTACGGTTGCTCGATTGTGACCCGGTCAAACGCGACGGCTTCTTCAAACGTTTGTTCAAGAATCCGGACAAAAAGAAGAAACGGGAGTTTCGGAGGAAGGAATCCGAAGGATAGTAGGCGGTGGCTGCGGCCAATTAGCGTTAAAACCAAAATATTATGTAAAAAATAAATAGTATTAAATTATATATAAATTTTATTTATATTTGAATTAATTTTATTTATTTTAGATGAAATATCTACCCATTCAATGTCCCAGTTGTAGGGAACCCTTACTTGTGGCCGAACTTTCCTGTACCGATTGTGAGACCGTCATTTCGGGTAAATATCCACTTCCCAAGCTGTTACAGCTTCCCTTAGAGGATCAAGAATTTATTCTTCAGTTTGTTCTTACCAGCGGCAGCCTTAAAAAAATGGCCCTAAAAATGGGGGTAAGCTACCCTACGGTACGCAATAAACTGGATGATATCATTGAAAAAATGAACCGATAAACCGTCCTCCCCTATGAACACTTTTCTATTGAATCCCTTTAAAAAATATCAGGAAAGCACACTTTTAGTGATCGGAACGATAGCGACAGTACTAGGCTCAATGGTGGTGTATTTTTTCAATGCAAGGTTCGATAGAGTAATCGACATGCATCTCGTCGTTCAAATTAGCCTATGGCAACCTTTTGCTGACAATGCAATTAATATTCTCTGCTTGGTCCCCATTCTATTTTTGATTTCGAAGTACCTCAATCGTAAGACCCGTATCATCGATATCCTGACTACCGTTATCGTTGCCCGCATGCCATATTATATACTGCCACTGTTCAATGCCAATGGCTATCTTTATCGAACCACTCAGGATCTAGCTAAGCGGGCAACATCAGCCAAATTGCCTGATATTTCTGCTATAACGGTTGTTGTAGTTCTAGTTTTTGCACTTATTTCCATCATTTTTTTAACTTGGTATATTATACTATTGTTCAACGGATTCAAGGTTTCTTCGAACGCAAAAGGGGCCAAATCCATATTTCTTTTTATCGTGGGTATCCTTGTTGCGGAATTTGTTTCAAAGTTTATAATTTTCAAACTTAGCTGAATCTGGATGAGCCCAAGTTCTGAAATCTTTGATTATATGAAATACAAAATCCTCTGTTCCGATCTTGATGGTACGTTGCTATCCAGTAAAAGCGATGTGTCGGATTTTACGATATCCGAAATCGAAAGGATAAAGCATAAAACACGAGTTATACTGGTCTCCGCCCGAATGCCTAAGGCCATGGTCTATTTGCAGAGAAGGTTAGGCATTATAAATCAGCCTATCGTCTGCTATAACGGGGCCTTGGTGTTGCATGGGGATATTGAAATTTCCTCGACCGTAATCCAGATGCGGCAGCTTTGGGAGATACACCACCTCGCCCAATTGCATTTCACAAAATTAGGACTGTACTATAAAAATGAATGGTTTGTGGAAGAAAATACCGAGCGGGTACGAAAGGAAATTCGTTATACCCAATCCACGCCCATTTTCAGGGATACTACAGATACGTTGAAGGACTGGGAAGACCGCAACATCGGAGCGCACAAAATCATGCTCATGGGGACAAAGATTACCTCCGATATCATTTATCCGCTCCTTGAAAAGCAATTGGGTGAAGACCTTCATCTATACCGCTCTAACGATACCCTAATCGAAATCGCCCCAAAATCCGTCTCCAAACTTACCGCCATCAAAAGTTTGTTGGCGGCCAATGAATCGCTGTCGGATGTCATTGCGTTCGGCGACAACTACAACGACATCGAAATGCTGGAACATTGCGGTTATGGAGTGGCCGTAGGTAACGCCCGGGAAGAAGTAAAGGCAATAGCTGACAGTACTACCTTACCCAATTATCAATATGGGGTAGCGGAATTTATTAAAGAACATCTGGTGATTTGACGAAAAAAATAGGAAATAACGAGAAAATAAATTCCTCCGAAATCCTGGAATCCAAACTCCACCCAAAGTTTCGGGTCCAAATATCCTTAATTTCAACAATTTCGTAAACCTAGCACCTCTAATTCGCTTACCATTTAATACATAACTCTTAACTCATAACTAAAAAATGGTTCAACCCCTAATCACCAACGACACCGTAGTTTTCGGCCTATTGGCTCTCAGTCTAGGCTTTATTTTTTACACCTCGTCCATAAAAACAGGGTTTTGGAACAAATTCTATTCCATAATCCCCGGTGTGCTTATGGCCTATCTTTTACCGGCCATCTTGGCCAGTACGGGCGTGGTTTCCGATGAGACCTCTAACCTATATTTTATGGCGAGCCGCTATCTCTTGCCCGCTGCCTTGGTCTTGATGACTTTGAGTATCGATTTAAAAGCCATTTCCAACCTTGGCTCCAAAGCCTTGATAATGTTCTTGACGGGTACGGTGGGCATTATAATTGGTGGCCCCATCGCTATTCTGATCGTTTCCATTTTTTCGCCGGACACCGTGGGTGGAAGCGATTTCGACGCCGTGTGGCGGGGACTTTCCACAATAGCCGGAAGCTGGATCGGAGGTGGTGCCAATCAAGCGGCCATGCTTGAAATTTTCAGGTACAATCCCGATGAATACGGTAAAATGGTATTAGTGGATATCGTTATTGCCAATATTTGGATGGCGGTCATCCTCTTTGGGGTAGGTAGGAGCACCCGAATCGACAAATGGCTCAAAGCGGACACTTCGGCCATTGAGACCTTAAAAATAAAGGTTACCGAATTTACTGAAAAAATAGCTAGGGTACCGACCCTGAAAGATTATATCATGATGTTATCCTTTGCATTTACGGCAACGGGCATCGCCCATTTTTTTGGGGACGAAATCAGCGATTATTTGATAACAAATAGTGCGCAAGTGGCAGACCCTTCCAACTTTATGTCCTTTCTAGGTTCCGGTTTCTTTTGGATGGTCGTACTCGCCACAGCCCTTGGCATCGGACTATCCTTTACGAAAGCCAAGAACTACGAAGGTGCCGGAGCCAGCAAAATCGGAGGGGTGTTCATCTACGTTTTAGTGGCCACCATCGGCATGAAAATGGATCTTGGAAGGGTGCTTGAAAATCCCGGACTTTTGGCCGTAGGTTTTATATGGATTTCCGTTCACGCGGGACTTTTAATCCTAGTCGCCAAACTCATCAAAGCCCCTTATTTCTTTTTAGCCGTTGGCAGTCAGGCCAATGTCGGCGGTGCGGCATCGGCACCCGTGGTCGCTGCGGAATTCCATCCCTCGTTGACTTCGGTGGGGGTGCTTTTGGCGGTTTTTGGATATGTAGTAGGAACGGGCGGAGCTTTGCTCTGCGCCTATTTGATGGAGGTCGCCTCTAAAATGTAAATGATGCTCAACCTTTGTCGTCAGATAAAAAAAGAACCAAAAGACAAGCCATGACAAAACAAATCGCGAAAAAACAGAAAAGGACGATGTAATTGTTCATAAGTAGGAATTTTCGCCTAAATTATGGAATTATTCGCTTTCCTATAATTTTTATGCGGACTTTTCGATGAAACTACCTATCCTCTTGATAAACTGCACGGTTCCGAACCTTTGGTCGATGGCTATTATTTTAAGACTGAACATGCGTCTGACGCCATAAAAAATTATGATATTTGCTGAGCGGGAAATGAGCAGTATTTCCAAAACCATCTAAAAGCCAAAATGAAAAAAACTATACTATTTTCCTTATTATTTGCCATTCTGATTGCTGCCTGCGGCGGTAATACTTCAGCGAAAACAATGACGGTGACCGGAAAGGTCAAAGGCCTTAAAAAAGGCACGCTATTTCTACAACATATTCCAGATTCTACATTGGTGACCCTAGATTCACTGCAGGTTGAAGGCGATGGTAGCTTTAGTTTCCATACCGAGGTGGAGAGTCCCGAGATATTCTACCTGTACCTCGATAAGAAAGATGCAAACGATATCAACGACCGCATTACTTTTTTCGGCGAACCCGGCAACATCACCATTAACACAGCTTGGAACACCTTTGATACCAACGCCAAAATCGTGGGTTCAGAGACCCAAAAGAAACTGGAGGAGTATCAAAAAACCATGTATCGCTTCAATTTTAAAAATCTAGAATTGATGCAAACCGCCGCGAACCGGCAGACCGCATTAGATTCCGTACAAATGGATTCCATACAACGATTAAGCAATAGAAACGTGCAGCGTGGCTATGCGTTCGCCCTGAATTACGCTTTGAACAACAAAGATTCCTATATAGCACCTTATATCGCCCTCACCGAAGTTTCGGATGCCAATGTCATTTATCTGGATTCTATCTACAATTCACTTACCCCAGAGGTTGCGGATTCGAAGTATGGTACTAAATTGGGTGAGTATTTGGCGCAGATAAAAGAGACAAATCAATAAGTTTTTTAATCCCCGGCCTACGGTTTCATTGGCGTAATCCAAACCTTAAACGTCTTTGCCCCATCCTCCAAATACCGAAAGCCTTCGTGCAAATTCCACTGCTTTACGGCATAGGGGTAAAAGGTAATCGGCTCGATGCAGACCATGTTGGGCACTTCCGTCCACAGCATGAAATTGCCAAAGCCTTCCGTTTTTATGTGAAGCTGTTTCCCGTCCTTTAATAGGATTTCTTCGCAATTTGGGACTTCAAACGCGCGGCTACCTACCTCAAGAATATCATCCAAGGATATACGCTCCTTCCCGGCAACGATTTCAGGGTTTTCAGAATGTAGCTTAAACGCAGGATGGTATCCCAACATAAAAGGACTATCGCGTTCTCCGGAAACGATAAAGGTAATCTCGAGACCCGATTCCTTCAGCAAAAACTGTTTTTGAAAAAGGAAATCATACGTCCAGAATAAGAATTTCCTATTCGATTTTTCGGGATACTTCGAGTTTTTAACTGGCGCATGGGCCTTGTATTTTTTTTGAAAAACAACTTCTGTTTCCGTTTGTGAAATCAGCTCATATTCCATTTCCCGTAATAGACCATGCTGGTCTTGAACGGCGATGTCCCTTGGTGTCTGTACCTGAAATTTAGCTTCCGCGGTCGGCCCGATAATCGGAAACATCTCGGTGTCTGAACTACGCCAACCGGGACTACCTTTTTGGTGGATGTATTCGTGACCATCCACGTTATAACCAACAAGCTCGCCGGCATCGATTTTCAAATTGTGATTTTTGTACTGCAATGTAATCATAAGGATAAAAGTGTTTATTCAATTCTTAAAGGCCATTTATGGCGCCGTCCATCCAGTTTAATCTGTTGCAAACCCATCCCTTTAAGTAACCGGTCTCCTCGGCGACGGATATGATGAACGCCGATGTGAGTTTTAAACAGGATTTAAAAGAGAGTTTCATACTGAAATTTTTATCAAAAAAACACATTTAGCCTAGGTGGCTTGGCGAGGCTAGTCTAAAAACCCCTTTTCCCGCATCCAAACATCGTTGAACATCTTCCCGACATAACGGCTGCCATGGTCATGGAAGAGTACGACCACCACATCATCTTTGGTAAAATGCTCTTTGAGCTGTAAAAGCCCCTTAATGGCAGCTCCGGCGGAATTGCCCAAAAAGAAGCCTTCTTCCTTCGCCAGTCGCTGGGTGTACACGGCGGCATCCTTATCGGTCACCTTTGTAAAACCGTCGATAATATTAAAATTTACATTTTTGGGAAGGATGTCTTCCCCGATTCCCTCCGTGGTATACGGATAAATCTCGTTTTCATCGAAGATGCCAGTTTCATGATACTTTTTAAAGACAGAGCCGAAGGTGTCGACACCCCATATTTTGATATCGGGATTTTTGGATTTTAGGAACGACCCCACTCCGGAAATAGTTCCACCAGTTCCGACACCCACTACAAAATGAGTGATTTTGCCATTGGTCTGTTCCCAGATTTCGGGTCCGGTGCTCTTATAATGGGCCTTACAATTGCTGGGATTATCATATTGATTGACATACCATGCCCCGGGAATTTCGCTGGCCAGCCGTCGCGCCGTTGAGTAATAACTTCTGGGATCGTCGGGTTCGACATCGGTGGGGCAAACATGTACCTCGCTTCCCATAGCCTTTAGTATATCGATTTTTTCTTTGGATTGCTTGTCACTTATCACGCAGATGAGCCTATATCCTTTCACGATTGCCGCCAAAGCCAAACCCATACCCGTATTGCCGGATGTACCTTCAACAATGGTTCCTCCAGGTTTTAGTATGCCCGCCGCCTCGGCATCTTCAACAATTTGCAAGGCCATACGATCTTTCACCGAGTTCCCGGGATTGAAGGTCTCGTATTTCGCCAATACCAGACAAGGCAGTTCCGCCGTCAGCTTGTTCAGCTTGACCAAGGGCGTGTTGCCGATAGTCTCTAGAATGTTATTTGCGTATTCCATACAGATGTTAGATTTGAGATTATAAATGCTAAATGTTTAGCGTTTAGCGTTTAGCGTTTAGCGTTTAGCGTTTAGCGTTTAGCGTTTAGCGTTTAGCGTTTAGCGTTTAGCGTTTAGCGTAAAATAAACTTCTAAACTCATAAACCCATAAACTTTTTTTCATTCAAACTTGATCGCCTTTACCGGCGTGATTCTCGTAATAATATACGAGGGGACCAAAAGCATCAACAGACACAAAATTAAGACCCCGATATTTAAAAGCATAATAGTAAGGCCATCGATATGTACCGGGATGTAATCGATATAATATTCTTGGGGATTCGGAAATTTAGCCACCTTAAATCTATCTTGGATCCATAACGCGCCAAGACCTATAGTGTTGCCCCATAACAACCCGATACCGATGAGATAGGCGGCATTGTACAAAAACACCTTTCGGATGCTCCAGTTCGCCGAGCCGAGTGCCTTTAGTATACCGATCATTTGCGTACGCTCCAAAATCAGCACCAGCAAGGCAGTGATCATATTGAAACCACTAACGATTATCACGATACTGATAATCAAGACAGTATTGAAATCGAACAGGCTTATCCATTCGAAAATTTTGTAATATTTATCGAGTATGGTCTGGGTATCCAGCGAAGAAAGCGTCTTGCCGTATATTTCCTTACTTTTCACATCGATATCATCGAAACTATCCAAAAAAACCTCGAAATTCCCCACTTGGTCATCATCCCATTGGTTCATACGTTGAATATGGCGGATATCCGTAAAAATGTACAGGCCATCAAATTCCTCGAAACCGCTGTCGTAGAGTCCGGTTATGATAAATTTGCGTTGGTTTGGCAGTTGGTCCACAGTATCATCCTTTAGAAAAAAAGAAAAGAACGAATCGCCCGTTTTGAGGTGTAAACGGTTCGCCATCAAACGTGATATCATGACCTCATTGTTCAGTTTTCCAGAATAATCCGGTAATTTACCATCGACAAGGTATTCCC
>JAGXIC010000217.1 GCA_024635875.1 Pricia sp.
ACGTAAGTAATCAGGTCCAATAATAATTTATCTTTATCGTCATTTTCAAAAGACTTGTTGGTAAAGCTGCAAGAAGCAACTGAAATGAGCATTACCAAAAGCGCGTAGGCAAGATTCCTTTTCATCAATTTTAGTTTTATTTTTAACTATCGTCCAAGGAAATTCACTTTCCAATGGTTGACCTTTTCACATAAGCAATCCCCTAAGGTACTGAAAAAACCATGCCACCTGTAGGACCCCGGCATTAATTTTTTGTTAAACGGAGATAGAACCCGCAATGATCTATATGTTTTGTAAAACGTATTTTTGCGACATAAATTATACGCAATGGCAAAACCTTTGATTTTGGTGACGAACGATGACGGCATAACGGCACCCGGCTTACGAAACCTGATTCGTTATTTGAATGGATTTGGTGACATCGTGGTCGTTGCACCCGACAGTCCGCAATCGGGCAAAGGGCATGCCATTACCGTTGACGACACACTTTTTCTTAACAAGATGCCTGTCAAAGATGGCGCAACTAAGGAATACAGTTGTAGCGGTACGCCGGCCGATTGTGTAAAGCTGGCCTTGCGCGAATTGTTAGACAGAAAACCCGACCTCTGTGTCAGCGGGATCAACCACGGCTCGAACGCCTCGATCAACGTTATCTATTCGGGCACCATGAGCGCGGCGATAGAAGCGGGTATCGAGGGTATTCCAGCCATTGGACTCTCCCTTTGCGACTATGCCTGGGAAGCCGATTTCGGACCTGCTGAAACTGCCATTAAACAAATTGTGGGGAAATCTCTCGAAAAAGGGATACCGGAAGGTGTGATTTTAAACGTGAATATCCCAAAAGCTTCCGAGGATGGACTAAAAGGTATCAAGGTCTGCCGTCAGGCACGTGCCAATTGGCGAGAGAAATTCGACAAACGACAAAGTCCCTCTGGAAAAGACTATTACTGGCTTACAGGCGAATTCGAATTGTTGGACAACGGAGAGGACACCGACGAGTGGGCCTTAGCGCAGAATTATATTTCCGTAGTACCCACGCAGTTTGACCTGACTGCGTACCATGCCATTCAGCAGCTGAATTCGTGGGATTTTTAGTTTGTAGATTTGAAGGGAATAGCGAACAGATTTAGACCATACCCATCAATTGGTTGAAGGTTTAAGTGTGCCTTGAGCCACGTTCAAGGTTTAAGGTTTAAGGTTTAAGGTTTAAGGTTAACATAAAACATACAAGGTATTTCATGGACGTAAAAAAAGAACTCTTAATTGGCTTCATAGTGGGAATAATTGCCAATACGATAGGCACACTTTTATACATCTTGCTATTTTCCGAACTTGGTATTGTTGAGACTTTTGAGGCGGCCGTAAAGCAAGGGCATGTCGGCAGTCTTTTAGCTTTGGGTGCTATATTAAACCTCATCGCCTTTTTCGGATTTTTAAAGATCAGAAGGGACCAACGCGCAAAAGGGGTACTGATAGCTACTATTTTGACGGCCTTGGCGATACTTTACTATAAAATCTTCTAATTGATTATTTGGATTTTGGATTTGCTCAAAATTCAAGTCCCCCGTAGGCAGGCTCAAAATTCAAAGACGCACGAACCTTAAACCTGGAACAGCAACGAAGTAGCGATTGAACTTTAAATTTTTTTTGATGTTTGGTGCTTGGAATTTGGTATTTTCGAAGGATGAAGTACTACATCATATCCGGCGAAGCATCAGGCGATCTCCACGGATCGAACCTCATCAAAGCCCTCAGGGCCAAAGATGCGGATGCCGATATCCGTTGCTGGGGGGGGGATTTGATGGAAAAAGCGGGCGGTACCTTAGCGAAACATTATAAGGAGATGGCCTTTATGGGATTTTTTGAAGTGCTTAGCAACCTGCGAACGATTTCAAAAAACATTAATTACTGTAAAAGGGATATACGGGAGTTCCATCCCGATGTCATCATTTTCATCGACTTTTCAGGCTTTAACCTTCGCATCGCCAAATGGGCAAAAAAAAAGAAATTTACCACCAACTACTATATATCGCCCCAAATCTGGGCCTCACGTGAAGGCCGGATAGCCGACATAAAAAGGGATATCGATGCTATGTATGTCATTCTTCCGTTTGAGAAGGAATTTTACGAAAAGAAGCATGACTATCCCGTCAATTTTGTGGGCCATCCCCTACTCGATGCCATAGGCGAAAGGAAATCGTTGGATACCAAAAATTTTCGGAAGGCGAACCATCTGAATCCCGACAAACCTATTATTGCTTTGTTACCGGGCAGCCGCAAACAGGAAGTCCAGAAAATGCTCGATATGATGCTCTCGATCATCGGCGATTTTACGCAATACGAATTTGTGATTGCGGGCGCCCCTAGTCTAGACCAGGCATTTTACGAGCCTTTCCTCGACAATCCTAACGTAAGTTTCGTTCACAACAAGACTTATGATTTATTGGAAGCCTCATATGCCGCATTGGTAACCAGCGGCACTGCGACCTTGGAGACCGCTATCTTCAAAGTACCCCAAGTCGTCTGCTATCGGGCGAACTGGATATCCTACCAAATCGCCAAACGCATCATCACGCTCGACTATATTTCGTTGGTCAACCTGATTATGGACAAAGAAGTGGTCAAAGAACTAATTCAAGACGAGCTGACTTCCCAAAACCTCGAAATAGCCCTTTTTAAGATTCTCGACGGTCCGGCCCGTATAGCCCAGCTGGAGGCCTATGATATGCTTGAAAAAAAGTTGGGAGGAAAGGGAGCCAGTGAAAAGACGGCGAGGTTGATTGTTGACAGCCTGGGAGGGTTGCAATGATGTACAATGTTTACCCACTGCACAGACCTGCAAGGTTTCCCGCCAAAGGTGGAACCTTTTAGTTCTGGCCGGTTGGCCACGCACCGCATTTAGACCTTCAAAGAGGTCGCTTAGGCGATAACACCGTGCAGGTCGGCTCACTTCGCAAAATAAATATAGATGCCGATTACGATAAAACAAACGGAAAGGCCAACTTGATTAACGTACCGATAGGGCTTTATGTCTACCTGTTTGCTGTATTCAAGTACAAAAGGTTCTTTTCGCGGCCATATTTTTCCGATAATCAACATAATAACCATGTTCAGGACGAACAAAATGGCCATTACGTGAAGATAATGCGGGTAGGCTTCGGCTTCTATCAGATTGAGCTGACCAGTATCCGTAATTCCAGCGGCTTTAGCATTTTCCAAAGCCTCGTCTACAAATTTATTTTTCAACCAGAACTGACTGATAATATACAGTGCCGATCCCGAAAACAAGCCAATTTTAGCAGCGATTGCCGGCACCCTTGTTGTAGCATAGCCAATTATGATAATAGTGAAAATCGGAATGCTATAGATACCGTTGATTTCCTGTAGATAATTGAACAGACTTCCCGCATCTTTAATAAGTGGCGCGATGAACATTGCGGCCAGAGCTAGGCAGATTCCGAAAATCTTCCCGTATTTCACCACGGTTCTTTCAGGAGCCTCGGTATTAATATGCTGCTTGTAAATATCGATGCCGAAAAGGGTAACCGAGCTATTCAACACACTATTGAACGAACTTAAGATGGCCCCAAAAAGTACCGCGGCGAAAAATCCGACCAAAGGTTTTGGCAACACGGCACGCACCAATTCGGGGTAGGCCAAATCGCTGGAATCCAATCCTCCTTCAAAATAGTGATAGGCAATCATTCCTGGAAGTACCAGAATCAACGGTCCCAAAATCTTTAGAAAGGATGCCAATAACAATCCTTTTTGACCTTCTGCCAAGTTTTTGGCCCCTAAGGCACGCTGTATTATTTGTTGGTTGGTGCCCCAATAGAAAAGTTGTACCAACATCATTCCCGTGAAAATAGTGGAAAACGGAACTTCCTGCCCGGGTTCTCCGGTCGAATCGAACCTTTCAGGATTTGATGAAATTAAGGTATCCAGTCCATTCATAACACTTCCGTCACCGATGGCCATCAGTCCGAAAACCGGAATCAATATCCCACCGATAATCAGGCCCACCGCATTGATACTATCGGAAACAACGACCGCTTTTAATCCTCCAAAAACAGCATATATCGATCCTATAATACCGATACCCCATATACAAATAACTAATGCTACGTCATCTGAAACATTTAATAAGGTGGGGACGTCGAACATACCACTTATAGCCACCGAACCTGAATACAAAATAACCGGTAGAAGCACGACCACATAACCGGTCAAGAAAAGACCTGACGTAATTGTTTTCGTGGTCACATCAAATCGCTTGGCCAGAAATTGGGGAACGGTGGTAAGACCTTCCTTCAAATACCGCGGTAGCAAAAATACGGCCGTCACTACCATGGCAATGGCTGCGAGGGTTTCCCAAGCCATGACCGATAATCCGTCTTTATAGGCACTACCGTTGAGACCGACAATCTGCTCGGTAGAAAGATTGGTCAATAACAACGACCCGGCAATGACACCAGCGGTCAGGCTTCTTCCTCCTAAAAAATAACCATCGGAGGATGTTTCGTCAGTGGTGCGGGTCGCGAGATAGGCGATTACGCCAACAAGTATCGTAAAGCCTAGAAAAGAAAGTATGCCTACCATGGGTCGTATTGGTTTGATGTGATTAGCAAGGATAAATATAGGGGTTGCATATGGATTTTGGCATACAGAGCGATTAAAATGTATGCAATTGATAAACGGAGGAAAATTTTTGCTATTTTTTATGGATAGGTTTTTGTGTTTAGTAAAAAGGTCCGGTGAAAAAGCAGAGATAAAGGAGGTAAAGGAGCTGAACTTGGGTTTTTTTAGAAATAACAAAGGTCACTTTACCTTCGCTCTCTTTTAAAATAAACGGCAAATATCCCCGATTTTAGGGTACGTTTGCTACGAATTTGACGGCATTGGAAAGGATGATATACTTACCAAGGGCAACTATTTCGGGGTAAAGAAGTATCCGGGGCATTTTGATTCCTTTCCAGGTGCATTGCCAAAAGCTGAAAATAATGTAATTTTGGGGTTCCGAATCGGATTAAACCTCAGCCAAAAATCCGTGTGGCACCTTACTATTATAGATTGTAAAGACCAAGCCTATTTGATTGTGACCCTTAACAAGTACAGCGCACAGATCATTAGATTATTTGCGAAACAGCCTATACCAAACGTTTCTGCCGAAGCGCAAAATTTAAAAATAAGTATAGAACGATGAAGAAGATAGTTTTTATTCTGACAGTGGTTTCTATTTTTGCATCCTGCACCCCGGAGCAAAATGATGAGCCCATAATCGTGACTCCTGATGAGCTTCATGGCTCCATAGATAAGGTGACCGAGATCATGATCCACGATATTTTTTCGCCGCCGGTGGCCAGCCGTATTTTCGCCTATCCGAATGTTGCCGCCTATGAGATCGTTGCGTTGAAAGACAACGGGTATCGATCTTTGGCCGGGCAAGTGCACGAACTTACGCCCATTCCGAAACCTGACAGTACACAAACCATAAATTATGAGCTTGCGGCCCTTGTCGCACACATGGAACTGAGCAAGAGGCTGATTTTTTCGGAGGATAGAATGGAGGCCTATCGCGATAGCCTATATACGATCTATGAAGGAAAAAACCCGCCCCTTTTCAATGCTTCAAAAGACTATGGCTTAAAAGTCGCCGACCATATTGGGAAATGGATGAATGCGGACAATTATCCGCAGACCCGAACTATGCCCAAGTTTACGGTCGATGCCGATAATCCGACCCGTTGGCAGCCCACCCCACCTTCGTACGCCGATGGAATCGAGCCGCATTGGAGTAAGATTAGACCTTTCGCCATTGATTCGGCACAGCAGTTCAAACCCGTACCGCCCCCCGAATTCTCCATGGATGAAGGCTCCAAATTTTACAAGGAACTCAAGGAAGTCTATGACATCGGGATAGAGATCGCCGAGGAAGGTGACGCTTCAGAAAAGATTCAGATGGCCCAATTCTGGGACTGTAATCCATATGTATCGGTAACCCGGGGCCATTTGATGTTCGCCACCAAAAAAATAACGCCCGGTGCCCATTGGATAGGTATTACCAAAATTGCCGCCAAGAAAACGAACAGCGATTTCGACAAAACGGTATATGCCTATACCAAAGCGTCCATCGCTATGGTCGATGCCTTTATCAGCTGCTGGGACGAAAAATACCGGAGCAACCTCATTCGCCCGGAGACTTTGATCAACCAGCATATCGACGATAGTTGGCAGCCGGTATTGCAAACGCCTCCGTTTCCGGAATACACCAGTGGACATTCTGTGGTTTCTGGAGCTGCATCAGTTGCGCTTACCGATATTTTCGGGGATAATTTTGCCTTTTCCGACGATACCGAAGTACCTTATGGACTACCCATCCGAAATTTTGATTCTTTTAGGCAAGCAGCCGATGAGGCGGCGATCAGCCGTATGTACGGGGGCATCCATTATCGCGCTGCCGTGGAGGTCGGAGTAAAACAAGGTCGGGACCTGGGCAACTTTGTGGTCGGCAAACTGAAAATGAAGACCGATAATGACGTTGCCTCAAATCCATGAAAATATGCTCGCCAAACCTTCTACCTCTAGTATCCTTTTTAAAAGATTCAACAGTTTCCCGCCGAAGTTTATCCTGAGCGCAGTCGAAGAGCGGTAATGCGTAAACGGAATTTTTAAAACCCGAACCCAAGTCCAAAAGAAAACCGCAACCCATCCTCACTATTGAAAAGTGCGACCCGTGCCGATAGAATATCCGCGCCGTTAAGAAAAAATCCCCCACCATACGAGGTATGCCATAGGTTAGAGCTTTCAGTGGGCAACCAGACCCTTCCATAATCGAAGCCACCGTAGAGGCCCATGGTCACGGGCAACAGTTCGGTACGCATTTCCCGTAGACTGTAACGGATATCGGTACTCTGATAGTACGCTTTTTTCCCGGTAAAACGCTGGTTTCGAAAACCCCGTAATCCGTCGTTGCCCCCGATACTGGCGGCCTGATAAAATTCGTAGCCGCCACCAATGTTATAATGGGCCTTCCACTTCGAGGCCAAGACCAACCGGCCATTGGGGGTCAGCTTATAGTCCAGGGAAAACGAGGGAACGATATACCCAAAACTATTGCTATTTTCGAGATTCGTTTTATATCCGAGCGCTAGCGACGTTGCCATACCCATGGTAGGGAAGGCTTCATTATCGGTATTGGCATAGCTATATTCCGCATTCACCCCGACGAAACTATTGGTGCTCTCTTCACCATTGGCGACATAGAATGTATTGATAAATCGGCCTTGAGTTTCCTCGACCTCTATCGATTCAAAGGTGGCACCGGTCTTAAATTCGGCACCCATTGGCCATCGGTAAATCAACGACGGGGCCAAGCGTAAAGTGCGCAGCCGAACCCGGTTGTAATCGAAACTTAGTTCATCGTCTAAATTTTCGGATTCATTACCAAAATCAAAAAAGTTGATAGTGAAATTGGGACTTGTAAACCGGGCGGCGGTCTCGAAGTTCCAATTTTCAAAAACATGGGCATACTCGCCACTATAACCCAAATCAAAACCACTAGTGGCAAAGTTGAAAGCAGCATCGAGTTTATGCTGTTGCGTAAACGGGTTTTTCCTAAAGCCTTTGTAGGTATAGGTATTACTAAAACCAATTTTCACGCCATCATCGGGATTATACCCGATAATGGGTATAAGCATATTGGCAGAATTACGCAGTTGCATCGGCAGATAGGTGTTGGTATTATAGTCATCGGTCAACCGTATCTTGGCACCAGCGGTCTTTTTAAACGTATTGTCTTTTGAGCGATAATCATAAACCGCAATGTTGCCTCCTTCTTCAAAATCGTAGCTATCGTTGTTCTGTCCGCCAATAAATCTAGTTTTGATCGGACTTCGGTTTTTGCCGTTCACCTCGAACCGGTCATCGTCATCAAGACCGTACACCCAAATTTCTTTCGTGACCGTTTTATCAAACTTCTTTTGGAAGAATAGTTTCTTCTTTTCCCCTTTAATATTGCGAAATACCTTTACTTGGGTCTCCTTTTTATTTAGGATGTTGATCTCGAACCAATCATCTTTATCCGTGCCGACCACTACAGCATATTTGTTCAACACACCATAATAGGTTCTGGCCGTGTTTTCCAAATCGGCCAATCGCGCCAACAATTTCCTCTTTATTTCCGGGATGGTTTCGTCCTGAACCTCTTCGGGCATTGCCGACAAGGCTTTGTCAATAGCGTCACCGGTCAGATTTTCACGGATGTACCGCGCCTGCTCTTGCCAATCTTCGAGCGTGGTTTCGGTCAACAGCGCCATATCGAGCACATAGGTCTTAGGTGAGGAATTGAAGCCTTTTACGTTGCGGATTTCATCGTTAAAGCCTTCCATCAAACGGAGTGCGGGAACGACCCGTGTGGCTAGTTTCATTAAAAAGCCGTCACCATGTTTTGAAAAGGCCATATCCCGATCCCGTGGTACGGGCTTGTACAGAACTTTGCCGGTATCTTCGTCTTTGAACTCTGCCCAACGCCATTGATCGACGTGGCGATCCCAATCGCCGATGACCATATCGAAGAGGCGTGCGCGAAGATAAAATTGGGTATCGACCTCATATTTTTCGTCATCACGAAGGTCCTCCAACATTCTGTCGGTACTCTTTAGCTCATCGGAATATCCAAAACTTTTCAGGTCGCCATGGCCATCGCCGGCATGTTCTTCCAATAGATACAGCTCATCACCGAAACTCTCGTTAAAATCTTCTAAAGCAGGCTGTTTCGGAATGTAATACAGCTTGGGATTCGTGTGGTAAAGGCCCACGGCATCTGAAAGTCCGCCCATGGCCAGGGAAGCATACGGGTGCGAGCCTGTGTAAAAATCGAGTAAGAACCTTTCGGTAAATGTATTCTCAAAATCGCCGATAACATATTTGTCTTGAAACGCCATGGCCTGTAGGTACAGTTCGGCATCCTTTTTTAGGGCCCGCATGACGTATTCGCTACCGTTCTTCGCTTGTAATCTGAGGGATTTCGATTGATGTCCGCCCCCTTTGTGTAAGGGCTTTAGCCCTCCCAGCAAGGTATCAAGTTTAACCGTCGGTGCGGTCACTTCGGTCGCATAATATTTGCGGTACCGATCCCCCCATATAAACTTGAAAAAGCCGCTTCTGTCGACTTCTTCCTTGGTATAGATCTCCGATGTAGCGGTCGCGGGAAAGGTATCCGGAAAATTTTTTTCCGAAATGCTGCGATCGGGAGCCAGGACCTCCGTGGTGAACATAAAATCTTCCGCTTCATCGTTCTCCTCGTTGACCGCGAAAAAATCTACTTGGGAAGATCCATCCGTATAGATCTCCAAAATGGCATAGCCCCTTCTTCCGGTAGAAAACTGGCTGCCGTTCAGCAATCGGGTACCGTCCATCTTAGAACCGGCACCACTTACGATTTGGGGTGTATTGTCTTCGACGATATACTGTAACGTGTGTTCGTGACCGGAAGCCAAAATAATCTTTTCGGAATATTGGGCCAAAGTGATCAGCCGTTTTTTCAGTTCCAAATACCGCCGGTTCTGTTGATCTTCGCTGGAAGCACCTGCCGTTTTGCGCAAAATATCAATTAAAGTACCTATCACAGGTACGGGGCCAAAATTTCCCTTGGGATAAAAATTCTGTCTAAACGTAAATTGCCCCCCATGCTGGCCATACGTGAACATGGGATGGTGCATGGCGATAATGGTTGTGCGCTGGCGATTGTCTTTTATGGCATCCTCGAGCTCCAGCCAAAAACGATCCCGGCTCTTGATATCGCAGTTATCGTTGATGTCGGGACGTTTGTTCCAATTGGTCAGGTACCACTCCGTATCAAGGGCAATGATAGCGATATCGTCATTGACTTCGATGGTCTTAATGGGACATCCATCCTCCGGAAAAAAAACTTCATTGCTTTCAAGTGCTTCTTGAATATAATCCTGCTGACGTTTAAGACCGACCAAGCCCTCGGTATACCAATCGTGGTTTCCGGGTATAAAGAATGCTTTACCCTTAAAATTTTCGAGTGTCTTTAACTGGGCATCGATATCATTTTTTGCCCTAAAAAACGCTTCAGTAGAATCGACAGGATCAGGCATACCCGCAGGATAAATATTATCCCCTAAAAATATGGCGGTACTGTTCGCATCCGCACTGTCAAGCTTCCTTTTAAAAAGTTTGAGGGCATCTTTCATACCGCCCATGGGGGACTTGCCCGCATCCCCTACCAAATAGACGGTATGTGAAACCTCTTTTTCATTGGGCGTATCAACCTTGATGGCACCTTCGGCATATTTGGCCTTGTAAGTGGCACATCCCGTAAAAATCAATAAAATACATATAAGTGGAAATAGTTTTTGTTTCATCATGCGCTCCGCCATCTAAATTTTGTACTTTGTGATATATAAAAATGTGAACTCGTTTTGAGCACAACGATTAAACCCAATGTATGTCAGACCTCATTAAAAACACCGAAGATTTTGTTACGGATCTGTTGTCCGAAGAATTGGACCCGAATTATCTGTACCACAATCTCCGTCATACCCAAAGAGTTGTCAAAAGTACTAAAGAATTGTTTGAGCATTACGTCCTAAAAGATACTGAAAAAGATGAATTGACGCTTACCGCATGGTTGCACGATACCGGATATACCCAAGGCCATAACAACCACGAAGTGTCGAGCTGCGACATTGCGAACGATTTTTTGCGGAAACAGGGCTGCGAACCAAAGAGAATTAAAAAGATTCAAGGCCTAATCATGGCTACCCAAAGGGACTATGAGCCCCAAAATTTACAGGAGGAAATTATTCGCGATGCCGATGCCTCGCATTTCGGGTCGGATAGTTATGTGGAAACGTCGGAACTCTTGCGCGATGAACTTTCAAAACTGGGCATCGCCGAATATACCCAGTCCGAGTGGCGCGAAATGAACATCGAAATGTTTCGTGTCGAGCACCGCTTTTATACGCAATACGCACAAGACAATTGGCAAAAGGGAAAAGACGAAAATTTACAGGACTTGATTTCGACCAAGCAAAAATTCGAAAAGCGGGCCAAGCGTGAAGAGATGAAGGCCCAGTACAAGAACAAGTACAAAGATCGGAGTCCAGAACGGGCCATTCAGACCATGTACCGCACCAGCATGCGCAACCATTTGAAATTAAGTGATATAGCGGACACTAAAGCGAATATACTGCTTTCGGTCAATGCGATTATCATCTCTTTGGTGCTGGCCAACCTGATACCAAAACTTGACAACCCTTCAAATGACTATCTGATTTATCCGGCCGCTATATTTGTACTGTTCAGTATCACCTCGATGATTATGTCGGTGGCCGCGACGCGGCCGAATGTGACTGGTGGGGAATTCACCAAAGAAGATGTTAAGGCCAAAAAAGTGAACCTCATCTTTTTCGGTAATTTCCACAAAATGAAAGTGGAAGACTACGAATGGGCTATGCAGGAATTGGTCAAAGATCAGGGTTATATTTATGATACCATGTCTAAAGATCTTTACTATCTCGGGGTGGTATTAAATCGAAAATACGCACTTTTACGTTGGACGTATTCTATATTCATGATAGGAATGGTACTTTCGGTCATCGCATTTTTTGTGGCCCTGAAGTTTTACGGGCCCGAGCGAATCATCGATTTACCGACCTGACAGGACAAATTCAAGTTCAAAAAAATTCAAAGTTCAATGTAATTTACCTTGAACCTCAAATGGCTTACTGCTTTCTTCTTTTATAAAGGCGATTTACTTTTCTAAACTCATAAACCTGTAAACCCCTAAACGCCCTTTTTCATCCTTCCAATTCCTCCATTAGGTCTTCATAAGTATACGTCTTTTCTGAAGATGCTTCGTTATCGGTCTTATAAAGAATATCGGCACGGATGGCCTTGAGTCCCGCAACGCCCTGCACCCCTTGCAACTCTACGATTTCGACTTTACCCGTAAAATAACCTTTTGATTTTAGGAATTTGATATACCGCAGATATTCCAGCTCATCCTTTTTTTGAGAATAGACGATAACCATTTTACCGGGTTGGGTCAGCCGTTCGTTAGAACCTTTCACGTAAGACTTATCGATGCGTTTTTTAATCACTTCGTAGCGCGCATTGTAGGTGCCGTCGACATCGAACCGTTTTTCGTCCATTCTAAAACGGATGGATAGCGAAGTATTGTACACCAGAATAAGCGATGCCACATCTAAAGGTACTTGAAGCTTGGGTTTTAGCTTGTAATGCGCGTTCTCCATTTCGCACATGACCTGTAATTGCCACAACCTGAGATTGTTCAAATAAATAGGGTCAAAGCTATCATTATCGACAATGGAATCACCGATGTACATGTTATGTTCGACCCCATCGGTTTTGTACCGCTCAAAATAATGGGGGAACATTGCTTGGGCGGCAACCTGCTTCTTGTCAATCAGGGCGGCCAATTTTTTGTTGACCAACATTACGCTTTCGTCGTAATTTCTACGGTGATCATAATACGAATCAGTACCCATATCGATGGAAGCCTCATAAGACACCACTAAGCCTTTCAGGGCGTTGTCCGACTTCTTTAAATGGTCAAAAACCGGATGGATTTCGTCAAGTACAAAATTGAAAATACCTTGCTCGCTGTTCGTATGGATACCGTCCTTGATACCCTCAATATAATCGTTCACCCTGAACATGAGTTCTTCGTAAACCGGAAGCCTACTTTTTTCCCATGCGGCCATCAAAATGGTATTGATTTCTGAAAGTTGGATTATCAGGTCACGCTGCACGGCAAGATTTCTGGCCTGAGATGAATCTTTGATGTCGATTTGCCCGTATAACGGATAAACGTTTTTGAAAACTATTTCAGTGAACGTAGGCTGCCCGCCTTCAAGCTCATCCTTAATAAAGCGTTGGGCTTCTTCCTCAAACCGCCAATATACCGATTCGTGCACCGAGGTACATTCATTTTGGATAATGGCATCGATCCGGTTTTCTTCTTCGGCCTTCGATCGTATAACGGCAGATACGATAAAGGGCATGACCCCTTCCAGTTTATTGGCATTCACGCTGTTCAAAGCGTTTACCTCAGGGGATACCAGCTCTAGAACGCCCAGTAATTTACCGTCATCGGCGATCGGGGCGAAAATGGCACTTTTAATGCCCTGTTCCTTCAGGTTTTTGTAGGGCTCTATACCGTTGGAAATTTTAAAAAACCTGTCAACGTCTGAAATCGAGAAATAGTCGTTATCCTCCAATAATTTCCCGTATGATTTTTGGCAAAGTGCATCGCCACACGGTTCCACATCTTTATCTTGTAGGATAAAACTCTGCATTCCAGCTCCGTATACCCGTTCGAACCTGTTTTTCTTTGGATTGTATTCCACAAAACCCGCCCTAATTGTCGGAAGGTTGAAGAACGATTTGAACGTTTCCAATAGGTTCTGCATAAAATTCGTGCTCTCCCGGCGGTTATTGGAGATAAGACTGGATTTTATTTCGGAGATAGCGTGTTCAACGGTAATATCGAACATATTCGAGATTACGAAACCCTTGGCTATAAAACTATGCGGAGGAATTTTTTCTTTCCACACTTCAAGATCGTTGAAATTATCTAAGAGTTCGTCGACATCGGTTTGGGTCAGTTGCTTCGATTTTTCGGTAGGAAGTATTTCCATAAAATCGGCATTGTACAGAATCCGGTAATGCCGCATTACACCGTTGGCATCTGGAATATCATAGAACAAAGGCCTTTTAAAATCAAATTGAAACCCATAGTAGGCATTCAAAATGACCGTACAGGCCACGATATACATTTGGCCTTCCGGCATATTCCGCATTTCGGGAAGAAATTGGTCTCCCCCGGCATTCGCCAGTATATTCTTGAACCGTGCCGAAGTATTGAAAATGATATCATCGAAGGGAAGCGATGCCGCTTTGATTTCATTGTAGGTAAGGACATCCGAAAACACATCGTGCAAAATAATCGCAATGGTTTCTTTATGTTTTTTCAAAAGGGAGGCATCTCCAAATCCTTTGCGCAGTTCAGGATATGGGGCCTGCGCCTCTAGAATCCGCTTGGCCTTGGTCGCCAAAAGATAATCCTCGCTTTGCGCCATAATGTCGTACTGACGCAACAATTTATCGAAACTGATGACCTGAATTAAAGGGGACTCTTTTTCGCTTTTATTTATCATGGCCTAATTAGTAACATTTTCAGTCGTAAAATTACAAAAGAAAATGCTGAGAAGTCAGATACTCGGTGCCCGATGCCATCTTGCCGTACTTCATGCACCTCACAACGTATTTATCTTTTCTTTCATCGCGTAAGTAAACCTATAGATTTTATATTCCTACTATCCCACAGGCTGGCCGATAAACTTTCCTTTCAGTACCTTAGTCCTAAGGTAAACCTTTTTTAAAGATGTCTTCGAATTCCCGATTATCACGTGCGTTTAAAAATGCGAAAAGAATAGCTTTTGACGATAGCTCTAAATTTATCTTTTTCAGTGACTGCCACAGGGGCGACAACAGTTTTGCCGACGATTTCGCCAACAACCGCAATATCTATCACCATGCCCTGAGCTTTTATTATAAAAACGGATTTCAATACTGCGAAATTGGGGATGGCGACGAACTTTGGGAGAACATCCATTTTGAATCGATTTTCGAGGCGCACAAGAATGTTTACGGGCTGCTTCGCAAATTCCACCTCGAACAGCGGTTACATATGATCTGGGGCAACCATGATATGGTTTACAAAGATCCTGACTATGTAAAGGCTCATCTTAGCAGCTATTTTGAGCCTATCGATGGTGAATCAAAAGAGCTTTTCGAAGGAATTTCCTATGACGAGGCCATCGTTTTAAAGCACAAAGAAACGCAGCAAGAAATTTTTCTGGCCCATGGCCACCAAGTCGATTGGTGGAACTATACTTTTTGGCGCTGGAGCCGTTTTTTGGTGCGGATACTCTGGAAACCTCTTCAAGTATGGGGCATACACGATCCTACGAGTCCCGCCAAAAACTACAAGGAACTGATTAAAATAGAGCGGCGGATCAAGAAATGGATACTACAGAACGACGAACTGATTACGGTCACCGGCCATACGCACCGTCCCCGTTTTCCCGAACCGGGCGATATTCCCTTTTTTAACGATGGTAGCTGCGTGCATCCCCGAAGTATAACGGGTATCGAAATCGAGGAAGGAAAAATCTCGTTGGTTAAGTGGCAAATCGCCACGACGGAAGACGGCACGCTTCGGGTGGTCCGCGTTTTGTTGGAAGGGCCACAGCGATTGTTGGATTATCAGAAGGCAAAGTAATCGGGAAATTCGAAATTTGTCGCCTCTAGCGCAGTCGAGATGCCAAATTCCAAATTTTTTAAGGCGTGTATTTCGGCCCACTGCTCTTTTGAATATGGCCGCTTAGCATAAACTTTGATCTGGGTGCCAAATTCCAGCAATGCCAACGCTAGGCGTTCAGGGTTCAGGGTTCAAGGTTCAGCGCAAAAAAATTGATTACTTTTGCATCCGAAAAAATGGTTTCCAATGAAAAAAGTTTTCTGCATCTCCTTAATCTCCTCCCTTTTATTCGTCTCCTGTTGGAAGGATAAAAGTCCCGAAGACCTCATCCGCCTTAAGGACAAATTCAAATCGCAGGTCAGCGATTTTGAAAATAAAAAGGAAAACGCCAACAAAAACGTAAACAAAGGCCTGGAATCGCTCAATGCCCTAAAAAGTGCCTTGGAAGAAACCAAGAACGAGGACAAGGAATTCGCTAGGGTCTATGGCGATTGGGAAAAAGTGGACCGTCGAGTTGAAAACCTCGACGAAGAATATGAAAATCTCAAAGAAAAAGCCGCCAACCTCTTTACGGCCATGGAAACCCAGACCAATAGTCTTAGCGATAAAACGGCCAAAAAGACCTTGTCAAACGCCATCGATAAGGCTCGTTCAAAATACAATGGCACTTTGGCCAACACCTCAAAAGCCATTGATAAGCTGAGATTACTGCATGGGGATGCCGTAGAGGTGGTCAAGGCCCTTGAAGTTGCCGCTGCCTTGAATTCGTTCGATAATATAAACGACCAAATGAAAAGCATCGAGGGCCGTGTCGACGGTATCATGCTAGAACTGAACGTCGCGGTAGTCGAGAGCAAAAAATTGTATGAAAAGAAGATTACGGAGTTAGGGGATGAATGAAACCGTGACCACAAATACTAAATCCCAAATATCTTCGCATCCACAAAAAAGGTGGAATTTACGTCTATTTCATGATCCTCGTTGATAACTTCGTCCGTTACCGTGTTCAGGCGTAGGTTGAATTCGTCTTTTTTAATGTATTCCTTCAAATCGATATCCAACACATCAACATCTAAGATACTCCCCACATTTTCGTCAACTTCCTTTTCGGCAATCTTAATTTCTTCGAGACCTTCGGCAGAGATAAAAACTTGAACGAAGTTCAAAAAGCTGAAATCCGCATTGGTCGGCGAAGTAATAACCATTTGTAATTCGGTCAGCTTGATTTCTTCGATAAGGTCTTTTCGGGTATCATTAACGGCGAATTGGGACTCGGAGTTCGTCTCCATGTCGGGCGTTTTCATATTAAAAGGCAAATTGATTCCAGTCGCACCAGGAACGACAACCTTACTATTGTATTCTAAATCGAACTTGGTCAGCTCATCTACTTTGTCGCAGCTGTTTATGGTAAAAAGTAGAGTCAAAAACAGGATAATGTTACGCATTACTGAAGGTTTTGGAGTTATAGTGCAGTTCACTAACGCCTTTAAACCTGAAATATTTGAAGTTAGAAGGGAAAAAAATCGCTTACTGTTCTTTCTTCCAAATATCTTCGGTATCTGACCGTACGAGCGTTTTCGAGTCCATTATTTGGAATCGCCCCTTAAAACTTGATGTGGGTGGCCCTTCCAAAGAAAGGATGTTAGTATCCTTAATGACGTAATCGAACTTGTAAATTATATCGCCCCCCTCATAAGTGATATCGACTTCATTCCCATTTATAAACTCCAACCATTCGATACAATTGATTTCTGGGCTAGCAGGGTTATCGCAATTTGGAAGCTCATGGGTAAACCGCCCTTGCAATTCAATAGTAGGATTTACACAGCACTCGGTCCGCTCGCATTGAGAAAAGACCGCTATCATAGGTAACAATAAGAAACTTTTGATTTTCATATACATCCAATTTACTCTTTATCAAGCGTTTATAATTCTAATCTTCTGAAAGCCGATATTCAAATCCGGGGCCATCGCAAGGTACCCAAGACCTGTTTGAAAGCGTATTTTCTCTCAAAATTAAAAACTCCTTTCCTGATGTGCAGCTTGCCTGCAAGTCATCTCCAGTCTTAAAGATAAGCTCTAAATACTCCTCTCCTGAGGAACTAATAACACTATAGGTACCGGTTGCTTCACTAATTGCTCCACGATTTAGTTTACGGGATTTTAGAAAGGTACCGTTAGGATTGAATACATAAAATTCCATACGATCCAAATTTTCGCCCGTGGTTATATCATTTGTCCAACTAGATAATATTGCGACCAATTCCCATTTTTGAAAAGAATTTTGAAGTTTATATATCCCTTGTTCTTCGAGGACATCAATTTTATTACAAGAAAAGCAAATCGTCAACAGAAGACTAGCTAATGTATATCTAATTGTATTCATAGAATAAAATGTTTTGAATTCTAATAGTAAGATTCAAAAACATTAAAAGGTTGCGTACTAAACCACGACCAAAACAAAATAATTCTTTTTCCCGCGCTGCAACAGTACGAACTTATTATTAATCAGGTCAGAAACGCCAATGATATAATTGTCTTTGATTTTTTCTTTGTTGACCGAAATAGAATTCTGTTTAAGCTCCCTTCTTGCCTCACTGTTCGAGGCCAAAAAGCCCGTCTTATCGGCTAGGGCACCGACCATATCAAGTCCGTTTTCTAATTCTGACCGTGATATTTCGGCCTGCGGAACCCCGTCAAAGACATCGAGAAACGTCTTTTCGTCCAGTTTTTTCAGGTCTTCGGATGTGGATTTTCCGAAGAGTATGTCACTGGCTTTCAAGGCATTGTCCAAATCGTTCTGGGAATGAACCATGACCGTGATTTCCTCGGCCAATTTTTTCTGTAGGATGCGTAGATGCGGCGTTTCTTGATGCTCGCCGATCAATTTATTGATTTCTTCTTTGGAAAGAAACGTAAATATCTTGATGTATTTCTCGGCGTCATCGTCGGAAACGTTCAGCCAATACTGGTAGAACCGGTAGGGGGAGGTTCGTTCGGCATCCAACCAAATATTGCCGCCTTCGGTTTTCCCGAATTTGGTGCCGTCGGCCTTGGTAATCAAAGGACAGGTCAAAGCATAGCCTTTTCCATTACCGATACGGCGGATCATTTCAGTACCCGTTGTTATATTTCCCCATTGATCACTACCCCCCATTTGCAAAGAACAGTGGTAATTTTGGTAGAGATATAAAAAATCGTAGCCCTGAACCATCTGATAGGTGAACTCGGTGAACGACATCCCATCTTTCGCTTCGGAAGTAAGGCGTTTTTTGACCGAATCTTTGGCCATCATATAGTTGACGGTGATGTGCTTGCCCACGTCACGGATGAAATCCAAGAACGAGAAATCCCTCATCCAGTCATAATTATTTACCAATACGGCCGCGTTTTCGGCGGAATTATCGAAATCGAGAAAACGGGACAATTGTTCCTTCAACGCCTGTTGGTTATGGCGTAGCGTAGGCTCATCCAATAGATTGCGTTCCGTTGACTTACCGGAAGGATCCCCAATCATGCCCGTGGCGCCACCTATCAGGGCATAGGGTTTATGCCCGGACAATTGAAAATGGCGTAGCATCATCACACCGACCAAGTGGCCGATATGTAATGAATCAGCGGTAGGATCGATACCCACATAGGCCGATCGCATTTCCTCTAACAGGTGTTCTTCGGTTCCGGGCATGACGTCGTGCAGCATACCCCTCCATGTCAGTTCTTCTACAAAGTTTGAAGGCATTTGGTTTAAGTTCTTAAATTAGGCTGCAAATATCCGAAAAAAGAACAGAGAGAAGAGATCAGAGAGCAGAGACTTTACTATTCGAGCACTTCGTACCTCCAATTTCGTACTTCGTATTTTCCTATTCCCTAACTTTGAAACATGATATTGGTCACCGGCGGTACAGGTTTGTTAGGCTCACATCTTTTGCTGAAATTAGTGGAAGCGGGTCATTCGGTGAGGGCCGTCCACAGAAAGGGAAGCGAGCTTAAAAGGGTGGAAAAAGTCTTTGGATACTATAGGAAGGATGCCACCGAACTTTTTAATGCCATAGAATGGGTCGTAGCCGATATCAATGATATTCCCGCTCTCGAAATTGCGTTCAAAAATATCACCCATGTGTACCATGCCGCAGCCTTGATCTCTTTCAACCCCGGAGATTACAAAAAACTGCAAAAAATAAACCCCGAAGGTACGGCGAACATCGTAAATCTCTGTAGTACCAACAACGTACAAAAGCTGTGCTATGCCAGCACCATTGGGGCTATCGGCAGGAGTATAGACGGTAGCATGGCGAGCGAAGAAACCCCGTGGACACCTTTGGAGGCCAATGTATACGGACTAAGCAAACACGCCGCCGAAATGGAGGTCTGGCGCGGTTCACAGGAAGGGCTTCCCGTTGTGATAGTCAATCCCGGGGTAATCGTAGGCCCTGGATTTTGGGATAGCGGGAGCGGTACACTTTTTACGACCGCCCGAAAAACCTACGGGTATTATCCACCGGGCGGTACGGGATTTATTTCGGTACATGACGTGGTAACCATGATGATCGAACTTATGGAATCTTCGATCAAAAACGAACGCTACATCGCCGTCGCCGAAAATTGGACCTACCAAAAAATACTCGGAGAGATAACACAGGAATTGGGGATAAAACCACCAACAAGAGAACTAAAATTTTGGCAGCTAGAAATGGGCCGATGGTTGGATGGGCTGAAGAATCTGTTTTTCAAGAGCGGCAGAACCATCACTAAAAGCCATATTCGATCCTTAAAAAACCGGCAGATTTTCGACAACCGGAAAATTAAGGATGAGCTAGGTTTTGAATTCAGTGGTTTGAAAGATGAAATCCGGTTTTGCTGCGAGCGACTTAGGGAAGGGAATCTTTGACGTTATCCAAATCGGTTTTGTGATTCCTGTTTTCAAGTTTAACGCGGAGCAGGCTGTCATTGACCTCTTTGGCCTCCTCCATAATCCTGGACTCCTTTTCCAGTTTCGATTCCACCTTTTTATAAATCCTTTCGTACTCTGGTGGCATAGATGCATAGTAGCGGTCACTCTCCACAAACTGAAGGCTATCGATTCCGTGTTTTTCGAAAATATAGGCCATAGGCTCGATATCGTTGTCGTATAAAACAGCTATGCTTGTAGATTTGGCGGCATTGACAATGGCCAGATCCTTGAGCACTTCGACCATCTTATCTTCTGGAATAAGGTTATCGGGCTTTTCCAAAAGGGTGTCGTTACAGGAAAGCAGGCAGATAATCAGTACGGACGCATATAACTTTTTCATGCACTAGTTATTTAGATTTCTTTTTCGATAAGCATGGAGACAAGAACCTAGGGACAAAATCGTTTCGCTTTTAGATGTTAGACGTTTCTCACCTATCAAAAGTCAACCTTTTGGCGTGCCGTTCGCTAGAAAACGTCCCATTATCATAGGCCAAATGCCCGTTGACGAAGGTATGGGTAATTTTCGACCGAAAGGTATTGCCTTCAAAGGGTGACCATCCGCATTTGTAGACGATGTTTTCTTTGGATACCTGCCAGGGAGAATTCAGGTCAACGGCCGTCAAATCGGCAAAATAGCCTTCCCTTATATATCCGCGTTTTTCAATTTGGAACACTATGGACGGATTATGGCACATTTTCTCCACTATTTTTTCTAGGGATAGTTGCTCCTCGTGATATTTTTCTAGGATGGCGGGCAGGGCGTGTTGTACCAATGGTCCTCCGGACGGCGCCTTGGTGTAGACGTTGTCTTTTTCATCGAGCGTATGTGGAGCATGGTCGGTGGCGATGACATCCAATCGGTCGTCGAGAAGGGCCTTCCATAATTGGTCGCGATCTTGCGCCGTTTTTACTGCGGGATTCCACTTGATCAAAGTACCCTTCGTTTCGTAATCAGCATCAGAAAACCAAAGATGATGGAGGCAGACCTCGGCAGTAATCTTTTTATCCTTTAAAGGGATGTCATTGCGGAACAGCTCCGTTTCCTTTCCGGTGGAAAGATGGAAGACGTGCAGGCGCGCCCCGGTCTTTTTTGCCAGTTCGATGGCTTTTGATGAGGATAGATAGCAGGCCTCGGCACTTCGTATTTTGGGATGATATTTTATGGGGATGTCGTCTCCATATTCCTCTTTATATTTGGCCAGGTTCCGTTTGATGGTATCCTCATCTTCGCAATGGGCCGAAATCACCAATTCGGTATTTCGGAAAATCCGCTCGATGACCGCCTCATCATCGACCAGCATATTACCTGTCGAAGAGCCCAAAAAAAGTTTTACCCCGGAACAGGCATTTTTGTCCAACCGCTTTAATTCCTCAAGATTATCGTTGGTGCCTCCAAAAGGAAAGGAGTAATTGGCGAACGAATTCTTGGCACCCAACTCGAATTTCTCCTCTAGTTTCTGTATCGTGGTCGTTTGCGGATCAGTATTCGGCTGTTCCATGTAGCTGGTGATACCCCCGGCAACGGCCGCCCGGCTTTCGGAAGCGATATCGCCCTTATGCGTGAGTCCCGGTTCCCGAAAATGCACCTGATCGTCAATAATTCCCGGTAATAGATGCTTTCCCTCTAGATCGATGACCTTGGCATTTGCATCCGAGATATTGGAAGCTATCCTAATAATCAGCTCATCCTCTAGCAGTACATCACTTTCAAAGACGCTATTTTCATTAATGATATTGGCATTCTTCAGTATTGTTCTTCCCATAAACACCTCCTATTAAAACACCTCTTTACGTATTGAAATTAACCCATTTAAAACCCATCCTTATTAAAAAGACTCCTTAGTTTCATCATGAATACCCCAAAAATAGCCTCCCTAACAATCGATCCGTTCATTTTGGACTTCCCTTTTACCCGATCTCGGAATATAATGGATACTTCTTCAATGTGATAATTTTTAAGATAGGCCCTAAATTTCATTTCAATCTGAAAGGCATATCCTACGAAACGAACGGAATCAAGGTCGATATTCTCAAGCACATACCGTCGGTAACACACAAAACCGGCAGTCGGATCATGTACGCGCATACCCGTGATTATCTTTACGTAAAACGAGGCCCCGTAGGACAATAGCACGCGGTATAGCGGCCAGTTTACGACGTTCACCCCTTTCTTATACCGTGAGCCAACGCTTAGGTCTGCACCGTTGACACAGGCGCGATACAATCTTTTCAAGTCTTCGGGATTGTGCGAAAAATCGGCATCCATCTCGAAAATATAGTCGTATTTTTTGGCGATGGCCCATTTAAAACCGTGGATATAGGCCGTGCCCAAGCCGGATTTTTCCATCCGTGTTTCCAAAAACAAAATATCGGAATGCTCCTTTTGCATCTCATGTACCTTCGCCGAAGTGCCGTCAGGGGAATTATCGTCAACGACAAGTACGTGAAAGTCTTTGTTCAACCCAAAAACCGCCAATATAATGGCCTCGATGTTCTCGATCTCATTGTAGGTGGGGATAATGACCAAACTGTCGGACATCGAATGCATCGCTTTTGGAGAATAGAAAAAAACTTACGGCAAAAATAGGGTTTTACCATCGCTCAGAAAACCACTAGACCTGAATTATGAATTATTTATACTCCTGTCAATTAGCAATTCGGGAGTTTTGAAGAACTTGCCTGAACAGGTAGGTTTATTTTTTTCCTTACACTTGCAGTAGCGGGAAACAGTCACTGCAACTGCTACGGGGCAAAAGTTTTCAGCCCGGATAATTCGTTGAAAGGTAAATGCACTAGTGCATAGCTGAAACTATATTTGAACCCGGTAAGGATACAAAAACACGAATCGCTAAATGACAAATGACTGGAGTATGAATATCAGAATTCGTAATTTTGGGCGTTGTAGAGATAGATAGTGACACCCCGACCTGAGATGAAACCAAAATTGCCCCGAATTTTCCTGCTTTTAATAGGCACCGTGTTCCTGCTCAATCTACTTCAATCATATTTCACGCCCCTTATTTTTGATGAGGCCTATTACTGGTACTACGCACAAAATTTGGCCTGGGGCTATTTTGACCATCCGCCCATGGTGGCCTTCATGATCAAATTGGGAAGCTTCCTATTCGATGGTGAACTGGGCGTACGATTTGTCAGTTGTATCCTCTCGGCAGGTACGCTGGTAGTCATTTGGGCGACCATAGACAACCCTAAAAAACGGGATTATGTAGTGCCTTTTTTCATATTGATGTTCTCAATGGCGCTCTTGAATGCCTACGGCTTCTTTACCTTGCCCGACACGCCACTACTCTTCTTTACGGCCTTGTTTCTTTATGTATACAAGCGTTTTCTGCATGATCCGTCGTTTATATTGGCAATGATCATGGGCCTTGTCATAGCCTGCCTGATGTACAGTAAATATCATGCGGCATTGGTCATCGTATTCGTGCTACTGTCAAATTTGAAACTTTTGGCTAATACGTATGCGTGGCTTGCGGTCCTTTTCGCCCTGTTTTGCTACATCCCCCATTTTATCTGGCTATATGAGAACGATTTTGTCACGGTAAGCTATCATCTTTTCGATCGGCCAAACTCCGCTTATAACTTTGAAAAATACACCCTAGGCTATTTTGTTAACCTAGTGGCGATTTTCGGACTCACTTTTCCTTGGATTTATCTTTCCCTAATCAAGACGAGATCCTCCGATACCTTTACAAAGGCGCTACTTTATCTTGTTTACGGGGTGCTCATCTTTTTCTTTATATCAAGTTTCAACCGACGCGTACAGACGCAATGGATTATTATTATCGCCATTCCCTTGGCCATAATCACCTTTCGGTATATGATGTACAACGAGAAGGTCAATCAATGGATCTACCGGGTCGGCCTGGTGAACATCGTAATCATTCTATACCTTCGGGTCGGATTGGTCTATGAAGACGTTTCCCCGATTTACTATGAGACCCATGGCAACAAAAAATTGGCGGAAGAGATGAAATCAAAAATAGGTGATACGCCGCTTGTTTTTCAAAACTCATACCGAAATGCGCCGATGTTCGCCTTTTATACAGGAAACGATACCTATTCGCTGAACAATGCCTATTATCGTCGAAATCAATATTCCATCGATGATTCCGAATTAAAGCTACAGCATCAAAAAGTGCTTTATTTTTCGGGAAATCAAGAAAAGGCCGATATTTCGTTTACGAAAAGTAACGGGGGTACATTTTATGGGGAATTTATTGATGACTTCGAATCCTTTCGGAAACTAGAGACTATAGTCGACGGTCCTATACCCTTGAACACGGATAATGAACAAACCTTTCAGATATACAACCCGTACGATTGGCCCGTGGAAATCAGTAAATTAAGGTTCAATGTGGCCTACCTGACTGATTTTAAAAAAGTTGAAAATGCCATATTGATATATCCAAAGCCGGTCGACAAAGAAATTCTTTCATTGCCGCCCAATGATACCATTAATTTTTCGTTTAAGATACCGGAACCCAAGATGGCTGCCCCGACCTATTTAAGGATTGCGATTTCCGATAACGGATTACCCTTCGGACTCAATGGTAAAAACACCGAACTAATTTACTAATGGAACCTATTTTAAGAACAGCGGATACCGCCGATTGGATTACCATCATGTTATTGTCGAGCATGATATTCCTTGTACTTGCCAAAAGCCTGTTCTATACCCGGTTCTTGAACTTCATCATTCTGCCGTTTAATAATAAGTACATTTTTATGTACAATAAAAAGGAAAAATTAATCAACTGGTTCCATATCTTTTTCACCTTTTTTCAGCTTATCAATTTTTCGCTTTTTATTTTTTTGGCGGGAAAGGTTTTCTTCGTTACCCCTGATATTGGGAATCCGTTTATGTATCCCATGATTCTGGGAAGCATTTTGGGCTTCATTCTTATAAAGGTAGTGCTGCAATTGGGTAACGGCTTCATTTTTGGCTCTAACAAAGCCATTAGCGAGCTTATTTTCAAAAAACTATCGTATCTCAACTACACAGGCCTTGTTATGTTTTTGGCGAATCTGTTGCTGGCCTATGTGACAAGAGATTCACAAGTTGTAGTTTTCGTCGCTATTTTCCTGATTCTCTTGATAAATGTAATCGGCTGGATAACACTATTAAGGAATCATCAAAAATTCATTACCAATTATTTTTTCTATTTTATTTTGTACCTTTGCGCACTTGAAATTTCACCGTTCATCATTATTGGCAGTTACCTCAAAAACTAGATTATAATGTAAGAATATCCATCCAAGTCCTCAAAAAATGGAGATTTCAAAATATTGAACAGTTTCGATATGTAACGTATCGGGAATAGCTACTAACAAGCAAACATCCACAGATGAAAGTCAAAACGATTTTGGTATCACAACCGGAACCTAAGATCGAAAACTCACCGTATTCCAAGTTAATAGACAAGGAAAAGGTGAAAGTCGATTTCAGGCCTTTCATTCATGTTGAGGGCGTCGATGCCAAGGATGTTCGCCAACAAAAGGTAGATTTACGCAACTATACCGCAATCATACTGACCAGTAGAAATGCGGTAGATCATTTTTTTAGGATTGCCGAAGAAATGCGCTTTAAGGTGCCCGATAGCATGAAGTACTTCTGCCAATCGGAAGCGGTGGCCTATTATCTTCAAAAATACGTGGTTTACCGGAAAAGAAAAATTTACGTAGGAAAGCGTAATTTTCAGGAATTGGTGCCGCTCTTCAAGAAATACAAAGGGGAAAAGTTCCTTTTACCGTCATCCGATGCCTTAAAGGACGAAATTCCTGAAATTTTAAATGCGTTGGATATCGAATGGAAGAAAGGCACTTTTTATAGAACCGTCATTAGCGATCTTTCCGACCTTCGCAACGTGTATTATGACGTGCTGGTCTTTTTTAGTCCGTCGGGTATCGAATCCCTTTTACAGAACTTTCCCGATTTTGATCAAAAGGAAACCCGAATCGCCGTTTTCGGAAACTCTACGATAGACGCCGCCACCGATGCGGGACTTCGTGTCGATATCAAAGCACCAACTCCCGAAACGCCATCAATGACCATGGCGCTACAAAAATATATCAACGAGGCGAACAAACGTTGAAAACGAATTCAGAATTACGAATTCTGAATTTTAAAAAGCATACCGCTGCGGACCACCACGCCGTATCTCTTCACTGGCAAAAGCTTCGAACTTCTTAAAATTTTCCCGAAACGCATTGGTCAATTTAAAGGCCGCGGTGTAGTAGGCTTCATCATCGTTCCATGTCGTTCTTGGGCTTAACACACTTGTCGGCACTCCGGGGCATTCCCTAGGCTGGGCTACCCCGAAAACAGAGTGAATGTGATAGTGGTCGTAGTCGTACAGCCCCAAATCACCGTTCAGTACGGCATTGATCATCGCACGGGTGTATTTTAATTTCATTCTTGTACCTACGCCGTAGGGCCCGCCCGTCCAACCGGTATTGACCAGCCACACGTTTACCCCTGCATTTTTCATTTTTCGGTTCAGCATTTCGGCATATTTTGCAGGATGCAAGGGCATAAAAGGCGCCCCAAAACAGGCTGAAAATGAAGGGATAGGCTCTACCACTCCAGCTTCCGTTCCCGCAACTTTAGCGGTATATCCGGATATAAAATGGAATGCTGCCTGAGCGGGCGTCAACTTCGATATCGGAGGCAAAACCCCAAAAGCATCCGCAGTAAGAAAGAAAATGTTCTTCGGATTTTTCCCTATGGATGGCCGTTGTACGTTTTCAATATGATAGATAGGATAGCTTACCCGTGTGTTCTGAGTGATGGAAGTATCGGCATAATCGACGTTTCCATATTCGTCAAGGACCACATTTTCGAGCAAAGCCCCTTTTTTGATGGCCCCGAATATTTCCGGTTCGTTTTCTTCGGAAAGGTTGATGACCTTGGCGTAACAACCACCTTCAAAATTAAAGACCGCGTTTTCGTTGTTCCAACCATGCTCGTCATCACCAATCAATTTTCGGGATGCATCGGTGGACAAAGTGGTTTTTCCAGTACCTGAAAGTCCGAAAAATATGGCCGTTTCCCCAGTTTCGCCCACATTAGCGGAGCAGTGCATCGGTAAGGTGTTTTTTTCAAAGGGAAGGATAAAGTTTAATGCTGAAAATATTCCCTTTTTAATTTCCCCGGTGTAGCCCGTACCACCTATAAGAACTATTTTTCTAGTAAAATTCAAGATGGCAAAGTTATGTTGGCGGGTGCCGTCCACTTCGGGATCGGCCTTAAATCCTGGGGCATTGATGACCGTCCATTCGGGCTCAAAGTGTTTCAGTTCCTCATCCGTCGGGCGAATGAACATATTGTATGCAAAAAGGTTAGACCATGGGTATTCATTGATGACCCTGATATCCATCCGGTAATTATGGTCGGCACAGGCGTAACAATCCCGCACGTAGAGTTCCTTTTTGTTCAGATAGGCGATTACCTTATCATGAAGGGTATCGAATTTTGCCGGCCCAAAGGGAATGTTGATATCCCCCCACCAAACGTTATCCGTAGTAATGGCATCCTTAACGATAAAGCGATCTTTGGGCGAACGGCCGGTGAACTCCCCCGTGTGGATCGCTAAGGCCCCCGAGGCCGCTTCCTTGCCAATTTCCTTTTCCAACGTAATTTCATGCAATTGCGATGGGGATAGTTGATAGTGGATATTTGAATGTGTTATCCCATAGGAAGTCAAGGAAACCGATTCCGGTCTTTTTTTCGAATTATTCATTGAAGTAGCATTTTACATCCGCAAAATTATCATAAATAAATATTTGACACTTCTTTTTTAAAGATAATTTATTTAATGTGCTTTCCAAATTTTAATCCTAACAGTACCCAACTTAGTATGAGCAAAAGCCCGCCGATAGGAGTGATAAACCCAATAATCTTAAAATCAAAGGAAGTAAGCCCATTGGTCGCCAAAAAATAAATCGAAAAAGAAAAGAGGATGATACCCGCTACAATGCAGTAGAATATGAATTTTTTATGACTTTCGGGTATCACTTTCACATTGGCCAGAATCAATAGGAGCAGGGCGTGGTACATTTGATAGGTTACACCGGTATCCCACGTTTTAATGGCGTCGGTATCGACCAATTTTTCCAATCCGTGGGCGCCGAAAGCACCTAATAGTACAGCCAGGATGCCGAAAAGTATTCCTGTCAGAAATATTGTTTTGTTCATAACTTGAATCCGCTTCTTTTTTATAAATATAACAATTGATACCTTCGTATATCACACCACTCGTTAGAGCAGCAAAATTACAAAATCAAATGCCACGTAAAATTCTAGTTATCGGCGCGGGAAAATCTACTTCGTACCTTTTGGATTATTTTTTGGGGAAGGCCGAATCCGAAAACCTCCATTTGACTATCGGCGACCTCAATCCCGACGCGATTGCCGACGCTGTTAGAACCCATCCAAGTTGCTCGGTAGTCTCCTTGGATATTTTTAAGGATGCCGAGCGGAAAAAAGCGATTCAGGAGAATGACATCGTAGTCTCCATGCTTCCGGCATCGCTCCATAGTAAGGTCGCACATGACTGTCTCGCTTTTAAAAAACATCTGGTTACCGCTTCATACGTGAGCGAAAAACTCAAAACCTTGGATAAACAGGTCAAGGAGAAAGGTCTCGTCTTTATGAACGAAATAGGGCTCGATCCCGGCATCGACCACATGAGCGCCATGCAAATCATCGACCGTATCCGAGAAAAAGGAGGGAAAATTTTACTCTTCGAATCGTTTACAGGCGGACTGGTAGCCCCCGACAACGACAACAACCTATGGAATTATAAGTTTACCTGGAATCCCAGAAACGTCGTGGTAGCGGGACAGGGCGGTGCCGCTAAGTTCATTCAAGAGGGTACCTACAAATACATTCCGTACCATAAACTATTTCGCCGTACCGAATTTTTCGACATCGAGGGCTACGGCAGGTTCGAAGGCTACGCCAACCGCGATTCGCTCAACTATCGGGAGGCTTATGGTCTAAAAGATGTCTTGACCCTGTATCGTGGTACCATGCGCCGGGTAGGCTTTTCAAAAGCTTGGAACATGTTCGTACAACTGGGCATGACCGACGACAGTTATACTATTGAAAACTCCGAGGGTATGTCGTACCGTGAATTCGTCAACCTGTTTCTTCCCTACTCGCCTACCGATTCCGTGGAACTTAAACTGCGTTATTATTTAAAAATCGATCAAGACGATATCATGTGGGAAAAGTTGTTGGAACTGAACCTTTTCGACGCGCACAAGACCATTGAACTCCCAAATGCCACACCCGCCCAAATCCTACAAAAAATCTTGGAGGACAGCTGGATGCTCGCCGATAATGAAAAGGATATGATAGTGATGTACCACAAATTCGGCTATGAGCTAAACGGACAAAAAAAACAGATAGACGCCAATATGGTGGTCATTGGAGAAAACCGAACCCATACCGCTATGTCAAAAACCGTAGGTCTGCCCGTAGCCATGGCTACTTTGGCGATATTGAACAAGAAAATAGTCACGCCCGGGGTGCAGATTCCTATCAAAAAGGAAGTCTATGAACCTATACTTTCCGAACTAAAAAATAATGGTACTATGTTTAGGGAATATAATGTGCCCTATTTGGGTTATAC
>JAGXIC010000218.1 GCA_024635875.1 Pricia sp.
AAGAACAAGAAATTCTTTATTACTGTCATTTGCCATGGTATTGGGGGCAATTGGAATCTCGAATGCACAATTAAGCCAAGGTGATATTATGTTGGGAAGTGATTTTGGCAGCGGATTAGTCGGTACTAACAATAATGGGCTTTTCGGCTTGAATTTCGGCCTGAATGAAGGCGCAGGTTACAATATAGGCCTGAGTCCCAAAGTCGGTTATTTTGTAGTTGATAATTTTTTGATCGGAGTCTCGACCAATCTTGGATTTACCAAATCGCCCGAGGTCGCAGGCGAATCGGTGCAAACTACGGTTTACGGTATTCAGGCCTTTTCAAGATACTATCTATTCCCCGGTGAAGTCGGCGTCGACAGCCTGCTGAAAAGAGGCCGCTTCTTTGTTGAGGCAAACGGTGGTATTTCGGGAGTCAATGTTAAGGATGGTAATTCTACCAATGGCTTCGCGCTTGGGTTCGGACCTGGCTATTCGTACTTCATTACCGATAATGTCGCCTTGGAAACTACTTTGAAATACAACGGTTTGGCCGGTGGTGGTGACACTAGTTATCAAAATAGTATAGGATTGAATATCGGTATTCAGATATTCTTGCCTGCCTCACAGGCCGAGAATATGATCGATCGTTAGTCCAATAGTTAAAAGGAAACTGGGCTCAGAGCCTACTATGTTTTTACGGGATTTGCTTAACGGGAAATCCCTTTTATTATATTCAAATTTCCTTTATCTAAATTTTGAATTGAAGACATTTAGACTTTTTGTTTAGAACCGATATTTTCGGCTTTTGTGCCCTAAAGATGCCATTTTTTAGTTGCAAAGCTATAGCTAAGGAACTCTAAAATGGGGAAATTAGGGCGCAAAATGTGAAAATTGCAGGTAAAAGAAAAAGTCTAAATGACTTCATTAAAAAGGTCGGGGCCACAAACACAAGGATACTATATTCGGAATTTGGTGGTGGCTTTTTAATTCCATGTACCGATTAATTATACGCAATATCCATTATCTCAAAAACCTTTTCTTCCTTTGCGAGTTTCAGAATAACCTTCTCCCCCACCTTTTTATTCGTAAGCAAATTGGCGATAGGGGAAACAAAGGAGATTTTTCCTTTGGATATATCTGCCTCGTCGACACCCGTAATCTGATATTTTTGTAATTTTTTCGCATCGCCGATCTTAAGGCTAACAAAGGCACCGAATCGCACCTCGTCTTTGGGCTGGTTTTTTAAATCGACGACTTTTGCGTTCAGAATCCTTTGATTGAGCAGCCGCAGTCTAGCGTTCATATGGTTCATTGTAATACGACGCTCGTTTTCGTCAGTAGTATCCAGTGCTTCCCGTTCGGCAATCAAGCGTCCCTTTTCATCCGTTAAGGCTTTCATCCCTGTTGGAGTAACGTAATTGATCATGCCTTCGGGCAAATCGGCCCTAGGCGGCACCAACGGCACTTCTTCCTGATCATCCTCCTTTACAAATCCTCTACTCATATTCGCATAATTAAATCAATTTTCGGGCATCATTTTCAAGATAAGAATAATATAGAAAAAGAAAGCCGCTTTGAATTGGTTTTGTTTATCTTAACATCGAATTTTTAATTACAGTAAACCGATACCGATGAAATATGTATTTGCCTTAATTGCTTTCGGTTTTATTGCTGTCTCGTGCGAAGACAGTCCCCGGCAATTAAGTTCGACAGACCCTATCAATTGGGAAAAAAGAAGAATAAAGGCTCCTATTTCGGATACGTTGGATGTCGGACACACCTTTCTATCCATATACTCCTCGGTTTACATGCGCAATGACCAAGAGCAGTCCGATTTGACCGTTACCGTCAGTCTTCACAACCCGAACCGTGATGAGGAAGTATTTATCGATAAAGCGGTGTACTATAATACGCAAGGCGACCCGATACGCACCTATTTCGACCAAACCATTTTTATAAAACCTATGGAAACCGTACAGATTGTCATAGACGGTATCGACAAAGAGGGCGGTACGGGCGCCAATTTTATTTTCGATTGGATGAAAAAACGGAACACCAACGAGCCACTTTTCGAAGCGGTAATGATCAATACCTATGGCTCACAAGGGATTTCGTTCGTGACCGAGGGAAAGCGCATCAAGTAATTACCGAACAGTTTACCCAGAGGCCATCTATCTACAAACTTGTTCATCCGATTGCCTTCCAAAAATGACAAAACTTTCAAATTCCGTACTCTATTTGATGAGTGTGTCAGCGGGACTGATTGTAGCCAACCTGTACTACAACCAGCCCTTACTGCATCAGATATCGGTCACTTTCAAAGTATCCGAGTCCGCCGTAAGCAATGTACCGCTAGCCACCCAACTGGGCTATGCCATGGGATTACTGTTCATTATTCCGTTGGGTGATAAGATATCCAACAAAAAGATTCTACGATACGACTTTTTACTGATGATACTATCGCTTGTGGCCGCGGCGCTTTCAGAGACCATTCTACTATTGGTCATCAGTAGTTTCTTCATCGGATTTACTTCGGCCATACCACAACTTTTCGTACCCATGGCGGCACAGCTTGCGGAGGAAAAAACCCGGGGTCGGGCCATCGGTATCGTCATGAGCGGCCTCCTGATCGGTATTTTAGGGAGCCGGGTGGTCAGCGGCCTGATCGGCGAGCGTTTCGGATGGCAGATGATGTACTACGCCGCTGCGGTATTGATGGTACCCTTGTTCATAATGTTACAGCTCAAATTGCCCAAACTCGTACCGGAATACAAAGATAGTTATGGCAGTTTGCTCAAATCCATCGGATTTTATTTCAAAACGGAACCTTCGGTACGACTCGCAGGCCTTCGCGGCGGACTGGCCTTTGCCGGCCTCAGCGCTTTCTGGACCACGCTTGTCTTTCTTATGGAAGACAACTTCGGCTATGGTAGCGATATCACCGGTGCTTTCGGCCTTTTTGGTATCGCCGGGGCATTGGCAGCCGCTTTCGTCGGGAAAATGAGCGATAAAATCGATAAGCGTAAAATTATACTGTATTCGGCGCTACTGTTAATCGTATCTTGGGTCGTTTTCCTCTTTTCGGGAAACTCCATCATCGGATTGATTATTGGAGTGGTTTTAGTCGATTTGGGATTACAGGCACTGCACATCACGAACCAAAACATCATTTTCTCTAAAAATCCCGAAGCCCGTAATCGCGTGAACACTATCTACATGGTAGGATTTTTTATTGGCGGGGCACTGGGCACAGCTTTAGGAGCGTACGCTTGGGAACACTTCCAATGGACAGGCGTTTCGGTTCTAGGGATTTCCCTTTCGGCAATCATTGCCGTTGTGCACTTGATATTTAGGAAAAAAACAGTTGAGTGAATGGCTTGATAGTGTGCCGATGTCTCTGATTCCCAAAAACAGCGAGAGCCTTATAAAAACAGCTTACTGCAATAGGATTTGTAACAGTTGTTCCGCACTCAAATATTGGAAGTACCGGGCGGTTGCCTTAAAATCGGCATCCATAAAGACCAGTGCGGGCACTGAAAAAGGCTTGTTTTTTTGCCGCGCCATCAACAGGGGAATCTGATGTACTGGATTTCTTTTCTTGATTCTTTCGTTGACGAATTGTTGGTTTCCAAAGCTGATCGTGTCCTTAGTTTCTACGTTCATTTTGACCGCATAGTACGCTTTGTTCAAAAGAGCTGCGATTTCCGGATCTGTAAACACCTCTTTTTGCATCCGGATACAGGGACCGCACCAATCGGCGTAAAAGTCAATAAATACTTTCTTCGGATGTACTTTTAAGGAATCTTCCAATTGTTCGAAATCGAGCCAGTGAACCGCTTTTTCACTTTGGGAAAAAGCGGTACTGCCCGATACGAAACTAAAAACACAAAACACGCGTAAAAAAACTGTTCCCATAACTTATAAGGATGAAATTTTCAGTCCGACAAAAACCGTACGCGGTGCTGCAGGGCCGTACACATAGTTACTATCCCGGTTTTTGCCGGTATCGAAATCGTCTTGATAGCTATTGGTTACATTTTTTACACCACCAAAAAGCTCAAGGCCCATGTTTATTTTCGGTAAGTCAAAAGTATAACCGGCACGTAAGCTTAATTCCGTGAAAGTCGGAGTTACATCATATTCATCGACGGTCTGTCCGGTTCCCTCTCCGGCAAAGTGGATAATATCCATTTTTCCTGTGTAGATCAGATTGGCACTGGCGGTCAGCTTTTCGACTGGGGTGTACGTGAGGGTAGCATAGCCGTAATCGTTCGGGGTACGAAGAAAATCACGTTTTGTAGGAAGACCCTCAATATTTTCGACAGCATCATCGAACTGGCTCGATTGTAAAGTAAAACCGGCTTCCAGTTCTAGAATATAATCGAAATTGGCACGCGCTTCTAGGGTTATTCCCTTTACCGTCGCACCACTTCCGTTACGTTTCTCGAAGCGTTCCCCGAACTCATCTTCCCCTAAAGGAAATTGAAAAAAGGCATCGTTCAAGTGGGTATAAAATCCTTCGAGGGTAAAACCGGCGATAAAATGCTCAGAAGCTTGATCGTAGTTAATGGACGCGGTATAACTGTTGGAACGTTCTTCTATAAGATCATCGGCCAACGAGATTCGGGAGACCCCGCCACCGGCAAAGGCAATATGCAGATCGGTATCGAAAGCCTGCGGAGCCCGAAAACCGGTACCCCAGCCCAACCTCAACTGTGTGGTCTCTTTCATCTTGTAGAGCAGGGAAAGTCTCGGGCTAAAAATGGCATGGTCCACCAAGTTGTGTTTGTCAACCCGAAAACCGGAAAGAAAATTCAATTCTGGCGATACCTCCCAATCATTTTGTAAAAAGACACCCAAATTTTTAGTAGTCTGATCGATCAGATATCGATACGATTCGATTTCGTCGTACACGTCATCATAAATGTATTCGGCACCTCCTGTAAGCACAGTAGTTCCCCCCAGAAATTCATGGAACCTACGATTGTATTGCGTTCCACCTTGGTGCGTGGTCACTTCGGAAATACCGTAGGGCGGATTGGCGAAAAAAGCCTGTTTTTCGATGTCATTGTCAGGGATGATCCCCGTATAATGGTCCCGATCTGTGCGTTGGCCACCATAATATAAAATAAGGGAGCTAGTATCAAAGTTCAGTTGATAATCAAGGCTTCCCATAAGCACGTTGTGCGTACGCTCTTCGGACTGATTGGCCAAAAATGCAGGTTTGTCAACTATTTCGCCACCATAACGATACTCGTTCATAATGCTAACGCTCGCCTCCAACTTAGAATTTTCATTAGGAAGGAAAAAAGCGTTTACCCCAAAGGAATTATCCTTCAATTGCGGTAATTCCGAAAAATTATCGCCGTTGGCGTCGTAAGCGGTTCTTCTGCGGTTGCTCACGAAAAAATTGACGCCTGCGTTGGCCGCCTCGTTGATAACGGTGGCATTTCCATTAATGAGGTTTTGTTCCGCCCCCCCATCGATATCTTGATAGGTATACGAAAGACTATACCCATTCTTTTTAGGAATTTTCGTAAGCACGTTCACCGTTCCGCCAATGGCGCTTGACCCATAAAGTGCGGAGACACCACCACGGACCACTTCGATACGCTCAATCATATTTACGGGTATTTGCTCCAACCCGTATAGGCCAGTAAGCGGACTGAATATCGGCCGACCGTTTATAAGAATTTGTGAATAACCACCTTGGAGTCCGTTCATACGTATCTGCGTATAGTTGCAGGTCTGGCAATCGACTTCTACGCGGAGCCCTGGCTGAAAACGCAGACCTTCCGAAAGATCGGTCGCCATTACCTGTTCCAAGGTTTCGCTATCGATAAGATTGACGATGACCGGTGAATCTGTCCGGCGCTTTTCGGTGCGTGTACCGGTAATGACCACCTCATCCAGAGCTTCGTTGCCCTCGGCAAGATTGAAGTTTATGATCTGCTCGGCCCCATCTGTAAGATCAAGGGCCTTGGTTTGGGATTTAAAACCTTGTGATTGGGCAACAAGCTTAATTTTCCCAGCGGAAACGGTTAATTGGTAGTTCCCATCGGCATTGGCACTGGTTCCGATCGTACCGTTCTTTATATAAATATTGGCGAAAGGCACAGGCTGACCTTCAGACGAAACTGCACCTGAAATGACAGCCTTTGTATCCTGCGCTATTATTACTGCAGTCATAAAATATAGAGCGTGAAGTATTGGTTTCATGATGTACAATTCTAAAGATAGGCATAATTAATTATATTTTTAGGTAAAACTAACTATTTATTATTAGAAGATAAAATGTATCTTTGTCAAACATTTAAAATTTATGTTTAGCCAATCCGAAGAAAATTATTTAAAGGCCATATTCCATTTACAGGGGGAAACGGATGACGGCGTATCGACGAGCAGCATTTCAACGCACCTAAACACCAAGGCAGCCTCAGTGACCGAAGCGGTAAAGAGACTGGCCGAAAAAAAATTGGTGGATTATCAAAAGTACTATGGCGTACAATTGACCGAAACCGGTAAGGAACATGCGTTGGCCGTGGTCAGAAAACACCGCCTATGGGAATCTTTTCTCGTAGACCGTCTAAATTTTAATTGGGATGAAGTTCACGAAGTAGCGGAGCAGTTGGAGCATATAAAATCGATAAAACTCGTCGAAGAACTGGATAAGTTCTTAGGCCGACCGGCCTATGACCCCCATGGTGACCCCATACCCGATGCCAAGGGAAATATGCCCGAAATCCCAAGGAAAAAATTATCGCAATTACAAAAAGGCGATCGCGGCACCTGCAAAGGCTTTAACGACGCCTCGTCATCCTTTTTAAAGTACTTGGCCAAACAACAAATAGGCTTGGGCACTGCGGTAGAGGTGGTCAACATTGAAAAATTCGATGAGAGCATGACCGTACGAATAGCGGACGAAGAAGTCCAGCTTTCTAAAACTGCTACGGATAATATTTACGTAGACCCCTAAAATTTATCCCATATTCGATATGCAATTGTTGGAACATGAGATGAGAGAGAGAAAAACACGAGGAGAATGAAAGATTTTTAAGCGCCAAATAAACGCATTGTCCCATAATCCAAAGAAAATATGCTTGGTCGATGGTTCCGGGGCGATTCTGTCGGCATTTTTTCTAGGTGTCATTTTGGTCAAATGGAAAAGTATCTTTGGTATTCCTCCTTCGACACTCTATTTTCTCGCACTGTTACCATGCCTCTTTGCGGGGTACGACTTTTTCTGTTATTGGAATCTAAAGACCGATCCGAGGGTATTTTTAAAATGTATTGCCGCTGCCAATCTAATGTATTGTTGCATTTCTATAGGGTTTGCATGGTATCATCATAACGAAATCACCTATTACGGTTGGCTTTATGTACTGGCCGAAATTTTGATTTTAGCCGGGCTATCGCTTTTTGAAATTAAGGTTGCGAATAAACTAAAATCGTAATCAACAAAGTATCTAATAACACTTATATTTATGAAAAGAAATACCCTGTTTCTATTATTTTTCATTGGTCTGTTCTTCGGATGCAAAGACGCGAATAACCATGCCGACGGAAAACTCAACATCGTTACCACGACCACAATGATAACAGATCTTGTAAAGAACATCGGTCAAGATTCCGTCAGGGTCCAAGGATTAATGGGCAGCGGTGTAGACCCCCACCTCTACAAAGCCAGTGAGGGCGATGTTTCCAAATTGACCGGAGCCGATGTGGTCTTTTACAGCGGCCTGCACCTCGAAGGGAAACTGGTCGACGTCTTCGAAAAAATGGGACGCAACAGCAATACGATAGCCCTGGCGGAAGTTTTGGATAAAGACGGATTGATCGGTTCCGAATATTTCGCCTCCAACTTCGATCCGCACATCTGGTTCAACATTGAATATTGGAAGCAGATTACCAATTATCTTGCGGAGGAATTGGGAAAACTGGATCCCGATAATGCTTCCTTGTACGAGGCCAATGCAGCTAAATACCTGAAAAAATTAGATATGCTCGAGGATGAAGTCCGCCAGACCATCGCTACGCTGCCCGAAGAAAAACGGGTATTGGTTACCGCCCACGATGCCTTTAATTATTTTGGAAAGGAATACGGATTTGAAGTCGTTGGCCTTCAGGGACTATCCACCGCCACGGAAGCCGGGGTGCAAGACGTACAAAACCTTGCCCAGTTGATTATAGACAAACAGGTGAAGTCCATATTCGTAGAAACCAGCGTGCCCAAAAGAACTATTGAGGCATTACAGCAGGCCGTCAAATCGAAAGACTACGACGTGCAGATCGGTGGTACGCTTTTTTCCGATGCATTAGGTAACGCGGGCACGGATGAAGGAACCTACATCGGCATGTTTCGCTATAATGTGAATACCATCGTCGGGGCGTTGAAATGAACACATATTAATCCATATACCAAAATGAATACTTCGACCACTCTCCCCGCGATCCAAATCGACGATCTCACCGTGGCCTACGACTATAAACCCGTACTTTGGGATATCGATCTGGTGGTTCCTGAAGGCGTTTTGATGGCCATCGTAGGGCCAAACGGGGCGGGAAAATCCACCTTGATTAAAGCCATTTTAAGCATTATCAAACCCATTGCCGGCAGCGTACAAGTATTTGGCCAACCCTACAAAAAGCAGGTCGACAAAGTGGCCTACGTACCCCAAAAAGGGAGTGTGGACTGGGATTTCCCCACCGTTGCGCTCGATGTGGTCATGATGGGCACCTATGGAAGTCTAGGATGGATCAAGCGGCCCGGCCAAAAGGAGAAAAAAAGAGCCTTGGAAGCCTTGGAGAAAGTAGGAATGCTCGAATTCAAAAACAGACAGATAAGTCAGTTGAGCGGTGGGCAACAACAGCGTATTTTTCTAGCGCGCGCCTTGGTACAAAACGCCTCCATCTATCTGATGGATGAACCCTTTCAAGGGGTCGATGCCACAACCGAAAAAGCCATCATCAACATTTTGAAGGAACTCCGCAAACAGGGAAAAACCTTGATCGTAGTCCACCACGATCTACAAACCGTTCCAGAATATTTTGATTGGGTGACCTTTCTCAACGTAAAGGGAATCGCATCTGGTCCCGTCAAGGATATCTTTAATGACGATAATTTGACCAAAACCTATGGTATCAATTATAAGGTAGCGGTTAATAAGTGATTCATGGAAATAACTGATTTTTTTACCGATTACACCCTCCGTACCATCACGCTGGGCACCGCCATACTCGGAGCGATCTGTGGTATGCTGGGCAGTTTTGCGGTATTGCGTAAACAAAGTCTGCTGGGCGATGCCATTTCCCATGCGGCCCTTCCGGGTATCGCACTGGCCTTTATCATCACCGGAATCAAAGACACCAACCTATTATTGATAGGAGCTTTGATAAGCGGCCTTGTCGGCACCTTCTGGATCAAGGGTATCGTAAAACGGACGCGCTTAAAAAACGACACCGCCTTGGGATTAATCCTTTCCCTATTTTTCGGTTTTGGGATGCTGTTGCTAACATTCATTCAAAAAATGCCCAATGCCAATCAGGCCGGACTGGACAAATACCTTTTCGGACAGGCCGCAACCTTGGTGGAATCGGATGTTTGGGTCATGGCCATCGTCACAGGAATCAGTCTTATGGTGCTTCTCCTTTTTTGGAAGGAATTAAAACTGCTCCTTTTTGACGCCGATTACACCAAGACCTTGGGCTTTAACGTCCGATTTCTCGATATTTTGATTACCAGCTTTATCGTGTTAGCCATCGTATTGGGCTTGCAAACAGTCGGCGTAGTGCTGATGAGCGCTATGTTGCTGGCACCTGCAGCAGCAGCCAGACAGTGGACGAACAACTTGGGAAAGATGATTATACTGGCTTCACTTTTCGGTGCCTTTTCCGGAGTTTTTGGAACGGCCATCAGTGCCAGTCAGAACAACCTATCTACCGGGCCGGTGATTGTATTGGTAGCCGCTTTTCTTGTGGTTGTTTCCTTTATTTTCTCCCCAGGTCGTGGACTCCTTTTCAGGGAAATCCGTTTTCGTAGGAACCGCCGAGAACTCCATCAAAAGAAGACCCTGTCCTTTATGTACCATATCGTAAAGGAACACAAAAACATTTCACGCCCGCATGCCATCCGAATTCTAAATAACTTTCAGGGATTTACCCGAAAAACCTTGAACCAGCTCGAAGAAGAGCAGCTCATTGCCATTTCCGGAAATCAATGGTCCATGACCCAAAAAGGCTACGACCAAGCAGAATCAATGTATAACCAATTCGGTAACGAAAATGACTAGCGCACAACTCGAAATACAACTCATCGCGGCTTTAGTCGCTGTAGCCTGCGCCATTCCCGGAACATTTTTGGTGCTCCGAAAAATGGCCATGATCAGCGACGCCATAAGCCACGCCATACTCCCCGGTATCGTTTTGGGCTTTTTTGTTACACAAGACCTCAACTCCCCCCTACTCATTCTGTTGGCCGCCCTTACCGGAGTTATCACAGTCATGCTGGTAGAGTTCATCCAAAAAACCGGACTCGTAAAAGAAGACACTGCGATTGGATTAGTTTTCCCGGCACTATTTAGTATCGGAGTCATTCTTATCGCAAAAAATGCCAACGATGTACACTTGGATATCGATGCCGTACTCTTGGGCGAACTCGCCTTTGCACCCTTTGACCGCCTCGTGGTAAGCGGTTCGGATATTGGCCCCAAATCACTCTGGGTCATCGGCTCGATTTTGCTGATTACCATAACGCTACTTTTACTCTTTTTTAAAGAACTCAAGTTAAGCACCTTCGACAAAGGACTCGCAGCCACCTTAGGATTTTCCCCAGTGGTTATCCACTACGGCCTCATGACCGTTTCTTCGATCACGGTAGTAGGAGCCTTTGATGCTGTAGGCGCCGTACTTGTAGTCGCCCTTATCATCGCCCCCGCGGCGACCGCCTACCTGCTCACCGACGACTTGAAAAAAATGCTACTTTTAAGTTGTCTCTTTGGAATTTTCGCTGCCATCGCCGGATACTGGCTTGCCAATATCCTGGATGCCTCTATCGCGGGATCTATGACCACCGTATTGGGAATCGCCTTTCTTTCCGTGTATCTCTTTGCTCCAAAACAAGGGGTCTTTTCAGTGTTCTTCAAAGAGCGGCAACAGCGAAAGGAAGTTTCCCTACTTGTATTTCTACTGCACCTGCAAAACCACCAAGAAC
>JAGXIC010000219.1 GCA_024635875.1 Pricia sp.
ATCCTGTACTATCCCGTACGGCCCAGATTTATATTTTGTTGGTCCACCGCCAAACAGCAGGATAGTACAGGATACCTATTTAAAATATAAGCATCATTTTTATTAAAACTAACCCGCACCCTATGTGAGAGAGATTAGCTTCAATAATCAACAGATTCAAAACTACACATCTACTATTATGGAAACAAAGGGAAAGTATTTTTTTCAAATCGTCTTAGTTTTTTTTTTTGGGATTTTGTTATCCGCTTTTTCTAATCCCGAAAAGGAATATCGAATTTTTCAGTTCCCGATGCACATGATGCCACGAATCGATGGCGATTTCGGGGATTGGGAAATGGTTCCGGACAGCTATGCCATCGGACTTGATCAATTAATGGACACAAAATTTGGCCGTGGTACCGATTTGGACCCTAAAGATTACGATATTCAGGTAAAGGTAGGGTGGGTCAAGAACTTGAACCGTCTCTATTTTTATGTGGAGGCTTACGATGATTATTGGGATTTTAAGGACAACGGATTGAGACAGGATATTTTTGAGGTGGTCGTGGACGGCAATCTATCCGGAGGACCGATCGTTAAAAAAAGTAATGCAAATAGCAGGCGGATTTCCAAAGAGGAATTGCATTTTAAAAGCCACGGTACCCACGCCCAAAACTACCATATATTCACGCCGGCCCAAAACAAAGATTGGGCGATGATCTGGGGAAATACACCCTGGATCAAAGAATTTCCCTATTTCAACGCTGTCGATGATTACAACTTTAAACATAGTGGAAGCGGAAAATTCAAAATGGAATTCTGGATTACGCCCTTTGATCATGCAGATATTTCAGGTTACGATCGGTCTGTCGAAACAAAATTGACTGAGAATGGGATTATCGGACTCGGTTGGTGCATTCTTGAATATGATGGCGGCACCATGGAATCTTTCATGAACCTTTCACATGATTCAAGAATGGTATTCGATGCTGATTTTTTGAACATTTTTCGACTGATGCCCTTAGAAACAAAGTACTTACCAAGCATCCAGGCCGACTGGTCCTTTCTAGAAATAGATAGGAATAAAAGATGGATTCAGTTCAAAGATGAATCCATGGGTAAAATCGAAAAATGGCATTGGGATTTTGGGGACGGAAAAACTTCCACGGAACGAAATCCATCACATCTTTATACAGAAGGAGGGGAATGGACAGTGGTGCTTACCATATTTAACCAAGAGTCTAAATCGACGCGTTCCAAAGTTTGGGATGTTGTTACCAATTGAAGAGGTAACTACACTCAGCACTGCAGAAGTTGATTGCCCAAAGTCTACTATTCAAAAATACAGCATAAAACTATTCCTTTCTATCTGGAATTGATTGCAGGATAGTACAGGATACCTTTTTGAACCATATGTGCCAATTTTATCGTTCATCATATAATTATTCAGTGAACTGGTCGACTATCATGGGTAAAGAAACAAATTGTTCGTATGGTAAAAGGCTACTGCTATGCGTTTCTATATTTTTGATTTCAAATAGCGTCATTTCCCAGAACGATCTAAATGTTCTGGTCTTTACCAAGACTAATGGCTTCAGACATACATCTATTCCTAAGGGCATCGAAAAAATAAGGGATTGGTCGAAGAACGAGCATTGGAAACTTGTTATATCCGAAGACTCGACGCAAATCAACGAAAATGTTTTAAAGCAGTTCGATGTCTTGGTGTTCCTGAATACCTCGGGCAACATTCTAGGGGATGCCCAAAAGGCGGCACTGCTTAGATACATTAACAAAGGTGGTGGTTTTGTGGGCATCCATCTTGCTGCTGGCACGGAGACCGATTGGCGTTGGTTCCACCAGATGATTGGGGCGGAGTTTAAGGACCACCCCAAAGTGCAGTCGGCCAGAATGTATGTTGATCATAATTCTCGACATCCATCCGTGGACCATTTGGGCGACACATTCGAAATTGTCGATGAGTGGTACAATTTTAAGGAAAGTGTATCCACCCATGTAAACGCAGTTCTAACCTTGGACGAGAATAGCTACTCCGGTAACAAAATGGGCGAAGAGCATCCAATAGCTTGGTACCATTATTATGAGGGGGGAAGGGTATTTTATACGGGTCTGGGGCATACCGACGAAATCTACGACAACGAAGATTATAGAAAACATGTGGTCTCTGCAATACATTGGGCGGGTAAAAAAATGGATGTCCCCACTCCCGAGAAATGGGAGAATTTATTGGATAACGGCCTGAAAAAGTGGGACACTTATATCGGTGTACCCAGACCATCCGTTGATATGAGCGGCCTACCAAATAATGAAACGCGCGATAAAAGTCAGCCCCTAGGTTTTAACAACGACCCCAAACAAGTTTATTCCATAGTAAAGGAAAATGGGAAGCCCATGCTATATATAACAGGAGAGATTCATGCCGGCATCAGTAGTAAACAAGAATACCGAAATTACCATTTCAAGGCAAAGTTCAAATGGGGCGGAAAAAAATGGGGCTCCGCTGAAAGCAATAGGGACAGTGGTATACTCTATCATTGCGTGGGGCCCAAGGTACGTATGCCAATGCGTGGATGAGCAGTCTGCAAAGCCAGATACAGGAGACACATTTTGGTGATTTTATTGCGATGGGGAATGTCACTGCAGAGGCACACGTAGATAGTGTTCATACGGTGAAGGGTGAAATCAGGGGCAATTACAACCCAGCGGCCGAAGTTGTCCAGATAGGTCGGGCATTAAAAACCGAAAACCGCGAAAAACCTGTTGGCAAATGGAACACTTTGGAAGTCGTTTGTCTGGGCACTTCAAGCATTCACATCATCAACGGAAAAGTGGTGTCTGCGATCGAAAATGCGAAATCCACCTTAACGGAGTCTCCGCAACCTCTTTCCAGTGGTAGGATCTTGCTGCAATCCGAGGGGGCAGAGGCCTATTATAAAGACATTAGAATAAAGTCGATTACAGAGATTCCAAAAAAATACGAAAAACAGATAGCGCGCCTCAGAGCCGGTTCAAGAATCTATGATTGAGTTTTTTATAGACTATTTTGTCTCGCGTTGCGCAAAAAAAAGGCACACAAAAAATTGATAGGTTCTTGAACGGGCTCTTAAAGCCCGACAAAAAAATAACTATGCAAAAGAGTATAAAATCCGGTTTCCTATTTTTTGTTGGGCTTCTTTTAGTCTTCTCCTGCCAATTGGGACCAACTGAAAATTATGCGAAGGAAAATTGGGCTTCCTATCTCGGTGACAAGGGCACGACCCATTATTCCCTGTTAGATCAAATAAACAAAGAGAACGTTCGACAACTTCAAAAGGTATGGGAATTTGATAATGGGGAAGCCAGTGCCAAGAACCGGTCCATGATCCAATGCAACCCCTTGATTATCGACGGTATTTTATATGGTACGACGGCTTCGTTAAAGGTATTTGCTCTGGATGCGGCAACGGGGCAAAAAAAATGGATGTTCGAACCCGATAAAGATACGGTTATCACCAAAGGACTAAATCGTGGTTTAGCGTATTGGGAAAAAGATGATGTCAAAAAAATTTTTTATGCCTCTGGAGAACATTTATTTGCTTTAGACCCAAATACAGGCAAGTTGCTTACTTCCTTTGGAAATGCCGGTGTTGTAGATCTAACCAAAGGATTGGGAAGGGAGGTCGATGGGTTTCGCTACCATATGAACACTCCGGGTGTGATTTTTAAGGATTTGTATATTGTTGGTGGGAAGGTTTCAGAGACTATTAAACCAATTCCCGGCCATATCAGGGCCTATGATGTGCATACGGGAGAAATAAAGTGGATTTTTCATACCATTCCCCATCCGGTGGAATACGGGTATGATACCTGGCCTAAGGATGCTTATCTCAAAAGTGGCGGTGCTAATGTATGGACAGGTTTTAGTTTGGATGAGGAACGGGAAATCGTTTTTGCGCCCACCGGCTCACCATCTTTTGATTTTTACGGAGGCGATAGAATAGGTGCTAATCTATTCGGGAATAGTATTATTGCATTGGACGCAAACACTGGCAAAAGAATTTGGCACTACCAAACGGTCCATCACGATTTATGGGACCGCGATCTGCCTTCCCCTCCCGTTTTGGTGACTATTGAAAGGGAAGGTCAGAAAATCTATATACTTGCCCAAACCACCAAAATGGGACTTCTTTTCGTTTTAGACAGGGAAACTGGCCAGCCTATATATCCTATCGAGGAAATTGAGGTGCCCACTTCAAACCTTGAAGGGGAAGAAACATGGCCGACCCAACCGATACCTACCGTATACCCACCCTTTTCAAGGCAAAGATTAACGATAGAAGATCTCGCCATTAGAACGGATGATAGCAGTACCGAGGCCAACAAGGTCTGGAACGAATCCATTTATAGTGGCATGTACGACCCGCCATCCGTTGAAGGCAGCCTGAATTTCCCCGGGTACTACGGAGGCGGTGAATGGGGGGGGCCTGGTGTGGACCCTACTACCGGAATCCTATATGTTAATTCCAACAATTTTCCCTGGAAGCCGAAATTGGAGCCGTCTGTCGCTGAAAGTCCCGGAAGGAATATATATAACATGTATTGCCAGGCGTGTCATGGTAGTGAACTGGAAGGATCTCAAATGTTCGGGGGTGTCCCTGCCCTAAAAAATGTAAAGGACTCGTTGTCAATATCCGAAATGCAAAAGATCATTACCGAGGGAAAGGGGGTTATGCCTGCCTTCCGGGAACTGCAAAAACAGGAGATCGATAAACTTACTGCTTTTTTGGCCCGACAGGAAAAGGATACGATGTCCGAGAAGAGCGAGTGGCCGTACCCCTATACTTTTGGCGGTCACGGGCGCGTGAATATGGAAGATGGTCTGCCGATGATTAAACCGCCATGGGGACAATTGACCGCCATAGACCTGAACGAAGCTAAAATTAAATGGCAGATTCCCCTTGGCAATTATGACTCATTAAACATTCCCGGACATCCCATCACCGGAACGCCCAACTATGGGGGCCCTATCGTTACCAAGGGCGGGTTGCTCTTTATCGCCGCTACCGCCGATAATAAAATCAGGGCTTTCGACAAGGAGACCGGGGAAAAATTGTGGGAAGCCGACCTGCCTACGTCCGGGGTTGCCACACCTGCCACCTACTCTGTTAATGGCAAGCAGTATGTGGTAATCGCTTGTGGAGGAGGTCGGGAAGGGGCAAAATCGGGGGATTCCTATGTGGCTTTTGCCCTTCCGTAATTTTATTGTCAATCCCTAATTTCATCATAACACGCTCAATAAGCGGACAGAAACCAATTTGTGAATGGTTTCAGCGACGGAAAAATTCATGAAGCAGTACAGTACAGGATACTCTTTATAAATACTATAAATACTTTTAACACATAATTAAGATAGACAGTACCCACCCTGACCAATTCGCTTTGTAGGCATGCAGCGTGAACTATCTACCAACTAATCAAAATCGAATACTTATGAAAAGAAAACAATGTAAAATAAGGCAGACATTTACCGCGACCCTGTTGTTCTTATTTATTGGAACAGCTTTCTCCTATGCGCAGAGCATCACGGGAACCGTTGGAAGTGAAGACGGGCCATTGCCTGGCGCTTCCGTAGTGGTTAAAGGCACTACAAAAGGAACCGTTACCGACTTTGATGGTAATTATGCCATTGAAGCGGGAGCAGATGATACCCTTGTATTTTCCTATATCGGATATTCCCCCAACGAAGTTTTGGTAGGGAACCAGAATCAAATCAATGTAAATCTATCGGCGGATAACGAGCTGGACGAGGTAGTAGTCATTGGTTATGGTACGCAGCGTAAATCTGATTTGACCGGTTCGGTGTCTTCTGTAAGTGCTGAAGATGTAGCAGCTATACCTGTTTCGAGAGTTGATCAAGCTTTACAGGGTAGGGCTGCAGGTGTGCAAGTTACACAAACTAGTGGTGCACCAGGTGCAGGTACTGCCATAAGAGTTAGAGGTGGTAACTCCATTACAGGTAGTAACGAACCACTTTGGGTTATTGATGGTATTATTGTTGGCACAAATTTCAACCTAAATAATATTAATGCCAATGATGTCAAATCCATAGAGATATTAAAGGATGCATCCTCAATTGCTATTTATGGATCTAGGGGTGCAAATGGCGTGGTATTGGTAACCACAAAAAGTGGCGCCCGTGTAGGGGGCGGTAAACCTCAAGTAAGTGTAGGTTTATTTACAAGTATGCAGATGGTACCTGAGCGACCAGAGTATTTAAATCAAGCACAGCAAATAGAATACACTAATCAGGATGCAATACTCAGAGGTGTAGCTGCGCCATTTCCAGGAAGTCCGTCGGACTACCCAGATAATGACTATTTTGACCTTTTGGTAAACGCATCACCGATATATAATGCGGATGTTTCTATAGCTGGTTCGTCAGAGAATGGAAATGTCACCTACTATAATTCGCTTAATTTTTTCGATCAAGATGGTATTATAGAAAATTCAGGAATAGAAAAATATATTTTTAGATCTAATTTGGATTTTAAATTAAGTGACAATTTAAAAGCGGGTATCCGTATTAATTATTCAAGGATCAAACAGGATAATGGCGTTGTTGGTTATGGCGGTCTTTTAGGTATTTTACCGACACAGCCTGTATTTAACGATGATGGTTCCTTTAATGGAACTAATGAAGTAGTTGGTAATCCATTTAACAACCCTCTTGCCACGTCAAAATTGGATATAGATGAGACCACTTCAAGCAATTTGTTAGGAACGGTGTTTTTAGAGTATAGCCCTATTGAAAATTTAATTATACGCTCCACTTTTAATCCAGATATTACTAGTTCTAAAAGAAATGAGTTTACCTCTAGCCAAAGACCAGACTTAAGACCGGAAGACAGTAATGCTAGGATAAGGACGGTGTCATCTTTTGGATGGAACAACGAAAATACCATACAGTATTCTGGAGATTTTGGAGAGCATCATAGTTATACGCTTCTAGGTGGGGCCTCTTTCCAGAAAACAACCAATGAAACTGCGTTATCGCAGGCCTTTGGTTTTACTACAGATGCAACTACATTCAACAACTTAGGAATAGGAAGCGATCCTCTGAGAAATATAGTAGGCTCTGGTTACAGTGAAACTCAAATCGTTTCCTTTTTCGGAAGGCTTAATTATACGTATAAAGACAAGTACTTATTAACATTAGTTGGTAGAAGTGACGGAAGTTCTGTGTTTGCACCTGGTAATAAATATGAATTTTATCCATCTATAGCAGGTGCGTGGAAAATTACGGAGGAGCCTTTTATGCAAAATCAAAGTACTTTTCAAGATTTAAAATTAAGGGCCAGTTATGGTAAGTCTGGAAATCAGGCCATAGACCCATATAACACCTTAGGCATATTAGTTGAGGGAAATACCTCTTTTAATGGTGTTGAGGCTCCAGGTGCGGTATTGGGAAGACCAGCAAATCCTGATTTAATTTGGGAAACAACCACGGCATTTGATATTGCTTTAGAAGCTTCACTTTTCGGCGGGAGGTTGTTTACGGAATTCAACTATTACCAAAAAGAGACCAACGACCTGCTATTGGATGTTACCATACCAAGACAAACCGGTTATACGAATCAATTACAAAACATTGGTTCTTTAGAGAACAAAGGGTGGGAATTTTTAGTGACTTCGACTAATATTTCAAAGCCTGATTTTAATTGGAATTCTACCATAACCTTATCGTCCAATAGAAATAAAATATTAGACCTTGGAGGAGAGGAGTTTATTGATGTCGTAGTAGATCAGGTTCTAGGTGCTGGGAACTTACGGTTACTGGTTGGTGAACCGTCACCGGCATTTACGGGAGCACAGTATTTAGGAACTTGGAAAAGTCAAGCAGAAATTGATGCTTCAGGGCAAGATCCGGCAATAAATGCCGTCGGAGGCCCCAGATATAGAGATTCAGATGGCGATGGTATTATATCCAACGAGGATTTTGAGGTGCTAGGGAATCCTTGGCCAGATTTAATTTATGGATTTGAAAACAACTTTTCCTATAAAAACTTTGATTTAAATATTTATATACAAGGACAGGTTGGTAATGAAGTATATAATTTAAGAACACGCAATGATTTTTTCATTCGCGGTGAGCTTCCAAAATATGCAGAAGTTGCTAATTATTGGTCACCTGATAACCCAACATCAGATATTCCTAGACCTGGATTTGTTGAAGGTGCCTATCAACCCAATTCCTTTGATGTTGAAGACGGTTCGCATTTGCGTCTAAAAAATGTGCGATTGACGTATAATTTTCCAGTGGAAGAAATGGGATGGAATGCTGTAAAAGATATGTCTCTTTATGTATCTGGAACTAATTTACTACTACTTTCGGATTTTAGATTAATTGATCCCGAAACGAGTCGATTTGGTAGAGATGGCTTGGGTAATATTGCTCAAGGATTTTCAGGAGGGGAGTATCCTCCTGCCAGAATCTTAAGCCTTGGTTTAAACATAACATTTTAAAAAAAGATTAATATGAAAACTAAAAGCATAGTTGCATACGTCTTACTAACGTTCACATACTTAACGAGCTGTGACAAGTTCTTAGAGGAAGAACCACGAGACATTATTGCTCCAGAAAACTTCTTTGCTACCGATGCGGATGCAAAACAATCCATCACCGGCTTATATGCCGTAATTAAAAATAATTCCATCTACGGGCAAGCAGGTTTGGACAATTGGTATGATAACGGGGTCGATATTATAGAGCCAAATCGGTCACATCCAATTTTCGAGGTTATGGGTAATTACACTTTAAGTGCGGTCACTGCCGATGCCTCAAACCAATTAATGAGTGTATCAGATACATGGCAAAATCTATATAGAATTATATTAAATGCCAATGTTATTATAGATAGGGTTGATGGAAATGGAGCCATCTCGGAAGATGTTCAGACCGACGTTATTGCGCAGGCAAGATTTATGCGCGCATTGGCTTATTGGCATATCACCAACCTTTGGGGAGATGCACCTTTTTATAGTGAAAATTTAATTTTAAATGAAATCGCACAACTTGGGAGAACTGATAAAGATGTTATTATAGCCAGTGTATTGGATGATTTGGATTTTGCACAAAGTAACTTGCAATCTGATTATCCTGAAGAGGATAGAGGTAGAGCCTCTAAATGGGCAGCAGCTATCATCGAAGCAAAAATACATATGCAAGCTCAAGATTGGCAAGCTGGACTGGACAAATGTTTGGAAATTATAAACCAATCCCCTCATAGCTTATTGACAAACTATGCAGATGTATTTGACCCTGCAAACGAGTACAATTCAGAAATTATATGGTCCCTAGATTTTGCCACAGACATTACAGGTCAATTTGAGCCAGCGTTCCCGGGCGCAGCATTTGCAGGAAATAATTATTGGAGACCAAGCTTGTTCAACCCAAGGTTAAGGGATGAGCCAGCTAATGCAGAAGATGATCAGCCTTTAAGAGATGCATTGGCGGCCAATGGAGAAGAATTTAATGGTACTGGACTTCAAATTGCATCAAAAGACTTTGCGGAGAAATTTCCAATGAATGATTTGCGAAGACCATTAAATATTATGAGTGCTTACGAGGGCATCCAATTGAATCATACATACATGCCTAAATTTATGAGTCTTGATTTTGAGAATTCTCCACGTTTTAATCACGGAGATAATAGGTTGGTATTTAGGCTTGCGGATGTGTACTTAATGGCAGCGGAGTGCGAAAATGAACTCAATGGACCGTCAGGTGCGTTCCAATATTTAAATCCAATACGACAACGAGCGTATGAAACCCAAGCCGAATGGGATTTAAGTGGTCTTGACCAACAAGGTTTCAGGGAAGCTATTTACGATGAGCGTAAATGGGAGTTAGCAGCAGAAGCAACAAGAAGATACGATTTAATAAGATGGGGTATTTATTTGGACGTTGTTCGTAATGCGGAATTTGAAACTTATAGTCCTAATGTAAATATAAAAGATCATCACGTTTTATTGCCAATTCCTTTAAATGAGTTGCAATTAAACCCAAATTTGACTCAAAATCCAGGTTATTAAGAGTTAAATTTGGACGTTGTTTGCAAATTGGAATTCATAACTTATTGTCTAAAAAAAGATTTACAGGGTTATCATTTTTGTTGCTAATAGCCTTATCAAAGTTACGGATCAATTCTAATTTATGGAAGCCTGACCCAACGAACAACAGCTATCGATAATGGGTCAGGTTTAAAAATGGCAAATAGAATTGAGCCTGTCGAGTGCTATTCCGGATGGACCGTTATCTGTATGGTACCGTACCCATAACCATCCATCGGATATTCCTATTTTTCGCTATAAACCATTCCGGGAGAAATTCATCACCGTTTTTCTTTAGCCGTTCGGTCAAAAGATTTCGCAGTTCGGATTTTATCTCGCTATACTGGTCGTCGTCTATCAAATTGTTCCATTGATAGGGGTCTTTTTCATTGTAGAAAAACAGGCATGGGTCGTTTAAGTCGCGGGTATAATTATAGTCTTGCGTACGTAAAACACGATACTACCTTTCGTTGTATTCTACCCGTTTCCATTGTTCGAATGGCTGCACGCAGGTGACCATGGCAGCGCAGATTGTTTATTACTTGTCCTCCAAATCGCTTATATAATTAAGGGCTAATACAGTTTCGGGAATAGCCATATTGCACTATGCCAGGGCGAGGCAGATTATCTTCTGAGTTGAGCAGGGAGCTTTTATTGCCCTGTACGATTCCTAAGTTCGGGCATATTGTACATCGTTCATAAAGACGCCGTGGCTGAGCGGCCGCTGTCCGGTTATAAGAGAGGCCCTGTAAGGCGAGCAGACGGGCATACCGGATACCGCATTTTTAAAGTTGACGCTTTTTCCCGCCAAACTGTCCAAATGAGGGGTGCTAACGTTGGGTTCTCCAGCATAACCTGTTGCTTGAGCACGCCATTGGTCGGTGAGTAAAATGAGAACGTTCGGTGGCACTTGTTGGTTTTTGGTGTTTTCAACAGCTTTGGACCTGTTTTCAAAATTACATCCGAGCACCACCAACACGCAAAAAAGAAATAGGATAACTCTACTCATTATTATAGAAGATAAAGTATGCTTCACCAATTTTATTCCGGCAGAATATAGAATACAATCCGTAACCATACTGAGGCTTCTATGTGTTTTAGAAGTTGGTTGGCCAACCTATCCCTTTAGCGGAAAGTTTCAATACATTTGGTTTTTTGAATGTTCTTCGATTGAAGCAGCACAGTACAGGATACATATTTCCTAAAATTGCGGTACTATCGTATTCATATGGAAAGTCATAACCTCCATATGGTTGAGTTAGTTCAGAAAAGGGTGAAAAATTTGTTTTTCACCCTTTATTTACATTCAGAGCTTCTTCAATCGAATGTTGCGGTATGCGACCGTCATTGGTGGACCAACGTGTACTTGCACACCCATGTATCCTGACATTTTTCGGTTGATAGTATCGTTGTCTGTCACGTCGCTCATCAGCACATCGTTCACATAATGCTTTAATCGATTTCCTTTCACTATCAGGTGAATTTTGTTCCAATCTTCGCTTTTTATATTTGCCTTAAGGGAATCGGATTCCCCGAGGGACGCAACCACTTCCCTACTCTGCCAGCAGTTTTTTTGCACATTGGCGCGTAACGAACCTAGATCGTCGGGATTTTCCTGTGAATTAATAAGGACCTTCTCGCCGCGATAGGCCAAGGTGGCTCGTTTTTTCTCCTCGTAGTTTTGGCCCGTATAGGTGTTCTTCCCGTCAATATCGGCCTGATAGCCCCGAAGGGCATGGGGGATGGTATCGATCTGTTCGCTGCGATAGTTGATACCACTGTTCCCCGATTCCGCAATTTTAACTTCCAACTTTAGCTCAAAATCCTCTGGTTGTCCACCTTTCCAGATGATAAAGGTATTGTTCTTGAGTAGTGTTTCGGGAGTGACCTCGCCCGTTAGATTGCCGTTTTTGACGCTCCAATAGGTTGGGTCGCCTTCCCAGCCTTCCAAGGTTTTACCATCAAAAATCTGTGTGAAGCCGTCTTTATCCACATGTATGGCAACTTCGGGTTCTTCTTCAGCTGTATCCTTCTTTTTTTCACCGCAGGCTTGCAGGGCCAGAAACAACGCCAAGTGAAGAAGCATTGCTGTCGAGATATTCCGTTTATATTTTTTCATCGGTTTGATTTCTATTTTAAAGTGTATTGATAACTCTCGTATGTTACTTTTCAATTAGTTCCCTTATTATAATAAACCGTTAGCCCGTCCTTTCCAGCCACTACAATATCTCTATTTCCGTCATCATTTACATCTGCCACCCTAAAATAGACGCCCGTACCTTTTCCCTCGCCGTAGGGTCCATAGTCAATGACCTGTTTACTGAAATTCTCGCCCGTCCATCGAAAATAATACAATCCTATCTCATCGTTTCCCCCTGGATCTTTGCCGTTATGGGCACGGTAGCGTTTGCCTGTGATTAGCTCGTTGGTGCCATCAGCGTCAAGATCGGCCCATTCCATACTGTGGTATTGGGAATTTGAGGGGTCTATGGCATGTTTAAGCCATTTATTGTCCATATTCTCTTCCTCGGGACGTTGTTCGTACCAGGATAGGCCGTATTCATGCCCTTGACCTACCAGTAGGTCGTTATGTCCGTCTTTGTTTACGTCCACGATGAGCACTGGGATGCTTGCCGTCCCCAGTTCAAACTCGGGGTGAAATTTCCAAGATTTTTCAAAAGGTTTGTCCGGCGCTTCCAGCCATCCGGTAGGTATGACTAAATCACCCCTTCCATCGCCGTTGATGTCCCCAAAACCTAAACCATGACCGTGTTTTCCATAAATGCCCTTTCGTTTGAATTTCCCCGTTCCGTTCCCGTTTTCATCCAATATCAACTGAAATATGCGAAGGGAATCATTGGGCGTGTTGGGTATGATTTCAGCAATTCCGTCACCATCGATATCCCAGGAACGTGTTGTTTCGATATTGCCGATTTCCGCTATAAGATGTTCTTTCCATTCGCTTTCGGCTCCCGGATTTTCCTTCCAGACCAATCTCCCACCGAACCATCCTCCGGTGATGAAATCCATGCGGCTATCTCCATTGACATCTAAGGGAATCGTTGAAAAATCATCGTAATATTCCCCATAACGTTTAGCGGCACCTGTGGCATGTCTGATCCAAAATTCGGGGCCTTCGTACCAGAATCCGCCTGAAACGATATCCGGTACGTTATCATTGTTTACGTCGAATACCCCTACCGATTCATAGCTTTCGGAAGCAATTTTCTTTTTATCGAACTGAATGGGCTTTGGTTTATCCGTATCATGATTTTCCTTGGATTGGCCTGTCGCATGACTTGCAAGAAAAAAAATGAAAAGCACCAGAAGTGCGTTTTTCATATGCGGAAATTTTTTTACCGTGAGGCCTGTGCCTGATTGCCGTCTTTGGAATAAATCGGGTTATCGGGATTACCACCCGCTTTCAAATAAGCTAAAAGATCTTTGACCTCATCTTCGTTCAAGCGGTTGATCAGGCCGGGAGGCATCAAAGAGACGGTTGACATTTGTTTACGGGTTACCTCGTTTTTCGAAATTTTACGGGTCAGTTCTGGAGCATAAGGATTTTGGGAAATCACGTAGTTGGCATCGTCTTCGCTGATCAATCTGCCAACAACAGTTTGTCCGTTAGTCAACGAAAATTCCGTTGAATTGTATTGGTCCGAAATCACTTTGTTGGGTTCTATGATAGCTTCCAGCATATCCTCAGGGGTAAAACGAGTGCCCAATTGGGTCAGGTCGGGACCGATATTTTCACCTTCCCCGCGCATGGCATGGCATGTTATGCAGGTAGTTGCAGCATACAGGTTTTTTCCGCTGTCAAAATTACTGCCCTCCAGACCGTCTGCCAATATATCCTTGGTATCTTCAATTGCCCAATCTTTTCCGGGTCCTTCTGGCTGCACTGCATTTTGCACCAGTTCATTTCCTGAACTGCCCAGCAATGAATCTCCGGAAATGGTGTTATAATATTCAAATTTGTCTTTGGGGACTTGCGCCAGGGCGGATTCCCGTGCCTTGTCGATAAAACCGATGTAACTTCTTCCAGCCTTGAACGAAAACGCTTTGTAGAACCAATTGAAATAGTCTTCGCGCAATTCGGGGGTCCATCCCGCATTTACACTGTCTAGAACGATACCATAATAAGTATGCTGCGCCAAGGGCATATTCTTCAACGTATTGGCAATGTCCATACCGTATTGTGGGTTTCGCAGTATCAAGTCAGAGGCGTCCGTAGCGGTATTCGCCATGACCGAAGCATTTTCACCTTCCTGTGACTGCAACAAGGCCAATGTTTTATCCACGACCTTCGGATCATTCAAATAGGCAAGCGTTTTGCTCAAAGACTGGTTCAGCACATCGGTCTTCGCCGGGTAGTGGTCCTCTAAATACTGTACGACTTTGTTGCTCAATCCGGATCCGGGCTTGCCAAATCGGGAGAGGGTAACTTCAAAGGCCCGCAACAGGTCTACTTGCTGCATATCGGAAAGTCCATCATATTCTACATCTATCATTGCACTTAGCATTCGGTCGCGCTGCGACGCCTTCCCATGCCGCGCAAGAGCGATCATACCCTGTACCATCGCTTCCGGTTCTTTTTCGTCAAACACCTTTTGCTGCCATTCCGCGACTGGTTGATGTTCTATCGCGATCCGAGCTGCGTAGCGCACAAAACGGTCAGCGTGGTTCAAATGGGGCCAAGCAGCATCGACTGCCCCTTTTTTTGGTCCTGTATGATACGTTTCCAGTTCTTGGCGCAAGCTATTTTCTTCGGTCTGTTCCGGTATTGAAGTGGAAGCCAAAGCAGCTTCTTTTCCTTCTTCATCCTTATAAAACACCCGATAAAGATCGGATTCCAATCGGCGGCCCCCGGTCATAAAATACATAGCGCCATCCGGACCAATAACACCATCGGTGAGGGGAAGCGGTATGCCCGAAACGAATTCCTCCTTTACTCCGGAGTAGGTAGCGCCTTCAGGTTTTAGTTCGATAGCGTAGATAATTCCAAAACTCCAGTCGAAGGCAAAAAGGCTGTGCTTATATTTTTCTGGAAATTTGGCATCTTTCCCATAGGAAACACTGGTTGGTGAGCCTTGACCGATATTCAGTACCGGCGGTAGATTGTCGGGATATGCGGGGGACCATTTTTGGTTGCCCGTGCGCCATCCGAACTCCGCACCACTAGTTACATGACAGATGCGCGTCGGCCGGTACCAAGGCATGCCCAAGTCCCATTCCATGTCCGAATCATAGGTGAACATATCGCCCAGTTCGTTGAAGGCCAGATCAAAGGGATTGCGGAAACCGGAAGCTACCTGCTCCCATTTTTTGCCTTCGGGATCGATATGGGCAATCCAACCGCCTGGTGCGCCGCGGTCGTTGGCGTGTCCCCGGGGATCCTTTATCAAAGGAAATAAATTGTCATCTTCCCATACTTTGGGAAGTCGATACGAATCCATTTCAGGCATATCGGTATGGTTACCGGCAATAACATAAAGTGATTTTTGGTCCGGGGCCATGACGATACTGTGGGGGCCATGCTCGCCCGATCCATCCAAATGTTTAAGTAAGGTAATTTTGTCGTACTCGTCGTCTTCGTCAGTATCCTGTAGACGGTAAAGGCCACTAGTCTTTTCGAACTCCTCGTTGCCGCGATGGTTTACCATAACATACAAACTGTTGAATGCATAGAGAAGACCCTGAGCATATCCCATTTGAATTATGGAGTCGGCTACTTGTTCTCCGGTCTGAATCTTGAGTTTTTCGATTTTCGGGGTTAGATTTTCGGAACCTATCGCTGGTATTTGCATGCGGTAAAGTGCCCCGTACTGGTCGGATGTAATCAAACGGCCCTTATCGTCAAAGGTCATCGCCACCCAAGAGCCTTCCTCGCTGTCACTTGGGCTATACAGATGTTCGGCCTCAAAGCCCGGTTGCAGTTTTAGTTTGGCCAATTTTGGAGGTAAATTTTCGGCCAAATCGGTTTTGCCTTCCTTCTTTACGTCACACGAGACAGCCAATAGAAATGAAAATAGGAGCACTGAAAGTTTTCTGGTCATTTTAAATTATTTGGATGTTCGATTTGTTTTGCATTGCTAAAAATACTTAAAAATACGGATTCAAGGAAGATTCGGTGGCCTGAAGTATATAAATAAAGTTTTTGTTGTTCTGGGCGATTCTGTACGCCAGGCCTACAACGAATCCCGATCAATAAAATTAAAAGGATTTTTCACCTTTCCCTTGGTCTTGTCCAAAATCATACGGGCCGCAGTCTCTCCCATAATCTTGAAATCCGTGGAAATACAGGTGATACCCAAAAGTTCCTTCAGGGGTGTATCATTATAGGATATTACTCCAATATCCCCGCCCAGCGAAAATTCCTTTTCGCGGATCTGGTTGACCAAATTCACGAGGTCCGATTCCTCTATCGTGATAAATAGATCGCCTCTTTTAAGGATGATGTCGTCATAAATTTCTTAGAGGATGTCATAATCCAATGCGAATTCGATGCAAAACTTGCGAAAGCCGTGTAGTATCCTTCTTGGGTAGGGATACACCGAATTTTCAGGATAGACCAAAAACAATTTTTGGTATTTTCTAATCTTTGACAGCCCTTCTTTCAGCGCTCCATAAATATCGTTTTCAAAGTCTTGGTAGATTTCGATAAATGGGTCATCAATGGCAATTCGATTGTTATCCATAATCACCAGTTTATCCTTGGGTATTTTGTTAATCGCCTTGACCGCCTCGTTGGTATAGCTGATATGTTTCAGATCCTCAGTCTTGAAATGCGGCATGATAATGTAATAATCATAGGCACTCCTATTTTTTTCTAGCAGGTTGAGAAATAAGGAATTGTCACAATGATAAATATGAAGGTCGGTATGGGAATTACCACCGATACTGTTTACAAAGCTGTTGTAGATACGCATCTTATACGTACTTAACTTGTTGATCATAAATAGAATGTTGACTTTCGACAGCAACTTTGTACGGGTTATATAATAGCCTTTTCCCCGAATGGAAGTGATTATCTTACGCTCCTTAAGGATGGAATAGGCTTTTTCAACGGTATCACGAGAAAGAAGGTATTCTTCGCTGAAACTGTTAATAGAAGGAATTTTTTCATCGATATTCAGGTTTCCGATGGATATATTATGGATAATGGAGTCCACAATTTGCCGATATTTTGGAATTCTCGATTGGCTGTCGATTTCGACATATTTAAAAATCTCCATGGTTCTAGTCTTAAGAATCGGTAAGGTAACGAACTCTTTGAAACTAATGCATTTTCCTTTTATTTAAGGATTACAGTATAGTACAGGATACAAACTTGACTTTCACAGCTTATTTTAGCGGAAAGAAATAATAATAATTCAGTGATTATGGACAATCCGGTCAATAAATTCAACTACGTAGACTATCTCTGGGATGAAAAAAAAGCGGCAGAGCTCGGCGATGATCAGGTCGAACTATTTTTATACCGATCCAATATTCTTGGTGCCGATTTGCGAATTACTAATTATGGCGGTGGAAATACAAGCTGCAAGACCATTGAAAAAGACCCCTTGACCAATGCCGAAGTCGAGGTTATGTGGATAAAAGGTTCCGGTGGCGATATCGGCACCTTGACCAAAAAAGGGATTGCAGGATTGTACACCGAAAGACTTCGCAATTTGAAGGATGTATACGGGGGACTTGAAGACGAAGACCGCATGGTGGGCCTTTTCAACCATTGTATCTATGATTTGGATAGTAAGGCGCCATCGATCGATACGCCTTTGCATGGATTGCTTCCCTTTAAACATATCGACCACCTGCATCCGGATGCGTTGATTGCAGTGGCCGCGGCCAAGGATAGCCAAAAAGTGACTAAAGAAATTTGGGGGGATGCTATGGGATGGGTACCGTGGCAACGGCCGGGTTTTGACCTCGGACTACAATTAGAGAAATGTTTGAACGACAATCCCGGTATCCGTGGTATTGTTCTCGGAAGCCATGGCCTTTTTACTTGGGGCGATACCTCTTATGAAAGTTATATGAACAGTTTGGAGGTTATTGAAATGGCGTCCGAATATATCGCAAATGAGGTTAAGAAAAATGGCAGTGTTTTTGGTGGACAAAAAATCGACAGCCTTCCAGAATCCGAGCGTAAGGAAAAAGCTGCCCAACTGATGCCGATGCTTCGGGGTTTATGCTCATCTGAAAATCGGATGATCGGCCATTTTAACGATTGCGAGACAGTGCTGGAATTTATCAACAGCAACGATATGGCACGTTTGGCCCCGATGGGCACTTCGTGTCCGGATCACTTTCTGCGCACAAAAATCCAGCCTTTGGTACTCGAACTTGATGCAAAAGCCGACCTTTCGGATACCGATGCGGTTTTGAAGCAGCTAAAACCGGCCTTCGAAACCTACAAAAAAGAGTATGCGGACTATTACTCAACCCATAAGCATCCGAACAGTCCCGCGATGCGAGACGCTAGCCCAGTTATCATCATCTACCCCGGGGTGGGCATGTTCAGTTTTGCCAAGAACAAACAGACGACCCGGGTGGCCAATGAGTTCTACGTCAATGCCATCAACGTGATGCGGGGTGCGGAGGCCATTACCGAATATACGTCCTTGCCCAGGCAAGAAGCCTTCGATATCGAATATTGGTTGTTGGAAGAGGCCAAGTTGCAGCGCCAGCCCAAGGAAAAACCTTTGTCTCGAAAAATCGCTTTAGTGACCGGTGCGGGCGGCGGAATCGGAAAAGCCATCGCGGATAAGCTGGCCGAAGAAGGTGCGAACGTGGTTTTAACGGACATTGCCGAAGAGCGTTTGCAGGAAGCGCTGGAAACTTATGGCAGCGATACCGCAAGCTACGCCGTTTGTGATGTGACCAAAAAGGAATCGATTGCGGAAGCCTATAAAAAAGCCTGCCTTGATTTTGGCGGCGTGGATATCGTGGTGCACAGTGCCGGACTCGCCATCTCCAAACCCTTGGAGGAGACCACTGAAAAAGATTGGGACCTATTACAGAACGTACTCGTAAAAGGCCAGTTCGAACTCGCCAAACAGGCCGTAGCCGTAATGCGTAAACAAGATTTGGGCGGGGATTTCATAAGTATCGCCAGTAAAAACGGACTCGTATCCGGCC
>JAGXIC010000220.1 GCA_024635875.1 Pricia sp.
CGTATGGACCGGCTTTTGGGCCAACAATGGGGAACGCGGGACCGCCGAAAGCGCATTTCGTGATCAACCTTCCGGCCCTAACTTCCTGCTGGCAGACACGGATAAAACCATCTCCAGCCTATCCTCCAACAACATTTTCAATGTCAATTTCCAGCATACGTTCAGGGAGCAAGATAGGCTATCCTTGGACGTGGACCGGGGATTTTATCAGCGCGACTTTTCCAATACGTTGCGTACACGCACGATAATCCCCGAAAACGACGATCCCCTGGCGGGCCTAAATTTGAACATGCCCACCGACATCGATATTACCACGTTCAAAATAGATTACGACCGCACCTTTGCCAATGGGTGGAAAATGGAAACCGGCCTTAAATACGGCAATGTGCGCAACGACAATGACCTTAGGCTTAGCCGTGGGGTAGAAGTGTCCGTACCCGATCCCGATCTGTCGAACCATTTTTTATATACGGAACGGGTCAATGCGATATACGGGAGCCTCGGCGGCAAGTTGAACGATAAAATGGACGTTCAATTGGGACTGCGCGCGGAGCAGACCCGTTCGGAAGGAAATTCCCTGACCACCAACACCGTTGTAAAGCGCGACTATCTGGATCTGTTCCCGAGTTTTTTCGTATCGCGGCAATTGCGGGAAAACCATTCGCTAACGTTTTCCTACAGCTACCGGATCGATCGCCCCAACTACCAATCCTTAAATCCGGGGCGTTCCTATGTAGATCCCTATATATATTCACGGGGAAATGCCTTCCTAAGACCGCAGTACACCCATTCGCTGGAACTGAAACATGGGTTCAAGGAAAAGATCTTTACCTCGCTCAGTGCCAGCTATATTTCCGATTACGTATTCTTTATCATCCAGCCGGTAGATAGTCTCCTTACGGAACGCACGCCCCTCAACATCGGAAATTCACAGGCCTATAGCTTGATCACCACTTTTCCCGTGACCGTTATGAAAGGATGGAATCTGCAGACCACCCTCTTGGGCAATTACAGCCGTTTTCAATATACCTACCAGGATATACCGTTGCGCGTTGAACAATTTCAGGGCAGTTGAACGCGTCGAATACTTTTGTATTTGGAAAAGGCTGGACCGGTGAATTGGGGGGATGGTTAAATACGCCCGGTGTCGATGCCACGTTCCACTCATCTTGGATGGGAACGATGGACATAGGCGTTCAAAAGGAGATAGGTACGAACCTGAAAGCAAAATTAAGTGTACAGGATGTATTCCATACCAACAGATTCCGGGGAGAAAACATAGTCCCCGGATTTAGAGGCGTCGTAGACCTGAGTTTCGATACCCGGATCGTGATGCTGAACCTGACCTACAACTTTGGCAACGAGCAACTCAAGGCCATCCGTCAACGGCAGACCGGTTCGGAAGAGGAACGGCAGCGAACGAATTGATGCTGCTATTAAAATTGGGATAAAGGGAGTGATAGAAACATTTTAGAAAGTGCGGGATGTGCTTTATGATGGTTTTTGTTTTTTAGGAAAATGGGATATGATAGTTGTCCGACAAAATATCATAACTAATTAATAATCAGTTTTTTGAAAAATGATATTGAAGCCATTAGCCTAACTAAAAATTTCGATAAATCGAAGGAAAACTTGCTTATATTCAAGTGTTGTTGCACATATGACCAAACAAAATGGGAAGAATACACCTATTTGAATTTGAAGACCAAAAATGGTTTCCGACTTTTTTAAGGAATTACGGAACTGACTTTTTACGGTTTTTATCCAATAAAACAAAAATGTACAAACCTATAATTCCCGTAATCAAAAAAGGTTTGAACAAAAGTGGAACTAATCAAATCATTGACCTTGGTTCAGGTGGAGGTGGCGGACTTATTTGGTTGAATTCTGAATTAAAGAAAGACATTCCCGACTTGAAAATAGTTCTAACAGACTTGTATCCGAACATTCCGGCCTTTAGATTAACAAAAAAGAAAGCTGACAATTTTGAGTTTATAGAAAAACCGGTTGATGCGAGAGATGTACCAACTGAATTAAAAGGCTTGAGGACACAATTTTTGTCATTGCATCATTTCAAACCAACTGACGCAAAACAAATTTTACAAAATGCGATTGACACAAATAGTGCAATTGCTATTTTCGAGGCACAAGAAAGAAGTTTGTCAAGTATTATTGCAATGATATGTTCACCATTGAGTGTACTTCTGACAACACCATTCATAAGACCATTTAAAATCGGACGAATTATTTTTACCTATTTGATTCCAATTGTTCCTCTGTTTGTATTGTGGGATGGGATTGTTTCATCATTACGGACTTATTCCGTGAAAGAAATGAACGAACTTATAGAAAATTTGAATGGAACAGAAAACTATGATTGGGAGTTTAATAGAGTAAAATCTGGACCAGGGGTCGTGTTATATTTATTAGGAACAAAAAATGGAAACATCATTTGGAGATAAAATCCGAAAGCTCAGAGAAGATCAAAAACTCCTCTTACGTGAACTTTCTGCAAAGCTAGAGATTGACCCAGCTTTACTAAGTAAAATTGAAAGAAACCATAGGACTGCAAAAAGGGAGTTAGTCGAAAAGATGTCAAAAGTATTAAACGTAAAACTGGACGATTTAATGATTAGCTGGATTTCGGATAAAATTCTTGGGTTGGTAAAAGTACCAAAAACCATAATTTAGAATTTGCGTTTCTAAAAGCTAAACAAAGGTTTACTAAAATCAATGAAAACTCGGATACTGAAACCAAAGTAGTTTTCAACGTAAACTATCCTTCGAAGGATCCCTTATTAAATCTGGCTGATTATTTCTGTTGGACAATCCAAAGGGTTTTTGAAAAGGGAGAAATTAGATATTACAACTTTCTCAAAGACCATATAAAGATCGTAATAGATCTTTACGATACGGACAACTAAAAAGGCCGAAAAAATTAGTATGACAATCGAAAAAACCCGCTTACCTCCAAAAATAAAAGAGATGTTCTTTCCATCCTTCGCCAAATCGGATGAACATATCATTATTCAATACAAAATTATATCGTTAAAGGATATTTAATTTATCTTTGAAGCTTATAGTCAAAAGTTAAAGACACAAAACCAGTGAACAGAATAAAGAAGGTTTTAAAAGAACAAGGCAGAACTCAAACTTGGCTCGCAAAGAAAATTGGAAAAAGCTATGTAGTAGTTACAAACTATTGCAATAACAATTCCCAACCGAGCATTCAAGTTTTAACCGAGATTTCTCAGGTTTTAGACATTGACGTAAGAGAATTATTGGTTTCTACAAAAGACGATTAGTCAAATGGATAAAGAATTTGAAATTTTTAAAAACGGTAGCACTTGGCTTAAAGCTGACTTTCATTTACACACAAAAGCGGACAAAGAATTTGTTTATCCGGGAGAAGATAATTCCTTTATATCTGACTATGTAAATCAGCTGGGTAAAGAAGAAATTGGTATCGCAGCAATAACGAATCATAACAAATTTGATTTTAACGAATATAAAGCACTTGCCAAAAAGTCAAGAAAACAAGAGATTTATTTATTACCAGGAGTAGAATTATCAGTGAATGACGGAGCAATTCTTTAGGACAACGAGCTTCCGCTTTAATAATATTTCTATTGACACTAAAAGAATGTGATTTAATAATTATTGACCAACCTGAAGATGATTTGGACAATCAAACTATCTATAATGATGTTATTATGGGTCTGAAAGAATTAAAAAACACATCCCAATTTATTTTTGCCACCCACAATCCGAATATACCTGTTCTTAGAGATTGTGAACAGGTAGTTTCTTGTAGATATGACTCTGACCTTATCCAGACAAATCTTGGGAGTATTGATGATGAAATAATCAGAAAAGAAATAGTAAATATTATGGAAGGTGGAAAAGAAGCGTTTAACAACAGAAAAAGAATTTACGAATTATGGACGCATTAGAATTATTGGATTTAATCCAAAAAGGAGAATCAAGCGTTGTGCAATTCAAAGTCCGCATAAATGATGCATACAAAATAGGCACAGAAATGGTCGCATTTTCCAACACAAAGGGAGGCCTAATTATTATAGGAGTCGACGACAAAACAGGCGAAATTAACGGCCTATCATTTAAGGAAATAGCAGAAATCAATCAGCTCTTGGCTAATGCCGCTTCCGACAATGTCAAACCTCAAATTTTTATTGAAACGGAAACCGTAGGAGTAGAAAACAAGAATATTATTGTAGCTAGTATAGCCGAAGGGCTGAGCAAACCCCATACTGACAATAAAGATATTATTTGGCTAAAAAATGGTTCGGACAAACGCAGGGTCGTGGCGAGAGAAGAAATGGCACGGCTATTACAAAACAGCGGAAACCTTTTCGCAGATGAAACCATAGTAAACGGAACAACAGTAAACGACATCGACGAAGATTTTTTCCAAGAATTTATACTTGCAAAAACAAAAAAAACCATCGAGGAAATAGGTCGATCAACTTCTACAGTTCTTTCTAATCTCGGAATGATAAAGGAAGGCAAACTTAGTCTTGGCGGACTACTATTGTTTGGTAAAAACCCTCAACATTTTAGACCGACCTTTACCGTACAATGTGTATCTGTTGTCGGAAATGACATAAGCTCAAAGGAATATCGGGACAAAGAAGAACCATTCACAGGAAATTTAAAAGAGCTATATAAAAAGACACTTTCTTTTATAACCCGCAACTTAAGAAAGGTACAAATAAAAGAAGGGTTCAATTCTCAGTCTGCGTTGGAGATACCGATCGAAACAATTGAGGAGTTGCTTGTTAACGCATTGATTCATAGGGACTACTTTATTTTATCGAGTATTAAAGTATTCATATTTGATAATAGAATAGAAATTATAAGTCCTGGAAGATTGCCTAACACATTGACAATTGATAATATCAAAATAGGAACCTCTATCTCTAGAAATCCAATATTATTTACAAATGTTAGATATATTCTTCCTTTTGTTGGTGTTGGTAGCGGAATACCTAGAGCAATTGAGAATTCGCCAGACTTGGAATTAATTAACGATACTGACAGAGAACTATTTATATCAATAATACAACGAAAAGAATAAAAAGCCAACGCTAAAATGGAAAAGAAGGTACGTGCCGACCCCGCACTGCCCGGCCGAGACGTCATGCGGCAGATTAAAAAACGACCAAACAGAAAAAAACAAAAAAGCAACATGCATGGACAAATAATAACAATATCGATTGTAACAGTTCTTACAAGTTGCCACTCGACCAATAAATTACTATGGACTTGAAGTCCATAGGTTTTTAACAGACTGAAAGTCTCGTGCACTCAATTGCCCCGTGACCCGCCTGCCTGACGGGCAGGGTTTTAACTTCCTTTGCCACGACATGGACGAGAGTGACCTGTAACAACAACTATTTTGCCCAGATGCACTTAGCCAATATCTAAAAATTTTTGCCAATACTTATCTAAAATAAATATCGGATACCTTTGAAAGACAGTCCCTAATAACCGTAAAGGAGCCATTTCATTCACCGTAAATTGTCGCGTTTTTACTATTATCAAGGCAGTGTCAAGGTATATTTTTGTAATAAAAAAACATTTTATTATGAAACGATCAATCTTAGTTTATGTATTCTTCTTTCTGGCAACTGCTTTGTTTGCCCAAAATTCCAAGGAAGCCGTAATCAGCAACCTCGACAACCTTGAACGGGAGGCGGTCCTAAAAGGCGACTCAACCGCATTGTTCACCAAATACTGGTCGCCCATGATGGTGGTAAATACCCCTGCCAACAGGGTAGGTACCGTGGAAGGTACCAAGATGGCGCTGAAAACGGGCAAACTTGATTATGCCAGGTTTGACCGGGAGGTGGAAAAAATCACGTTTATTGAAAACATAGCGGTAGTAATGGGTCAGGAAACCCTAGAACCCCAAGGTGTAAGCGACAATGCGGGCAAAACAATTACCAGACGGTTTACCAATGTTTGGATGGACACCAAAGAAGGTTGGCGCATCGTAGCCCGGCAGGCCACGATAATCAAAGTTGAATAGGTGTCGTAACAAGGAACCATCACAAATCGAAGTTTCAAAGGATGGACAAATGGCATATCTTTTCGCTAAAAATAAAATGACGATGTCCGACTCAACCGGAACAGTTCGAAGCGGATTCAATCAAGCATTGCAGGTTGGGAGAAAGGACAAAGATGGAAATTGGAAGGCTGCGGTTGTTGTTACGTATCCAGAGACATCAATAAAATAAACGGCTGCCAAATCGACCGACCCGACCTACACCTTTACCCATAAATTATCGGCCCAGGACATGTACGGTTTGATGGTTGCGCTAAAGATCGAGAAATTTAAGGCCATAGGCCATAGTTCGGGAGGAATAACATTTTATCCGGGAATAAATCCATCTGGTCCGATATTTTCATAAAAGTGGGCGAGGATTTTTTAGCTGGCAATTGCAACCAAAAGAATAGATTATAAAATGGTTTTTACTACTCCATTGGAAATGTGTTAAAAAAACATGGAGTAAAGAGGCTTAATTTCAGAAAAGAAAAGTGTCACGATGATCTGTAAACGAATTCTTCCCTGTGCCGAACTGACCCCTTTGATAAGGGAATATCTTGTTGCGCAATTTTCGTTCAAAGATCCCGGTGAATTGCCGCCTTTAAGGGTATATCCCCCAAACCCTGAAGAAGGCATCAGGTTTTTGATCAGGGGCAAACTTGTTACAAACGATCCGGCAACGGGAACATCAAAAGAAACACCTTCCATTAGCCTCATAGGTCAACCCACTGCCCGTCAAAACCTGCAGATCTCCCACGAATACTTAATGCTCTACATTAGGTTCCAGCCGGGTAGCCTATTCCGATTATTACATATTCCAATGACCATGCTTACGGACCAACATATTGATGCAACGCTCGTTTTAGGTAAGGAAATAGGTGAATTGTATGAACAATTGGGCCTGTGCAATGCCCATGATGCAATGATCAACATTCTGAACCTTTATTTTTTAAAAAAGCAAAGCGGTCTTAAAAACGATGGCCAACCGGTCGATCGTATTGGCAGAATGATTTTACAAGACCCCCAAGGGTTCGATCTTGAAAAAACAGCTAGCGATGCCTGCTTAAGTTACAGGCAGTTTGAAAAAGATTTGAGCGGTCAATAGGTATTACACCCAAATATTATGCGCGTATAAGCCGCTTTTACCAGGCCTTTGAATTAAAAGAACACCATCCGGAACTTGACTGGCTGAGTGTTGCCGTAAAAACAGGTTATTATGATTACCAGCACCTCGTAAAGGATTTTAAGGAATTTGCGGCTACTACCCCGAATGTTTTGATAACGGAAAGTTAAATAGCCCGTCAAGAATGTTTCCTTCTTCAAGCGAATTCAGGGGAGCTTAAAACAACGATTTTTTACCACCGCACAGCGAATCAGATCACTTAATTTTGAAAGGATAACCTTTTAAATTAAGTAGTATGGTCAAGTATTTCTTCCTTATAGGTGTACTGTCAATTACTCTTTTTGCCTGTAGGGACAGGGGCAAAGATGCATCTGCCGGTGATACTTCGCCTGAAACGGCCCAATACGAAAAAAATCAAAGAAACAAAGCTATTGCACTGGAATGTATTCGTGCCTACGCGGCACGTGATAGTGCCCTTATCTTATCCCACAATGCAAAGAACGTGGTTAATATTTATGCGGGCCGGCCGCCAATACATGGAATTGATTCGTGTAAAATAATTTTGCGGGAGTCTTTTAATACCATAAAAGAATATAGGCCGAGCAACGAGCTTGCATTGGCCGAAAATAATTATGTTTTTGTATTCCTATATGTAGACATTTTATTTTGGAATAATCCTGCAACGTATCATTCTAAAGCGATAGAAATATACAAGTTTAATGATGGGGGAAAGATTGTTGAACATACTGCCATAAATGAAGAGTTAGGGCCAAACGTTACAAAGCGGCCGCTTTGAGTTTTTTTGTTAATAAATCGAAATTGCCCGGAAATTTAAAAGGGCTGCTTAAAGCCGGTGATACCTAACTTACTTATTGCCAAATGGCTAACCAGTTAAAATATCCATAACCATGAATAAAATTTCAGATTTTCCCGTTATTAGCGGTTCAGTATGGAGGATTAAATTAAAAAGATCAAGTTCCCAAACCCGAAAAGGACATTATTTCTTTGTTGGCACGGCTATCCTCTTTCCTGTCGTTACTTTCTTGGGCTTTTTCCCCAGCTACCAGAACCTGAATGCCGGAACATTGGAATTTCATTGGCTTACCCATATCCACAGTGCTATAATGACCAGTTGGTTACTTGTGTTTTTGACCCAGGCAGTCCTTGTCGCGAGAGACAACCTAAAATTCCACCGCCGGCTAGGCCTGTTTTCCGTTGTGCTGGGAGTGTTAGTTTGCCTTTCCATGGCAACCTCATCCGTTCGTTTACTCATCGTCAATCATCCGCCGGAAGGTAGTTTTCTATTCGACCTATTGTTAACGGAAATATATGAACTGGGATCCTTTGCCTTGTTTTTTATTTGGGGTATCTTGATGAGAAGAAAAGATACGGCCTCTCACAAACGCCTTCTTACATTAGCTACGTTTGTTTTACTTACCGCGGCGGTTGACCGGATATTCCGGATAAATGGGTTGCCCTCGTTAGGGATGGAATATCCGGATGTTACTTTTGTTTACCTGGATACGTTGTTAATTCCGCTGTTTTTTTATGACTTCATCACTTTAAGGCGGATTCATAAGATCACTTGGATCGGTAGTGCGATTATTATTATTTTACAACTTACCGTAACTACAGTTTGGGGCTCGCCTTTATGGTACAAGAGTATGTTTAACCTGACTGCGCCGCTAATGGAAAAAGTTATTGAAGTCAACCTTAGCGATGCCCAGACCGATCCTTTGTTGGGAGATTATGAAAGCCCGATCGGCAAGATGA
>JAGXIC010000221.1 GCA_024635875.1 Pricia sp.
AGGTACGCCTATCTATGCGACGGGAGACGGAAAGGTGACACGGGCCGACAATAATTCTTCCGGTTACGGCAAGCATATCCGCATCGACCACGGGTATGGATACATGACCCTCTACGGCCATATGAGCGAATACAACGTAAAAAGATATCAAAAGGTCAAGCGCGGTGACCTGATCGGTTTCGTCGGCAGCACCGGCCGCTCCGAGGCGCCTCATGTTCATTATGAGGTCTGGAAAGACGAGGAAAGAATTAATCCCATCAATTTCTACTACGGCAGTTTGACGGCCAAAGAATTCGAGAACATGCTGAAACAGGCACAACAAGAGAACCAATCCCTAGATTGAGAGATTATTTTGACATATGCCGATTATTTTTTATGGCCCCTTTTGCGCCATTCTTCGTTAAAGTTTTGTACCATAGCTGATGCTATGCTAAAAAACTTTGCCTAAAATAACATCAAAAATGACCTATAAAAAATCTAATTACATACATCAAAACAGTCCCAGATGCAAATAGAACTTCCCGAAAAACGCTATTACGGTATCGGCGAGGTCGCCAGAGCCTTTGATGTCAACACGTCACTCATCCGTTTTTGGGAGAAGGAATTCGATGCCCTAAAACCCAAGAAAAATGCCAAAGGCAACCGAAAGTTCACGCCGCAGGACATCGACAACCTAAAACTTATCTTTCACTTGGTCAAGGAACGGGGTTTTACGCTGGAAGGCGCCAAGATACACCTCAGGGAAAATAGACAAAAAACGCTCAAAAATTTTGAGATTATCGACAAACTAGAGCGTGTAAAGGCGGAGTTGGTCAAAATGAAGGAACAACTTTGAGGAAGTATAGGGGTACAAAATTGGAAGTACGAAGTATTGAATAGCTATGTTGAAATGTATTTATTGACAAGGAAAGTGTTACAATTTTCGGATAAAAGCTACTAACGAATTAATTCAAATATAAAAGAACGGACAACATGTGTGGTGTTTCTGAATCAACCACCCATCTCAACAAACGCAATGCATTGTGTTCATCAACCCAAAACACGTACCGACGTAATGCATTGCGCCTGTACAGATTAAAACAAGAACATGAAAAAAGGATTAATTGCATTGATTATCATAGGCGTTATCGCCTTTGGCCTCTATCAGTGGGGCGTCGGCTTTAACAACACTGCGGTCGAACTTGAGGCCGATGCGAAAACCGCTTGGTCGAACGTAGAAAGTGCGTACCAGCGTAGAAACGACCTCATCGGTAATTTGGTAAAGACCGTACAAGGTGCTGCCGATTTCGAAAGGGGAACCCTTACCGATGTTATCGAGGCACGGGCCAAAGCTACATCGACCACTATTGACGCGGGCAACTTAACGCCGCAGAACATGGAAGCCTTTCAGCAAGCACAAACTGGATTGACCGGTGCCTTGAGCAAACTGATGGTTGTAGTGGAACGGTATCCCGAACTGAAAGCGAACCAAAACTTTTTGGAACTTCAATCGCAACTGGAAGGTACCGAAAACCGTATCAACGTAGCCCGCGACCGCTTCAACGAAAACGTAAACGCTTATGACATTCACACTAGTAAATTCCCCGGAAAACTTTTGGCGGGCATGTTCGGCTTTGAGGAAATGTCCCGTTACAACGCTGATCCCGGCTCCGAAAACGCTCCGGATGTAGATTTCGATTTTGAATGATTTTTAAAAAAATTCTATGTCCAGAGTTGAGGATTTTTTGTCGAAAGAGGAAGAGCAAGACATTGTAAAGGCTATTCTCGAGGCCGAAAGAAATACTTCGGGCGAAATTCGCATACATATCGAGGCACACACCCGACTTGAGCATATGGTACGTGCCAAGGAAGTGTTTCAAAAGCTCAAGATGGGCCACACCAAAGAAGAGAACGGTGTGCTCATTTACGTAGCCGTCAACGATAGAAAATTCGCCATCTACGGCGACCGGGGAATTAATAAGGTGGTACCCATCGATTTTTGGGATTCCACACGTGACGCCATTCAGGCGCAATTCAAGAAAAATGACTTCAAGCAGGGCATCATAGACGGTATATCAAGGGCCGGAAAAGAACTACAGACCCATTTCCCATGGCAACAGGGCGATATAAACGAACTGAGCGATGAGGTATCGAAAGGCTAGTGTTTTAGTAGTGTTTCTTTTTGTTTTTGGAGGTGCTTTTGGGCAGTATAAGATTCCGGAAAAGCCGAAAAAGGAGACTAGTATCTACGATTATATCAATTTGCTTCCCGATGCTGAGAAAAAGACTTTGGAACAAAAGCTCATTCGCTATTCGGATAGCACTTCTACCCAAATCGTTGTCGCCATTATTAGCTCTACCGAAGGTGAAGAAATCAATTACCTTGGGGCACAATGGGGTCAAAAATGGGGTCTTGGCCAAGCGGATAAAGATAATGGTATCTTAGTACTACTTGCCAGGAACGACCGCCGAATTGCTATTAATACCGGCTATGGCACGGAAGGTAATTTGACTGATGCAATGTCCAAACGGATTATTGAGAATGTAATCGTACCACAATTCAAACAAGATAATTACTACGGGGGTTTGAATGACGGAGCAGATGCCATTTTTCAGGTATTGACCGGGGAATTCGAAGAAGAACGGACATTTAGCGATGGTGGTGGCGGTTTTCCATTAAGTGCTATCCTGCCTGTTATTATTTTCTTTGTAATTCTCATCATCCTATCCCGAAAAAACCGTAGGGGCGGTGGCAAAAATGGCGGGAAACGCTCAGGTGGATTCGATATTTGGGATATGATTATTCTCAGCAACATGGGCCGTAGTAGTGGTTCAGGTGGTTTTGGAAGTGGTGGAGGAAATTTTGGCGGCGGTGGCGGATTCAGTGGTGGCTTCGGTGGAGGTGGGTTTGGCGGTGGCGGTGCTTCCGGTGGGTGGTAAGACCAGTAACCATTTTTCTCAACTATTAGGTAGAAATCTCGAGCAACGTTTTCTCTTTTTTTCCATCTTAAAAGAAAAACCTTGGTCAAAGCATTCTTTCTAGTGCCTCTTTTCTATTTCCTTCGCTATGCGAATCCGATGATCCAATAGCATTGGATTGTTCGCCCGTAAACTGCTATTCCGGATTCGTAAAACTGTACATCGAAATCGTGGATGCCGAAAATGGTGATAAGGCTATTTCCAACGGAAACTCTTCCATAAACGACGTTACTATTATTGGTAGACCATCGAGCTGACGATTGAAAAAGGATATAAGGGACGTTGAATTTTCTTCCCTTGTTATTTACCCTCGATTAAGAACTGCGTAACTTTACTTCTTCCGCATAAAAATAGTAACCGGTACTCCTGTGAAATCAAAATTCTCGCGTAGTTTGTTCTCCAGGAACCTTTTGTACGGGTCTCGCACATATTGCGGCAGATTACAGAAAAACGCAAACTGCGGATAGGGCGTCGGCAGTTGAGTTATATATTTAATCTTTACGTACTTGTCTTTATAGGCCGGCGGCGGGGTGTGCTGAATGATAGGCAACAACACATCGTTCAGCTTGCGCGTTTTTATTTTTTTCGAACGGTTCTCGTAAACGGCGACTGCAGTTTCGATAGCCTTGTGTATACGCTGTTTGTTCACCACGGAAATAAAAATGATCGGTACGTCGACAAAAGGTTCGATCAACTGTTTTATCCGCTGGGTGTACTCTTTCATGGTGTTGGACTCCTTATCCTCGATCAGGTCCCATTTGTTGACCAAGATTACGACGCCTTTATTATTGCGCTGTGCCAACCAGAATATATTGGCCACCTGCCCGTCGAGACCACGGGTTGCATCGAACATGATAAGACAAACATCGCTGTGTTCAATCGCGCGGACGGAGCGCATGACGGAATAAAATTCCAGATTCTCCTTGACCTTTGCCTTTCTGCGGATACCCGCGGTATCGACGAGGTTAAAGTCAAAACCGAAGCGGTTGTATTTCGTATCCATGCTATCACGGGTGGTACCGGCGATGTCCGTTACGATATACCGCTCCTTGCCCAACAGGGCGTTAATAAAGGAAGATTTTCCAGTATTGGGCCTTCCCACCACGGCGAACCGCGGCAGATCGCTTTCATCCTTTCCTTTTTCGGGAAGCTTCTCTATCAGGGCATCCAAGAGATCGCCGGTTCCACTGCCGTTGATACTGGAAATTGTATAATATTCACCCAATCCCAAGGCATAGAATTCCACTGCATCTGCGGCCCGTTTGGCGTTATCTACTTTATTGATGACCAAAAAAACGGGTTTATCCACACGGCGCAACAATTTGGCGACGTCTTCGTCCATACCGGTAACTCCCGACTCGACATCCACCATAAAAATAATAGCATCGGCCTCGGCGATGGCCAGCTCCACCTGTATATCGATTTGCTTCTCGAAGACGTCATCGCTACCCAATACGTACCCCCCAGTGTCGATTAGGGAAAATTCCCTACCGTTCCAGTCGCTTTTCCCGTAATGACGGTCACGGGTGACACCACTTTCGGCGTCGACAATGGCCTCACGGCGTTGGATCAATCGGTTAAAAAAAGTGGATTTCCCCACGTTCGGCCTTCCTACAATGGCTACAATAGCGCTCATGGTGTTTGTTTTTTTGGAGGTGCAAAAGTAGGCTTTATTATTAGGAGTTGTATCCGAACCGTTTCAACTGCCTTGCATCGCTTCGCCAGTTCTTATTAACTTTTACGTAGAGCTCAATATACACTTGTTTTCCGAAGAATTTTTCTAGATCTTTTCGCGCCTCTACCCCTACCCGTTTTAAGGCACTACCTTTGTGGCCAATGATGATACCCTTTTGAGAGTCGCGCTCGACCATGATGACCGACCGCATTCGAATAATGTCATCATCCTCAAAAAATTCCTCCGTCTCGATTTCTACGGCATAGGGAATTTCCTTTTTATAATGGATAAGGATTTTCTCTCGAATGGTCTCATTGACAAAAAAACGTTCCGGCTTATCGGTCAATTGATCCTTAGGATAATAGGCGGGACTTTCAGGTAGCAGCTCCACTATCCTCTCAAAAACATTTTTAATATTGAAATTGGTCAGTGCGGAAATGGGATGCAGTTCGACCGTTGGAAGCAGTTCTTGCCAGTACTGCGCCTGATCTTCCAAAAGCTCTTGGTCGGCCATATCAACTTTATTCAGCAAAAGCAAGACCGGAATCTTACTGTTCTTTATTTTCTCGAAAAAATGTTCATCCTTTAGGGCCTTCTCCCCAATTTCGACCATGTAGAGCAAAACATCGGCATCCTCAAAGGCGGACTTCACAAAATTCATCATACTCGACTGCAGCTCGTAGGCCGGTTTGATAATGCCCGGGGTATCAGACAAAATCATCTGAAAATCATCCCCATTAACAATCCCCAAAATCCGATGCCTCGTAGTCTGTGCCTTTGAGGTGATAATGGATAGTTTTTCGCCCACAAAGGCGTTCATTAAAGTGGATTTGCCTACATTAGGGTTTCCGATAATATTTACGAAGCCGGCTCTGTGTTGTGCCATGTTTTAGATTTATGATTTAAATGCGGTATTCCAAATCGGGGAGGTTAGTTCAATTTTTTGTTAATTGGTTCGATCGCTTTACCGAAATACAAGGCCATTTCTTTGTTCACTTTTGGCGCCAAATACAGTACGGCGATCATGTTGGGAATGCACATCAGCGCATAGGCCAAATCGATAAGATTTATGACCACCGCCACCGGGGCTATAGCTGCAAAGGTAATACTGGCGATATAGTAGATATTGAACCATTTTCCGATTTTGGGATTGGTCAGGAACGATAGACATTTGACCCCGTAATAGGAATACGTAAATAAAGTGGATAAGGCAAAAGCGGCCACAATGACCATTAAAAGGATGTCTCCATATCCAAAAAGTGTTTTTTCAAACGCGATCAAGGTCATCAAGATTCCGTCGTTTTGGGCTTCGAGGTATGCCCCGCTTAGTAAAATAACGATGGCTGTCAGGGTACACACGATAATGGTATCGATGAAAGGGCCCAGCATGGCCACAAGACCTTCCTGTACCGGTTCTTTGGTTTTCGATTGCCCGTGGAACATTGGCGCGCTGCCCAGACCGGCCTCATTGGAAAACACAGCCCGACGGACCCCGAGCATAATCAGTCCCCAAAATCCACCCTCAATGGCCGTTTTTAGGTTGAACGCTTCGGAAAATATCAGTTTAAAAGCAGGAACGATTTCTTCAAGATTTGTAGCCATGATGAAAACTACGGCCAAAAAATACAGTATCACCATAAAGGGTACAATGGTCGAGGCCACATTGGCAATTTTTTTCAATCCCCCAAAAATAACAAAGGAAGTTATAACGGAAAGCACTATTCCGACGATAAGCTTCCAGTTAAATTCGCCCAGATCGGCGATGGTCTCGTTGGGGTTAACCACGTTCCAAAACGTCTGGGTAAACTGGTTTACCGTAAATACCCCTAAAAAACCCACCAGCCCGGCAATACAGAAAAACTGGGCCAAGGGTTTGGCTTTTGCGCCCATCCCCTGAGTTATGTAATACATAGGGCCTCCCTGAAGTTTTCCGTCCTTATCGGAATCTCGATACATGATGGCAAGACTACAGGAATAAAATTTAATGGACATGCCTATCAATGCCGTCATCCAAATCCAAAAGACAACGCCCGGACCACCCCTGTAGATGGCGATGGCAACCCCCGAAATATTCCCCAGACCCACCGTAGCGGCCACCGCCGCGGAAAGCGCCTGCAAATGGCTGACTTCCCCGGGATCATTGGGATCATCATATTTACCTGCGGTTATGCCGATGGCATGGCGAAAATAGCGGTAAGGAACCAATCGGGAATAAAAGACCAGAAAAAGCCCTCCACCGACGACCAAAACCAACATGATCACCTCAAAAAAGGAAATCAGGCCAACTAAAACATCATTAAATGCGTCCATTGAAAAAGGAAAGTCCCGAAGGTATGGATTTTAAGAGTTTTAGCGGTATAGCCTCCTAAAAAATCTTCAGCATGTATTTGATTTAATTAAAAAACCGTTGTATATTTGTCGCCCGTTAACGCAAATAGCGTTTTCGATTTTCTCGTCGGAGGTTATGTTCCGAAGTCGTAAAACAAGTGAGAAAAA
>JAGXIC010000022.1 GCA_024635875.1 Pricia sp.
AGATTAACCCGCCCAAAAGCAGTATGAGCAGCAATACAAAAACTTGACTAATAATTTTTGGGTCTATTCGGTTCATACTATATATCGATTTTCTATAGAATCAGGGTAAAAAAGTGGAACATTGGTGTTCAATTTGACGTACACCGTTTAGGTAGTATGAAAGAATTACATGCCTTTTCCCTAACGGGAGTTATCTGGGTTCCGCTCTATAAAGTTAACGTCATCCGTTGTGGAAGATGTTGTGGGCTCCTTCCCTAAAGGGTTCTTTTCGAGACCTGCCGAATCTATCGCGAAGAATTCCAGAATTTCCGATGGCGTGGTTGCTTGTAAATAGGCATCGCCATTGACAAGAATGGGGTTTTGCAGGGCGGAGGGGTTTTTGTTGAGTACCTTGAGCCAATCATCGGCACTGAATACAGAACCCTGGGTATCCGGTGCATCGGGATGTTCCGAAGATAGCAGGTCTTTCAGGTTCTTGCCCATTTTTTCGGCCAGTTCTACCCATATGGTATTACCGAGGTTCGTTTTCGAAATATCCAAGATCTGCACCTTGTCGCCCAAACTTTCGGCGTAGCCTTTACCCTGTTTGCCGATACTAGAGGTAGAACTATAGATATATGTAAATTGACGATTGTTCTTTGCCAGTACTCCCATGATTATCCTCTAATTTGCCCTTCGCCTGCAATACTATGTATTTCAGGGCGATATTTATAGGCGTTATCCACATTTCCTGCTCAGTATTTGATAACGAAATCCAATATTCCTCCGTCTTTACCGGTATTGTTATCGAGATAGCCCAAACATTTTTCGAGTGCGGATTTTAAATGGGCGAAAGATGAAGGTTTTTGTAAATAACGGTTCGCACCTTTTTCGTACAAGTATTCGACTTTGGCCCTATCCAAAGAAGTAGAATAAATAATGATCGGTACTTGTGCGAATATGGATTCGTTTCGGATGTCGGCCAAACATTCTTCCCCGTTCATGAGCGGCATGTTCAGGTCGAGAAAAATAGCGTCCGGGAGTTTTTCATGGGTCTTTAACAATTGATCGATAAGGCTTACGCCATTATCAAAAGTGATAATATTCACGAAATCGGAAATTTTGGCCAAAGCCTCTTGGAACAACTGACGATCGTCATCGTCGTCGTCCGCCAAAAATATACGTCGCATCCCAGTATTCATCCCATTAATTTAGCTATTTCCTGATTAAATTTGTATCCCTGATGCCGCTGGGGATGTTTTTAAATCTATAATTAGTGTTTAAACCACTCCAAACAGTCCCTCAAATACAAAGGGAACCAAAATGATGTTACACATTTATAGTTCCCTTTGCTGTCCTTTTAACTTTGTTAGCATTACCTATCAAAGAGTAGGGTATAATCTCAGCCGACAACTGAATGTCAGCACCCCCAAAAGGATAATACCAATGTACAACTAAAATTTCATTCCATCTATTCTTTATCGACATTTTAAGGTAAATTGTTCGATAGGGTCAATTCATTTTTCGATAGGATACAGTATCGCAACTCGGCAAAAATCAAGTTGGCCAAATACGTCAAGTTTTGACTTCAAAAAAAACAGAAGGAATCTAACAACATGTAAATTACGTAAAGCTAGTTTTTGAAAAAGACCGTATCATAACGGTCTTTTTTGTGGATTTTATTTTCCGGGAATTGCACATAATTAAGTTCCCCTTATAGATACTTTATCCGGTCGTTTGGTGGGGAAGTACCATAAACGGAACGTTGCCGTGAAAACCGATTTTTTTGATGACGGGCTCTATATAGAGACGCTCGAAAAAGGTGTGCTTATTCTGTAACATGACGAGAAAATCGGTTCCCTTCTTCGATTGAAAATCGGTAATCGCGGTAATGATTTCCGTATCCGGTACCTCATGGTATTCATGGGAGATACTATTGAATGTAACCGCCAACGCGGACTTGTTGGTCTTTTGCTCTTGACTTAGTTCGTAGCTTGAAGTAACATTCAATACGTTGATTTTGCTGTTAAACTTTTTGGCCAAGTGTAATAATTCGCCCAGTTGCTTTTCACGATAATCGATTTCATAATCCGTCGGGAACAAAATCTCCTTCGGGGCATCGTACTTAAATTTTGACGGAACGGCGATAACCGGACAGTTTGCCTTGTCGATTACATCGGCCGTGTTGGTGCCGAACAAGATTTCCTGTGCCCCCGTTGCGCCCTGTGTACCCATGACGATAAGGTCAATCTGCTCGTTCTCAACGGTTTCGAGGATTTCGTCGATCAACGTATTGAACGCCGAACGGGTATTAAAAATATGTTGAGGGTTTTTAAATTCGACCGTGGCCCGTTTCTGTAACTCCTCTAAATTTTCCAAGGATTGGGTCCGGTATATATCCCCCAATCCCAATTGGGCGGAAGTGTCCATTACATATTCCGTTTGGTGAATCGGGGGCGTGTAGGTATTCAGGAGATAAAAATTACAATCGTCATCATTATACAGCTCGACCGCATATTTTAGGGCATTGTATGCGTTTTCCGAAAAATCCGTGGGCAGCAAAATCTTTTTCATGGTACATAATTATGGTTTCAAGATAAAGTTAAGGATACATCGGCAAGGATTCATACGTTTTTTCATTTTGCATTACCATTTTTGGCATTTGGGTAAATTTACGTTGGTCAAGTTAGCCATTATCTTGTAGTCTATGTACGGATTGCTTGCCCGCTGATGGACTTTTAGATTTTGTACGGATAATTTTATTACCGAAAGGATCAACGAAAACCACTTTTTCTGTTGATATTCGACCATATGAAAGAAGGCCTTTCCCATTTCAATTGCAATTTTTCAGTTATGCCCGATCCGAGAATAAAGAACGAGGAACAATATGAGGCCCTTCGCGAGAAAGGCTATAGCAAGGAAAAATCCGCGCGCATTGCCAATACGCCCGATGCGGGCGAAAGAGGGGGAAAAGCAAGTCCTTATGAAGAATGGACCAAGGAAGAACTTTATGAACAGGCAAAAAACGTGGGTATCGAAGGCCGTTCGAAAATGGATAAAAAAGCCCTTATTTACGCCTTGCGCAATAATTAAGGAAATTCAATGAACCCGGGGATTGTACCGTAAAAATGACCTGCACTATAAAGGCCTAATATATAGACCACAATCCCGGTGTGGCAAGCTCCAGCAAATGATTGTCGGAATCCCGAAAGTAAAGACTCGTTCCACCACGTTCCCAATGGTACTCGCTTTCTATAGTGACCTTGTTATGTTGTAACCAGAATTTCCAATTTACCAGATCGCTTTTTGCAATGGAAAAAGCAAAATGCAGATGGCCGGTCCCATCATGGGATGGGATTACACCGCCGGGACCACGGCTCGCCTCCACGGATGCACCTTTTTCGAACAAAAGTAAAACCTGCCTGTCCGAGACGCTTAAGGCACAGAAGCGATCGGTCGAAACAAGGGTTTCAAGGCCAAAAATATTTTTGTAAAAAGATATGGACTTCTGTAAATCATCGACATAAAGCGATGTTTCCAAAACACCGTCTACTTTAGGTATAATCATAGTTTTGATTGAATGCTCTATTTTTGGTCGATATTGCCTTTCTAGGTTCTAAAACGTATGCTCTAACATATTTTCAAAAGCTCTGATCATCCGCCGATGGGCCATAACTGCCCGGTACCGGAATATCCAACAACCGGTAGTATACCCCCAACTGAGCACGATGGTGCGTAATTTGGTTCAGCGCATGGCGTATGGCCCCATATTTTGTCCATTCCTTGAGCTTTTGCCCCTTCATGCTGATGCTCCAATAGGGATGGAGATCGGGTTCCCCGGCTTGTTCTAAAGCCGACAGGCTAGCTTTGTATTGCTTGTCCAATTGATCTTCCAACTGCGTTCTGTTTTCAATTTTTTCCGTTTCTTGCCCGTTTGCAAAATCCAGGTCAGAAGTGCTTAGCATCGTTTCGGGCCAACCGTAGATGCCGACTATGTGGGTGCAAAGGTCGATAAGCTTCGTGCTTTTTTCGTGCGGGGCAAACCTGTTTTTGCCTTCGGGAAAAAGCTTGAAGAATTTTTTTGTGGTGTTGTACTCTTGGGTAAGTTCGTCTTTTAATTGTTGTAAAGTGTCCATAATGTTTAGAATTTTAGTTACCATTTAAGTTTGAAGGAATACGCGGTGTCTTTATTGTCCGCAAGCGGTTTTATCCAATGGCATCGTATAATTGTAGGTCAGCGCATCCACATTTTTATAGTAGGTAACTTTCCCTTCCGTTTCGACCTCACCGTATCCTTCAACAAGTTGGCCATCCTTTATTAAAAAGACAACCTGCCTGATGCTTTTTTGTCCTTCCGAGCTAAAGGCGTAATCGCCGATCAACCGATCGCCTTTTAACCGACCCTTGAATGTACCTTTGTTACGGTCTTTTTCCTTCAAAAAATACATAAGATTTGCGGTAATGGTCTCGCCTGCGTCGGTAATTTCCAAAATGATGATATTTCCGTTGTTTTTATAGGTATAACACCCTTTTTGGAGTGGAACGGTTTTTGTTGCCTTAACTTCTTGCGGATTTTCGTTGGGGGTATTTCCGGTCTTACCCTTATTTTTTGGGTTGTGGCAATAGGCCAAGTTGAAGACCAAAAGCAATATTCCAATTTTTCGGATATTTGATTTCATGGCTTTTTTTTGATTAGTTCAACTGTTTCTTCCCGTTTCTCCTGCACAGGTGTTACCAAGTATGTTCCACATTTATTTCCCAAAACTCTTTGTAAGTGTCTTCGTTATGGATACCTTTTACACGCAACTCAATGTGCCTGTTCGGGCCAAAATCATATTCCCAATGGCATTCGAGGAATTTACCGCCTTCCATGATCTCGACTTTCTATATTCCGATTACGGTCATATTAAGAAAATCGGGTCAGTGGTTTCAAATTCCTTAATTCTTAGTTTCATTGTTCAATCACCGAAAGTATATTTCCAGCCGGATCCTTGAACCAAGCAATCGACGGGCCCTCGTTATGGGAAATTCCTTTTTCATCGGTATTGAGTTCGTTGTACTGTTCAAATGAAATCCCCTTTTTCGAAAGGGCGTCTACCGCCACTTTGATGTCCGTTACCGGAAAATTGAGGACTGTAAAGGTTGCGGGGACATGGTCCGGCTTCGGATAGACCAATATGGTATTTCCTCCTTCGATATGCAGTTCGATCAAACCCATAGGATTGTCCTTAACTTGCAATCCCAGGGTACCTTGATAGAACTTTTTTGCTTTTTTGATGTCATCCACGGAAAACCCGCTGAAAGCTTTTGATTTTTTAGCATGATTTTTTCAATTTTCTGATGTTTAATCTTCGATCGGTATTCTTTCTTGTTGACACTTTTTCCTAAAAGACGCTGAAGTTTTGATATGTAATTTGATTCTTCACCATGAAATTTTAAGATATCGCTTTTGCTTATTGGGAACGTAATTCCAAACTGCATATGTTTTTACATGATACCCTTCTTGCTACGCAGGGATAAAGGGGAAAAAGGGTTTTTCCCACAATGACTACAAGTTAGGATAGCGGAGCTTCCTCTGTTTTTGAAAGGGATGTATCCTCTGGAAGAATTTCTTCCAATTCTTTTAATGATTCTTCGTTTTGGTCATTAAAACTAACCATCCATTTAATCCCGAACCTATCGGTAAAACTTCCATAATAGTCGCCCCAAAACTGTTCCTCTAGGTGCATCTCGATATCGCCGCCATTTGAAAGCTCCTCGAACAGGCGATCCGCCTCTTCTTTTGTGGTAGGGCTGAGCATGATATGCATATTGTTTCCAGTCTCGAGGCCTTGGCCGGAGGACTCGATAACGTCAGAGGCCATTAAAATGGTGTCTTTTGCAATGGGCAGCGAAATGTGCATGGTACGGTTTTGATCTTCCTTGGAGAGATTCCCGCTATCGGGGCCGTCCTTCATTTTTTGGTGCGTCATAAATTCCCCGCCAAAAACGGACTTATAAAAATTGAACGCTTCTTCGGCCTGGCCGTCAAAGTTTAAATACGGATGAACTTTCATGATTTTGAGATTTTATAGATTAGACATTGGACTTTTGATTGTTTCCGGACATTGGGTTCAACCCCCAGTTCTTAAATAACTTTCTGTTTTTCATCACATCTTTTTTCACGGAAAAGTTTGCCCTCACTTACTTTGTTTTCATTTTGTCTATTGTAAGGTTTTTTTAGATTTATATGCTTTCTCCAAAGCCGCAATGTCCAGTTTCTTCATCTGCAACATCGCTTTCATGACCGGTTGTGATTTTTTTGGATCCGAATCGTTGAGCATTTCGGGCAAAACCTTGGGAACTATTTGCCAAGATATCCCAAATTTGTCCTTAACCCAGCCGCATTGTTCCGCGGAAGGATCTGCCGATAGCTTCTTCCAGTAGTAATCGACTTCTTCCTGCGTATCACAATTGATGATGAAGGAGATCGCTTCGTTAAACTCGAAATCGTGGTCCTGTGCGCTGTCCATAGCAGCAAACCATTGGCCCTCGACGGCAAAGTCTCCATACATTACCGTGCCTTCCTCATCGTGTTCTTGATCGGTCCCGTACCGGGCGATATTTCCGGATTCGGTATTTTTGAATATGGAGCGATAGAATTCCATGGCCTTTTCCGCATTCCCGCACTGCTCTCCGACAAACAAAAAAGAGGGAACGATGGGGGGTCGCCAATCACCTTCCTGTCCCGGC
>JAGXIC010000023.1 GCA_024635875.1 Pricia sp.
GAATTACGGTAAACGGGCTGGCGCCGGCCGTAATTGCTACCCCGATGAACCAAGATACCGATCCGGAGATGCTGCACTACATGACGGCGAAAATTCCCATGGGGCGATTGGGCACCGTCGAGGAGGTGGCCAGTTTGGTCTGCTGGATCGTATCGAAGGAAGCCTCGTTCAATACCGGATTTATCTTTGATCTTTCAGGCGGTCGCGCCACGTATTGAGTATTTCCGAAATCGTTTTTTAAGCTAGGTTAACCTTCATGAAAATCACAATCAATGCTACAGATAGATTTCAGCGATAAAAAATTTTTAGTTACCGGTGGTGCCGGCACAGGGGTGGGTGCAGGGGTCTGCGAAGCCATTGCCGCATGTGGTGGGCAATTGCTTATAAACGATATTGACGCCGAAAGGGCGGAAACAGCGGCAAGTAGTTATCCACATGCTTTTGCGGTCCCTGGCGATGTCAGCGATGCAAAGGAAGTGAAACGAATCTTTAAGGCCATCGAAAAAGAACATGGCGTGATACAAGGCCTAGTCAATAACGCGGGCGTGGGACTCCGCAAAAAAGCACATCTCGCGGACGAATCCGAATTCGACCTTCTTTATAATATCGATATCAAAGGCGTGTGGATGATGGCCAAAGCCTTCGTAAACCAACTGTCCGGACAGCACATAATGGGGCACATCGTTAATATTTCCTCGGTACATGCCCATAGTAGCCTGTCAAAATATGCGATTTATGCCAGTGCCAAGTCGGCGGTGGAAGGTCTGACCCGTGGTATGTCTATCGAATTGGGCGAAATGGGTATCCGTTGTAACGCGATCGCCCCGGGCTATGTCGATTCACAAAATAATTATGCCGCAGCGGCCTCGTGGACCGATGACCCCGAGGCTTTCTTCGAAAAACAGAATAATGAATACCAAAGTCTGCGACAGCCGATATATGCCCGTGACTGCGGAAACGCAACCGTGTTTTTACTGTCTGATTTAGCCAGATCTATTACGGGCCAGACCATAATTGTCGACGCAGGTTCTTCCAATCAGTTACATGCCAATAGTTTTATACAGGATAAAAAATAACGGATACCGGGAATCTTCAAAATAATACGTTAGCCCAATTTAAGAGTATTCCCGATACGGACTGTTCCAGTACCGGAATGCACGACATTCCTGCCAAAATTTACTTTTCTTTTCTGTAATCTGTATTTTGACAGTGTCGCCAAAGGTTCGGTGTTCTCATCGACGATACCTGTTTGTGGATCCACATTGGGTATCGTACACCGGGCACAATTTTCTAGACCTTGAAAGGCTATTCCGTTTATAGAAAATCGTCCGATTTCATCCTCTTGATTGGGATAGCCACCGGAAAAAACAATATTGGGCCGAAACCGGTCAAAGCCAAAGGAGGTATCACCCTCATATCTGCGATTTAAATCGGACAAGGAAGCCTCTCCCATTATCATAAAAGGATAGCCGTCGGCAAAGGACACAAACTTGCCGACAGGTTTAAAGCCCGATGTGGTATCTACCGGTCGCATACTTTTGTTTGGCATATACACCAGTTTCACGGAAGCTCCCTAAGCTTGGCTGAACCAGGTATTGATATCTTCCGATAGGCTATGTGCCGCTACTTCGGCATTCCAAATAACGACTTTTTCCAATATTGACTTTGGAGTAGGGAAGGGAATACCAAGAGGGGGCATGTCGGTATCCAAAGACCTTATGATTAACCCCTCTTCTTTCAGCTCGGGCTGAAACCGGGTCATTTTTGGATTTTGACGAATGGTCAAGAATCGGTTGTCAGTATCGACCAGCATTAACCTTCTGTCATTTTTAAACCCTTTTTCCGTCACCTCGGCAGCATTGACCGAAATTCCCGCTAGCGATTTTATGGGATAGAGAAACAACTGGCTTATTTTTAGCATGTCAAGAAACTTTATCGATAAGTGCTACTAGTGTATTTTTAGTCTCTATAGGGTTTAATTCCCCTAGGCTTGCCTCGAAGTGCAAAAAATATTTTCAACTAAATGCCTCGTTGGCTTGCCCCGAGGTAGTTTAACGGTACTAATCCTCAATCATGTTTTGAAGTTCTTCGAACTCCCTTTCCGGTTTGGGAAATTGGCGTATCCGGGAATAACGTATGTACGAATCGAACAGCTCTTTGTCCGGACCAACGATCCTAGGGTCTTTTGATGCCTTTAGTTCTGCTTTTAAACGGGCGGTAAGTCTTTCTTGTTCCGATTCATGTTTCGAATCGCCCTATAGATTCTTCAGACAAGACGGATCTTCGGTGATGTTGTACAACTCGAATTCCCGTCTTTTTGCATGCGCAAGGTCAAAATAGGGAGCAATCGAATCGTTCTTATAGTTCTCGATAATGTAGGTCTTGGTAGGGCAGTCGTCGATATCCATAAAAGCGGCATCGGGAATGTAATGACCGTTTTTATCCAAACCGTACTGGGGTAGTAAAGAGGTGGAATTCTGTGTGTCATATTTTTGTGGTGCGCCTGCCGGCCATCTATCCGGTTTCATATTCCAGATAAGGGCATATTCTTCAGAAAAAATGGCCCGCTGCGGGTAGCCCCAATTCTTGTATCGCGAGGAGGAATGCCTTTCCCTTCCCGTAAAACTATATTCTCGGGAAGCATTTACCAAGCCTTCCTTCTTGGATTCGAGAATGTCCACAAAGCTTTTTCCCGAGATGGGAAGCATTTTTTTCGGGACCGTTGCGGTGAGTTCTAGAATGGTTGGTGCAAAATCGATAAATCCTACCAAATCGTCCAATTTTCTGCCCGGCGCGAATTTTTCGGGATAGCGTACCGCTAAGGGTACATGCGCTCCGTACTCATAGCTATTGGCCTTGGCTCTGGGGAAAGCCATTCCGTTGTCGGAGGTGACTATGATAATCGTATTTTCCAGTTCGCCGATGCTTTCCAAATAATTCAGCATCTTGACCAGTTGTTGGTCGAACCACTCGATTTCCACGGCATAATCCAACAGATCGCCCCGTATTTCTTCGGTATCGGGCAAAAACTCCGGGACTTTTACATCTGAAAGTTTTTTACCCATTTTTTTCCAAGAGCCCTTTTCGAATTTGCGATGGGGTTCGTAGCCTCCGTACCAAAAGAAGAAGGGCTCGTCTTTACGGATATTTTTCAGAAAAAATTCGAAATTGGCGAAGTAATCCAAATCGGTAATCCCGTCGGTCGTTGGTAGACCGGAATTTTCGGGATATCTGATTTCCGAGTGCGCTATGCCCGCGGCATTGGTCTTGCGCCATAAAGAGTCGATACTGTTACGGGCGTATTGAAAAGGTTCGACCCCTTTTCCCGTTCTTCCGAGGCGATATCCATTGCCCTCCAGTTCATCGATGAACGGTACGTATTTTTTAAGCCATGACGAGGCGTGTTGGCCGGACTGTTCGTTTTGCCAATGATGCCTGCCGGTAATAAGGGCGCTTCTCGAAGGCGCACAACCCGGGGATCCCGCATAGCAATGCGTAAAATAGACCCCTTCTTCGACAATCCGGTCGAAGCCAGGCGTGTTTACAAAGGAGCTTCCGGCAAAACTGGTGTGAAAAAAAGACTGATCGTCGCTGATAGCGAACAGGATGTTTGGGCGCTTGTCTTTTTGTCTAGCGGTTTCTTTTGGAGCAGGTGCGAAAGAACAGGCGTATAACGTCAGGAACATTGCTAAGCTACTTGCTAACTTCATTGATCGACCATTTTTATATATTACCAGTTTCCCGGAACTATTTAAAAGCGTATTTCGATAGTTTTCTCGGAATCCCCTTTGACCGTTTTTACATTTTCATAAATCCGCCACTCATCGGTTTCCGGATATCCTATTTTTACGTTGTATGTTCCTCGGGTTCTTACTTTAGGTATAAAAGTTTTGTTTTGCATTCTATATGTAAACACCACTTCCTTCCCTTTGAAAATTTGTACAACGGGCATTTTCTCCGATTTTACGGAAAGTTTTGGCAATGCAAACTGGGCAGTACTTCCATAATTATCCATTTGGTTCACGGTTACAGGCCAGCCCGCGAAATGCTCTGGTTCAGGATTGTCGCCCCAATTGGCCAAAAAAGGTATGGCATCGGCACTGATCGTCCTGTTTTTTTTGTCAAAAGTGATCATGCCGAAACCCGAGGCCCTGTTCTGGGCCATTTGGTATCTGTTTTTGTTGAAGGTATCGTCTACAGGATTCCCTACCGCCTCGACGAAGAATGGGTTTCCAAAAAGGTCGACGTATTCCCCGGTGTTTGGCAAATTGTGTTCCGGTCTATTGGATACGGGCCTGTTCAAAGTATCCGGAAGAAAACGGCGTTCATAGCTCACGGAAATAGCGGGAGTGCAAAAACCCCAGCCGGCATCCCGTTGTCCGTCTATGCCGTATTGGCAGAGCATGGTCAGGTGTTGGTCCCCGCTGATATGAAACGCACCCGCTTTTCGGACCAATGAAACGGCATTATCCCTTCCATTCTTTGGCCATCCGCCGGAATCAAGGTCAGCGTATAGGAACATTTTTTCTTGACCGTGATGCGTGGCAATATTGGCAAACATGGTCTGGCTTAACAGGCATTTCATCTGAACGTCTCTCCAATCGGCGGCCCAATCCTCGAGAAATTCCTCTTGCCTTTTCCCTAAAAGTACCAAGTCGGGTTTAATTAGGCGCTCCGGATTTTTCAGATTGAATTTCAAATGGTCTTTTCGACCTTCCCACCAACTCACATTATCAGGAGAGGATTTGAAAAGCCGGTCTCCGACAATCGCAAATCCGATACCACCATAGGCCAAGTCGGAATGATATACGGGAACTCCGTTTTTAAGGGGAGTGGCGTCAAAGGGTTCGGGCAAGTGTGCCGTATTGGTCTGCATGACCACATCCAACATTTCGATTGGCTGTACAAAACCTCCCAAATCGTCCGCGCCTTTTTGCCAATCCTCCAAAGCTATAGTCTCTCCTCCCTCGCCCCAAAGATTGCCTTGATAGACCTCATGGTCATCGGGTATGCAAATGGTAGGTCTATCTTTCATCAAATCGCCAAAGGCCCAACCGAACATGTACCATTTCCCTAAATAGTTGGTCACCGCTTTTTGTGGATGCTCACGTTCAATACCATAGCCACCATTGCCTTCATAAATCTGATCGCCCGAAAAGAACAATAGATCGGGATCCCTTTCGGCAAGGTTTTCCAGAACGGGCCGATACGGATACGCCAACCAATATTGACATGTCAGGCCGGCGACCTTAACTTTATCGGTTTTTGGTTCTTTTCGGATGGTTCCTGAAAAATAAGAGGGCGTAGCGGTACCGTTCTTATCCTTCATGTCATATACAATTCTATAGTCGGTATTGATTTCGCTTTTCCACTCGGCAATGGTAAAAACACCGATTTCGGAATGTTCTTGAATGACGGCGGAATCTAGCGTAACATATTCTCCATCCTGTTTGGTCTGTAGGCGTATTTTTTTGTTATCATCTTTTCCCAAAGGTGGCATTTGTACCGACATTTTTAGCGAATTCCGATTGAGGGTATACATATTGAACAGGATGGGCCCAAAACTATTTTCGGAAGTTTCTTGAAGCCTCGAACCGCTTACCCTCAAATTATCGAACCAAAAATTGGCGACTTTTTCGTTTTTGTCAACTTTGGTAAAGTTGTTGGCCAAAGCTAGCATTCCGGTAATATCGGCATCGACGTTACGGGTAACATTTATGGTAGTACCGTTCTCATCGAGAATCTTCAGGCTTAGCGCTAGCGATTCATCATTCGGCCTCCCGGATAATTGCATCGAAAAGCTGTCGAGATTAAGGTTGGGGGGAAGCCTGGTAACAGTACTATCGATAAATAAAAATCCGTCGAGATTTAGCCCCGCTTTGATTCCCTTTCCATGATAGGCCACTGAGCGGTAGTCGTTATCCGTTTCGTCTTGAAGGCCTATTAAAAATCCCATACTACCTTTTGTAGCTTCGGACTCCAGTATTCCGGAACTGATTGATATTTCAAAACTCCCGGTATCCTGTAAGGAATGGGTAAGGAGATTCATCCGCATGTTCGCATTTTGACCCGTACATTCCACCCGGTCGTTATGAACCCGCCAATCTTCAAGGGGAATCGTATAGAATTCCTCTCCGACCCAAACCCGGTCATTAATAGCGTCAAACGACCAAGTTGTATGGTTTTTTTCCGTTTGGCAAGAAGAACAGATAGCTAATAAAAACAGAAAAAATAGCAGCAACCTGTTTTTTTTTGGATAGAAGACCTTACAAAGTGTCATGCGATTTTAGAAATTGGTTCATAACAGGCGCTCAGCTTTTCGATTGGAACGGAAAGTCTTCGTTCACGGTTCTTGATGATTTCATCAGGCTATCAATTTCTGTAACTATTTGAGGATGTTCTTCTGCAATATTATTCAGTTCCTTAGGGTCTTCGGAGAGGTCATAAAGTTCTATAGGCGCATCGAAATTGTCGAATACGTTTAATCGTACACCCTTCCAATCGCCCATGCGAACGGCCTGTTTGCCATTTTGTTCATGAAATTCCCAATAAAGGTGGTCGTGCTTTTTCTGATTTTCACTTTGGCCTTTGAGCACAGGTAACAGTGAAATACCATCAATGTTCTTCGGCATATCGGCATCCGCAATTTCGGCGAAGGTGGGAAGCATATCCCAAAAAGCGGAAACATGGTCCGTTTTGCTGCCGGCTTTCGTCTGTTTTGGCCATTTGGCAATCATCGGTACGCGTATGCCCCCTTCGTACAGGTCTCTTTTACGGCCACGGACTATGCCCGAGCTATTGAAAAAATCGGGGTCGGCACCCCCTTCCATATGGGGCCCGTTGTCGCTGGTAAAAATTACTAAGGTATTATCGGCAATACCCAATTTTTCCAACAGTTGTACTATTTCCCCCACCTGCTTGTCCAATCGGGTTACCATTGCGGCAAAAGCAGTTTTAGGCTTTTCTTGCGATGCATAGCCCTTGGCACTATAGGTATCGGAACCGTAATCGTTCCCTTTCCATCGAGGTCCAGAGGTACTGTCTTTGCCCCACGGCCTTTCTTCGAAGACGTTTGCAAATTTGTCCCAAATGGAATCTTTAGGGGCAATCAATTCGGCATGTGGTATCGTCGAAGGAACATACAAAAAGAACGGCTCGTTCGCATTCTCCTTAATAAAATCCAGCGCCTTTGCATGAATGACATCGGGAGCGTACACCACTTGGTTTATAGAATCGTTGCCCTCGAAAATGATTTTTTGATCATTGTCCCACAAATGGCTTGGGTAGTAGCGATGTGCCTGGCCTTGGCAATTGTAACCGTAGAATTCGTCAAAACCTTGTGCATTGGGATCCCCCTCGGTTCCGACAAATCCCAGTCCCCATTTGCCGAAGGCTCCGGTACGATACCCTGCTTTTTTGAGCACCTCGGCAACGGTTATAGCTTCCGCTTTTATCGGAAATTGGCCTTCTTCAGTATTGCTCTTGTTTCCCCGTATGAACGTGTGGCCGGTATGCATGCCGGTCATTAGGGTAGAGCGGGAAGGAGCGCAGACAGTGCTTCCGGCATAGTGTTGTGTAAATAGTAATCCTTCTTTAGCTAGTTTATCGATGTTCGGTGTATCGAATTTTTCTTGCCCGTAAACACTTAAGTCCCCATAACCTAGATCATCGGCCAAAATATAGACGATATTGGGCTTAGCAATTTCCCTGTTAATTTCGGTGTTTGCTTTTTGGTTTTCTCCGGTACATCCAATTATAAATACCCCTATTACTCCAAAAAAGAATGTGTTTCTACGCCTCGCCATTAGGATTATATTTTTGTTGCAAATCTTTCTCCGCCTTTACCTGATTTCCGATTTAGTAGGTTGTTAGAATGGATTTAGTCAGTCAATGTCTTAAAACCATTTCCTTTGGTAACCAGAGGAATTTACTGATCTCAAAAATAGTTTAAGCTATGCACTTAAGTGCATTTACCTTTAGGTATTAAAAACTTTTGCCCAGTTGCAGAATCAATTTTATTCATTACTTAATAACTACGTACTTTTAGTGCATCGGAGTGGTTTATTTCCGTTACAGAATGGCAATAGTCAGGATAAGCCGGCACCTTTCATAAAATTCCGACGTCCTTTTTTATTTTGGTATGATCTTTAACGGCCTATGGGTTTGGCTAGAAGCGGCTCATTCTTTGACCACTTCATAGGCAACCGCCGTGTTGCCATAAAAAGTGGGAACTACCAAGAGGTTCTGTTCGGGCAAATAAATGTGGTCGGCCGCATTCAGTTTGTCGGCCTTGGTATCCAAAAGCTTTTTTGTTTCACCGTTTGCCCAGACATAGTGAATCTCACCGTTCCAGTTCGAGATGATAAAATCATCGCCAATGGGAGCTATTCCGTCACCACCTTGCAAACCTTCGGCAATTTTGCGCAACGCTTTTGTTTTTTTGTCTATTTCATAAAAAATTCCGGCATTCATATCGACCATATAAAATTTATTTCGATGTGCCAAAAGACCGTTCGGTTTTTGAAAGAAGTCTTTTTCCAACCATACACTTGCTTTGTTATTTTTAATCCGGTAGATTTTTTTGTTGTCTGAGTCGGAGACATAAACTTCTCCCTTTTCATCTACGGTAATGTCGTTCAGCATACCTGCGCCCTCTACTGCGATGGTCTTGACCAATTTTCCTGTTTTGGTGTCGATTACCACCACATTTTTCAGGTCGGCAGCGTATAATAATCCCTTGGAAAGACCAAGACCTTTGGGCGAATCCATTCCGCCGACAGCCCATTCCACTTCCTGCACCTCACCGTCAAGCGATATACGGCCTATGGATCCATTACCGTCCGCGCCGGCCTTCGGGTCATTGATATTCGAAACATAGATTACATTGGACTTTGCATCGAAGAGTACCGATTCCGGTTCTTTCAAGGTTGCTGGGGTTTCCCATTTTTTCTCCAAACGCACCTCACTTTGTCCTACCACCGAGGCGCTAAACGTTAGGCAGAGGGCACATAAGCAAAAAAGCAAATTATTCTTTACAGTAAAATTCTTCATAGTCATCGGATGTATTAGTGAAGGTTAAAACCCAAGATTACTTTAAGGGCTTGGGTTGTTTAACGAATATACGAAACGGGTAGAAAATACCCTTGATATCACTTGGCATATGCGATTTATTGCGTTGTAAATTTTTTTAACGCCTGCTCTATAGCTTTTTGACCTAGCAGTGCATTGCTCGGTAAAGGGGTGTCATAAGAAAAAGACATCATAGTGTCGGCAGGTTCTACTGCACTTTTGGCCTCATCGATTTTACCGTCGCCGTCGCTTACGGCTTGAAGATTCAATCCCAGATGTTCGGCCATAAATCGGTAGACGGGAATTCTTTTTTCGAAATCATAATTATGTACGGCATCTGCAAAATGTACGTTGTCGACATTGTTTATGGCATCGTAGAACGCATAGGTACGCTGGATAAACGGATATTCCACCTCCGGTACATTTTTGGTCCAATCGTCCCCATCGGAAACTAGCAACATAGGTCGGGGTGCCATCATCGCCGCTATTTCGGTATTGTTGGTAAAATGGTCGGCACTTTCATGAATGGGAAGTCCGCTTTCGCATCCGCAGCCCCCAAAGAAATGGGACGATACCATGACCACAGGTACGCTAACCGCTACCCGGTCATCGATTGCGGCCAATAAAAAAGTCTGGGTACCACCTCCGGATGCCCCGGTAATCGCAATTCTTTTTCTCTTTACATCCGGTAGGCTTTCAATAAAATCGAGGGCACGGATACTGCTCCATGTTTGCAGGGTCAAGGCTA
>JAGXIC010000222.1 GCA_024635875.1 Pricia sp.
AGATCGACCTCGGAAAATGTTCCGTAGCGCATGCTGTAATATGTGTGACAGTTTAGATAGATGTTAGACCTTATATTTTAGATGTTAGACTTAGGACTCGGTGCTCGGTGCTCGGTGCTCGGTGCTCGGTATTTAAAAAAGAAACTGGTCTTTCGGTGCTAGGTGCCCGGTCAAAACGTCATTGCGAGGCCTTTTCGGCCGAAGCAATCCGTTGAGCCCGGAGCGAAGACTCTTACAACCTCTTAAAACTGATTCGGAACCTCGTCAAGTTTCAACAGTCCGCTTCGTCGTGCTGCCCTGCGAGGACTCTTTATTCACCGCCCACTGCGACTGTAACAGCATACTTACTGCCTCCGATGTGCCAACACAACCGGCGGCAATCCATTAAACGGATTCTGCATCCGTCCTATGGTTTTCGCCCCAAGTCCCGATGCCCGCAGCACGCTTTTATCGCCGTAACGCTTTCTAATGGTATCCATCGCATGGTATAGGTTAAGAGTTTCTTCGGTATCGTCGAACAGGTCGATCTGGTAATTGCCGCTGACCAAATGGCTGAACCGGATACCGACCAAACGCACCAATAATCTTCGATTGTAAAGCGTCTTGAACATATCCAGAATCTTAGGGATCAAGATGTGGTCGGCACTGGTATAGGGAATCCGTAATTGTTTGGAATAGGTGTTGAAATCGGAATATCGGATCTTGACCGAGACACAAGCGGTCAGCTTTTCGCCCCGTCGCAACTGATAGGCCAGGTTTTCGGTCATGGCAATCAAGATGCCCCGCAGCTTTACCACGTCAATGGTGTCTTTGGCAAAAGTGCGCTCCGTTGAAATGGACTTCCGTTCGCAAAACGGTATTACCGGCGTATGATCGATGCCGTTCGCGCGTTTCCAGATTACCTTTCCGTTGGCACCCAGTACACGTTGCATCACATCGACGGGCATTTCTTGCACATTCTTTACCTGCCGTAACCCAAGATTACGCAAGGTTTGATAGGTCTTGTCGCCTACCATCGGTATTTTTTTGATGGAGAGGGGAGCTAAAAAAAGCTTTTCAAACCCCTGATCTATCTTTAAATGGTTATTGGGCTTGGCCTCGTTGGTGGCCACTTTAGAAACTACTTTATTTACCGAAAGACCAAAAGAAATCGGAAGGCCCGTCTCCCTAATGATCCGTTGCCGCATTTCGGCCGCGTATTTATAGGCGCCGAAAAAACGGTCCATTCCCGTAAGATCGGCGTAGAACTCATCGATACTCGATTTTTCAAAAAGGGGTACCTCTTCCTTAATGATTTCAGTGACCATATCGGAATGTTTGCTATACGTACCCGCATTACCCCGAATGACCGTAGCCTCGGGACAAAGCTCACGCGTCATTTTCATTGGCATACCGGAGTGTACCCCGAATCCGCGGGTCTCATAGCTACAGGCCGCTACCACGCCCCGGTCGCCCGTACCCCCAACCAACAAAGGCCGGTTTTGAAGTTCGCGATTGATCAGCCGTTCTACGGAAACATAGAAGGTATCTAAATCGATGTGAAGTATTGTTTTATCCATAGCATCCTAGTGTCGTGCCAAGCCTGTCTTAGCCGGCCCAAGCCTTGTCCTTTTTCACCTGTCCTGCGTTAAAAAATATTTCCGTAGCCATGCTATGCAAAGACTTTTTGCCTTGGCCAGATAAAAAATACCGGCGGCTTAACCGACACAACAGGCTTGGCCCGACACTTAAAAATAAGGACAGCTAAGATATGGAATATTTCCATTATTTTGGATTATATCCTATTTATAATTTTCTCATTAAGAAAAATTCCACTCTGCTACAGCGCCTCTCATCAGAATCTAACCGAACCTAGCAAGGATTATCCTTAACCATTCCTTTACATTCCGATATTTTCCAAATGAAGTCATTTAAACTATTTCTTTTACCTACGAATTTCACATTTTGCACCCTAATTTTGCCATTTTTGAGTACCGTAGCTACGGCTATGCTACTAAAAAATGACTTCATTAGGTCGCAAAAGCCGAAATCCTCGGTTCCAAACAAAAAGTTTAAATCACTTTAATTATTCTATCATATCGATTCTTAGGGCCTGTCATTTTCGAGCCGAAAATCATTCTTCCTTTTTCCAAATGGTATTTATGTTTACTTTTAGGGATGTTTTGTCAAAAAGCGACCCATGAACACAAATTTGAACAGACTACTGGTATTTCTATTGGTTATTGGATGTATATCCTGTGGCGATAAAAAAAGAGATAAGCCGGATGCGGACCTGGCATCCACAGAAAAACCGAAGAAAGAAAACTGGGTGCCGATCTTTAATGGTAAAGACCTCGAAGGCTTTACGATGAAGATTACGGGATATCCTCTAGGGGAAAATTTCGGGAACACGGCCAGGGTAGAAAACGGAATTCTAAGTATCCGCTACGATGGCTACGGCGATGACCTCAAAGATCGTTTCGGCACGCTGTATTACAACAAAAAATTATCGGACTATCGATTGAAAGTAGAATACCGCTTTGTGGGCGAGACCGCGCCGGGCGCGCCGGAATGGGGCTATCGTGACAGTGGTCTACAATTTCACGGGCAACCGCCGGAGACCCAAAAGCTCGATCAGGCCTTTCCAGTGTGCCTTGAATACAACTTTCATGGGGGCGATGGCACCGACGACCGGCCCGTAGGTGCCGCCTGTGCCAATGGTATGTTCTTTGAATTCAACGGCGAAAAGAATGCGACCACCTGTATACAACCCGTTGTCGAGAGAACCTTTCACGGCGATCAATGGGTGACGATGGAAATCGATATCAAAGATGGAAAAATTACCCACTACGTCAACGGCGAAGAAATTCTAAGCTACGCCAACCCGACCTACGACCCTGAAAACGAGATGGCCAAGACCTTGATGATAAATGGGGATGCAGCCGTAACAGGTGGTTATATTTCGCTACAGTCGAACAGCCATCCCATTGATTTTAGGAAAATCGAGATTATGGAGTATTGATATTCATCAAACCTTCCTGGGTAACTTCAACCTTCACACCCCTTTCGATTTTTGTTTATCTGCAGATAGATGCACCAAAATCGAAATCACTTATCAAAATGATACCACACGATAAGGCTAGTAGGCGTTCTTGATCTATTACTAGTGAGTTATGTTCATTTGAACCTTGATGGTCTAAATTACACTTCTTAGTCTTAATTTTTCAAGAAGTACATGTATCAAATCTTTATCTCAACTTTACCTCCGGTCTTTACGGCCTCGAATATTGCATCGATGATTTTCATATCCTTTACACCTTCTTCGCCGTCTACGGGAACAATAGGTTGTTTGCCGTCAAATATCAATGCTGCCACACCATCCATCTGTAAGGTTTGGTGAGTGACGTGAGGCTGGGTCAACGGGCCTTTATGGGTGCGACCTTCTATGGGGCCATATCCTGTGGAGGGCTGCATCTCGACGAAACCATCGGTTCCGGTCATAAAAAAGCGGTCTAAATTGCTCATGTTGTAGGTAGACAGGCAGTTGGCCACTGCCCCACTTGGAAAGCCCATCTGAAACTGTATGGTCTCGTCAACACCTTCCTTGAACTTTTCGGGATCTGTTTTGGTTTCCTGTGCCGTTACCCAAACCGGTTCTTCCCCTAACATATACCGTGCGCCGTTGATGGAATAAATGCCGATATCCATCATCGCCCCTCCGCCGGCCAGTTCTTTATCGAGCCGCCATTGCGTGGGATCGCCGATATTAAAGCCAGATTGGCCTTGGAAGAATTTTGTCTTTCCGAATTCACCATCCTTTCGCATTTTGATGACGGCGACGGTTTTCGGTTCGAAGTGCATGCGGTAGCCTATCAACAGTTTTACGTTGGCCGCCTTACAGGCATCGACCATGGCTTGGCCTTCTTCTGCATTTATTCCCATAGGCTTTTCGCAGATGACGTGTTTACCTGCCTTGGCCACCCGAATGGATTGGTCTTTATGGAGTCCGTTCGGCGTGATGACGTACACAGCATCGATATCCGGATTGTTCTTTATCTTATCAAAATCTTCGTAGTTATAACAGCTTTTCTTAGGCACGTTATATTTTTCGCTCCACTCCGTTATTTTAGACGGCGTGCCGCTGATGAGTCCGGTTATTTTCGCACGCTTGCAGTCTTGCATGGCCTCGGCCACCCGGCCCGCGTAACTGCCAAGGCCCATTAAAGCCACCTTTAACATCGGGCCCTGATAGGGCGCTTCAGAAGTAGCAAAAATGTTTGTAGGATGGGCCAAAAGGGGCAGACCGACCGCAGAAATAGTAAGTTTTTCGATAAAATTTCTTCGTGATGACATAGTATTGTTTATTTAGTTCTAAAAATACATTTTTTTACAATGAACAGCTACCAAGAAGTAATTAAACCTCAAATTTTTGTGCCTGCCTCTAAATTCGGGGTATACGTAATAGTCTAGAACGGAAGTCGCTTCAAATCAACATTCCCCCCAGAAATAATGATCCCAACTTTTTTTCCAGCGAATCGGTCTTTATCGGACAGAACTGCGGCCAAAGCGACCGCACTTGATGGTTCGACTACAATTTTCATACGTTCCCAAATCAAGCGCATGGCGTTAACGATTTCATCTTCCGTAACCCTGATGATTCTATCTACATATTGCTGCATGATCGGGAAACTTTTATCGCCGAGTTGCGTTTTGAGTCCGTCTGCGATGGTATCGGTGGTCTCGTTCGATTCGATGCGGCCGCTTTTAAGGGAGCGATAGGCGTCGTCGACCTCGAAGGGTTCCCCACCAATGACCTTGCAAGCGTTTCCGAAATAATGGGCGGCCAGGCTTGTTCCGGCGATAAGGCCCCCACCACCTACGGGAGCGATTATAAAATTGAGGTCCGGGAGTGCTTCCAACAATTCCATGGCCGCTGTGCCTTGACCGGTTATTACGTTCAAATCGTTCGAGGGATGAATAAAAGTCGCCCCGGTTTCGCGTTCGATTTTTTGGGCAGCGGCTTCCCTTGCGGAAAGCGTTGGCTCGCATTCGATGATTGTCCCACCGTATTCCGCTACGGCATCCTTTTTTACCTGCGGGGCGGTCGAGGGCATTACGATAAAAGCATCGATACCTATATTTTTAGCGGCCAGGGAGAGGGCTTGGGCGAAATTTCCGGAGGAATGGGTGACCACTCCCCGCTCCTTTTGTACGTCCGTCAATTGCAAGACTGCGTTGGTAGCTCCTCGCATCTTATAGGCTCCCCCTTTTTGAAAGTTCTCGCATTTGAAATGTATATCCGATTTGGACATCCTATTAATAGTTTTAGACGTTAAAATAGGAGTTCTATGGATGTAGGGTAGAATTTCTTTGTGGCATCGGATCAGTGCTTCTTTTTGTATTGAACCCATTTAGATTATTTCTTTTACCTACGAATATCGCATTTTGAGGCTATATTTCCTCATTTTTGAAAACCGTAGCCCTGCTATGCTTTTAAAAAACGACTTCATTTAGCCTCAAAAGCCGATATTCTCGGTTCCAAACAAAAAGTCTAAATAAGTTCATTATAAGGACCGTTAATTCCTATTAAAACTACAAATAAATTCAAAAGACTTTGTGCCGTTCACACTATTCAGAATAAAAAGTAGGTAGGAAATTAAAAAAAATAGTCTTTCCGCTCAACATTTGAAAGAAATCTGCGTTGTCATCATACAGATAATCAGAACTATGGCAACCTGGCAATACCATTTCACTATCCTAAATCGATTCAATCTCTTTTTCTCGACAATGTGTATCCTTTTCTGTCATGCCCTATGCGGTGCGGCGGTGAAACAATCTTTTCAGTCTTCCATTACCGGAAATTCATCCGAAGGAACATCCGAAATACAGCAATCAACCCCACCGAAATCGAGCATTGAAATATCCGATCCGACCCAGGGTACGGTATGGACCGTTTCCGAAACGGCGAAAATCGAATGGACGACCGCAAATATCGATTCCGCCAAATCGATACGATTTTTCTTGGCCAAGGATGATATGGTGGTACAAGAACTGGGCAGTTTCAAGAACAATTCCCTAGCCGAGGGCATAGCCTTGGCCAAAAATGTCGGTTCGGGCGACCAATATCAAGTCGTAGGCATCGAACTGTTTCCCACCAATAAGTATCAGGTGGCCAAGTATGCGACATCTTACTTTTCCATCCGCAACCCGATAGCCGATGCCCGAAAAAAAGCAGCTCTCGCCAAGCGCAGCAGTCCTGATGAGGATATATCACGA
>JAGXIC010000223.1 GCA_024635875.1 Pricia sp.
ATAGGTAATACCTTCATTGACCTGAAATAATATAGGAGTTTACATCAATCTTACGTAAGAGGCCGAAGCGTACATTAGCTTCGGCACTTTCAAAAATGGCGCTACCGTTCAGCGTATAGTTCAGTTCGACCTGCCCGGCAGTCTCGATGGTCAATAGTGCCCCATTGTGCGCCTCGATGTTTATGACGTCGCCGATGTTCATGTCGACAAAGTTTTCAATTAGCGATAACGTTGCATCTTGGGTACATTCGATAATGTTACCGACATCTTTGGCGTTGGCGTTTCTTGACCGGGTAAAGGTAATGACTTCGGCCCGCATAACATATTTGCTTTCGTCGGAAAGGGATTCGGCGGTTTTGGCATGTAGGGCATAAGGTACGCTCATGAGTTGTGAAGCGCCCTGAAATTTATAGGAAGCCCCACCATTTACATCGACCGAGGTCTGAATGAAGTAGGGGCCCTTTGACCAATCAATTGTCGAAAATGCCCCCTTAAACGGAGTTCCATCACCGATTTCTAGACTTACTGTGCCACTAGAGGTGGTCATTGGGTTGTGTACTTCTTCGTAAATCGACGTGCCTGATAGACTATTTTGGAGTATAGCGATTTTCATGCCAATTTGCGCCTCGGATAGCACAGAATTGTCGGCATTCAGTATGGTAGCCTGATAGCTGATTTTCTCCGGTGCCTGTCCTATGGCTAAGAGAGACTGGAAAAAGAAAGCATAGTAAAAAAAGTACTTCATTCTCATGGATTTGTTTTTAGTAGCTTGATAGTATTTATTTTTCTTCCATTTTTGTAGAGACTCAAAAGATAGATGCCTTTTGGTACGTTTCGGATAATAATTTCTTCTTGCGGATTTAAAATAGCAGCGGAGTGTACCACATTGCCCGTAAAATCTAACAAGTTAATGCGGTAGCCTTCTCCATTGACACTTTTGAAATCTTCAATAGTAAGCGTTACAGTATCGCTAAACGGATTTGGGAAGACCGAGATGCCAGCCGCGTTATCGGTCTGATACTGCTCGGTACCGGAACCCGATTCCGTAAAATTTTTAGGAATGCTGTCGTTTAAAGTCGGGGATACCGCTAGGGTATCTCGAGGTGTTCCTTTATTGAAAATACGACTTTCAGCCGATAGCCTAATGATTGTATTGAAGTTTCCGACCGAAAAACGGAAACTTTCGGTTCCGTTCCGTTCAAAACCTGATGCACTGAGAATTTGAGGGGTCGAATGTGCCGTCGTATTTGAATCTTGTGCAAATGAGGTCTTCACTAGAAAAGTTAGCGGAATAAGTAGGCAAAAATAAATTCTGTTCAAGGTCGGGGATCCTTTTAGGTTAGGTTAATAGTTTTGAGGTAAACGAAATTGGCTATAAAATCGGTTCGATAAATTATATAATTAAAGGTGGAAATAAATCAATGGAATAGGTTGTAAGTTAAATGAAAGGTTTATACTACAAAACTAAATAAATAAAAAAAACTATCGACGAAAAGTATTTTTTTTCGATGAAATACACTCTTATTTTTGATGGGATTGAAATAGTGCCGGTTTGCTGAGAAAAAGTAAGAAAAAATTAGTGATAGTTGCAGTAATGGTAAATCCCTATAAGATTAATACGCCTTATTTTCTCCCCAAAGGACATTGACCAAGGTCTGGCCGATTATCCGGATATCCATGGCCAATGACCATTTTTCAACATAAAAGATGTCCAATTTGGTGCGGTTGAGTATGTCGGTCGGTTTGGTGATTTCTCCCCGATACCCCTTGATTTGGGCCAGACCGGTAATTCCGGGCTTCACAAAATGCCGTACCAGATACTTATCCACGGTCATCTCATAGTCCCAAGTGTGGAGTACCATATGGGGTCTGGGACCTACAACGCTCATATCTCCCAAAAAAACATTGAAGAACTGGGGCAGTTCGTCGATGCTGGTCTTACGTAGAAATTGTCCTGTACGGGTTATCCGCAAATCGTTTTTGGTCGCCATTCTAGAATCGGCATTGGGGTTGGGGCGCATTGACCTGAACTTATAACACCAGAATACCTGACGCTTGAAACCATGCCTTTTTTGTTTGAAATACAGAGGTCCCGATGATTCCAGCTTAATGATGATAAATAACAAGGGCGTAAGCCAAGAAAGTAACCCGATTATTACCATAGAAGAGAAGATGATATCGAACGTGCGTTTGGCGACCCGACCGAATTCTGTATCCAACGGCACTTTACGCAGGTTCAGTACGGGGGTATTGTCAAAAAGATCTATCGTCATGGCCCTCGAGAATATCTCTTTATTGTCAGGAATTATTTTAACTTTTATCAGATTATTATCCGCAAAATCGATTAGATTTTTTAGCTCTAGGTGGTTGAACTTTGAGGCCACACAGTAGATTTCATCGATGTTATTTTCTAGGATGTAAAGAAAACAGTCGATAATCTTTCCTAAATAGGTGGGACTGGGGGATTCTAAATCGTCAAAATAGCCCATATACCGATACCCGAGCTCGGGAGCATCGAAAACTTTACGTATTTTTTTCAGGTTGGCGTCCCTACCAATGACCACTACCTTAACATAATTGCCCCCTTTCAGTCGATACTGACCTCGTACCCAAAAGAAAACGACACGGTACCAGGTCAGGCAGAGGCAAATTAGGGTGTATACGAAAAGTTGATATTCAAGTGAACCGTACTCTGTCTTCGTAATGCCGAATACTGCAAAGTAGGCCAGGCCATAAATCAAGTAGAGTTGAAACATCTTATGGATGTTGGTCATAAACCGTTCTTTACGGGTTTTAGGATAATATCCGAGACCGTAGGTAATCAACAACCAAGAAATATTGTAATGCAGAATGTGAAATAAAGTGGAATAGGTCTCCGGGGTGAGGACAAATAATATACCGTTAATGATACATAAATGTATCAAAATTGATATTGGAGTGATTAAATCTGAATTCTTAACTAGTTTCATCGCTGAGACCCAAATAATCCTAAGCTGTTATAAAGCATGGTTTAGTGCTAGGAATTTTCAAAGGTAGGTAACAAATGCGGATCAAGGGTTGAGATCAGTTCATCAAGTTCGGTTATTGAATGTTTTTAATGGTGCTCCGTTTCATAATGCCGTTTTAGGATATCCTCGGCATAGTCATTGGTCAGGTCGCGCACGGCGGTATGCATGTGGTTGGCATCGTTCTGTGTGTTGTCGAACTCTATCAATAGCATCGGGCCGTGAATACGGTAGTAATGTGCCGTTCCCTCCTTGAGGCTGCCGGCCCAGGCAAAATGCAGGTTTTCGATGCCCGCCTTCTCGATTTTGGCCATCAGGTTTTCGGAAAAATCGAAAATGTAATTACCGACATAGACCTGCAATAGTTTTCTAAAAATCTCTTGTTGTGCGTTATCCAACTGCGGAAATGCGATTCCGGTCGTTTCTATTTCCCCGACCTCACGATGGTTCGCCGAGATGATTTCCGGTGGAGCCTCTTCCGAAAACTTGGCGACTTTCAATTGGTCCGCGGACAAAGAATTGACAAGGGCAAAACCTAGCATGGATTCCTTTTTCAAGACCTGTTTACCTCGAGAATCCCCTTCTTTCACAATACCGGGATTGGTACCGAAAAACGTGGGAGTGGCCGACACGATTTTACCCTCGTCGGAGGTAAAGTTAAGCGATATGTGGTGTCCCTCGAACCGCCAGCCCCAGATTTCGGAGGGCGAAGGGGTTCCAAAAATACAGAAGTGGTAATTTAAGGGGTCGCGTCTCGGTCGGCCGTCGGGCATTTTGTCATTGTCATCGTTCTCGATACTGCGCAACACTTTTTCCAGTGCCCTGATTTCCATGGTTTTTTCATATCCCTCTTTACTAAGACATGCTTTTAAAAGATTGAGCGCGGCCTGTTTTTGAGTTTCGTTAAAATCATGAAAGGTGGCGCCTTCCCTTGGTATGGGTACGTAATTCATATTGTATCGCTCTTCATCGTCCAACGTAAAAAGGGTCTTTTCCCTTAAGTCTTCGGAAAGGATATCCAAAAAGGCATTCGCTTTGTCGGATATATCCTGGGCTGCTACCTTGCCTAATAAAAAAAGACATATCAGAGGGAATACGGCTTTTCTAATGGCATACCTGTTTGTTTTTGCTTTCATCATATCATTATTTGGTTGTTCCAATTTATTTTAATTGATAGCTCACAAAGGCCACCTGTTGGCTATCGGGCGACCAAGAAGGCACATTGATGGTGCCTTGGCCGCCGAATAATTTTGCCATAACCTTGATTTCCCCTGTTTGAAGGTTCATCAGCCTCAGCATTACATCTTTGTTGGCCGGATGCGAACCTGCGGGCACATCGGTTCCGAAAGTTACGTACACGATCCATTTGCCGTCGGGCGAAGGGTGTGCGAACCAATCGTGGTATTTGTCCGTAGTAATCTGTTCCTGTTCGCTCCCGTCGGGTTTCATCCGCCAGATTTGCATGGTACCGGTACGGGCAGAATTAAAATAGATGGACTTCCCGTCAGGGGAATAATCGGGACCGTCGTCGAGAGCCCCTGCGTCGGTCAACCGGGTTTCCTTGCCCCCTTCCACAGGCACGGTATAAATATCGTAATTGCCGTTGCGTTCGGCACAATAGGCCAAAGTACTGCCGTCGGGCGACCAACCGTGCCAGTAGGATGGGCCGATCGGCGTAATCTTTTTGGGCGTGCCGCCCTCGATGGGAAGGGTATAGATCAATGAACTTCCACTTTCCGTACCGTCGCTGATGACCATTTGGGTACCGTCGGGCGAAATGCCGTGGTCGTTGTTGATTTTGTTGGCGAAACCGGTTTCCATTTTTTTTGGATTTCCGCCCTCGACCGGTATTTTGTAGAGCGACCCCTCGCTATTGTAAACCAATGTCTTTCCATCGGGCGACCAGTTAGGCGCCTCGATATGGTCTTTGGTATGGTAGACTACCCTTCGATCAAAAGAAGAGATGGAAATGGTTTCCAAGGTACTTTCTATCCGTTTGGTCGAATCCGGCCTTTGTTCCAGTTGCTCGATGGCAACTTTACCGAACTTGGCGGTTTCGACGACATCCGGATTATGCGAGCAAACGGCAAGCCCAACAAAAAAAGGTTCGGCAAACGGCGCTTTGAAGGATCCACCAGAAGAGTGCAGCTTCCCGCTACTGTCGGCGATGGACATTGAAATGAAATCGCCAGCCTTTTCGATACGTAAGCGTTTGGGCGCGTTGACATTGGCCTGTATTTCACGGGTCGGACCGCCCATTGTATCCCTATATTGGATGGAGGTCAGTCCATCGCCATGCACTGCCGCATCCACATAGGCAGATTCCGGACCAAGACTTTGGCGAATCATAAGGCAGGCCTTTCGGTGGGGGTCTGTACCCTTGCCCTCCCATTCGATATCGGCAAAAAGGGAAACGTCGCCAGACATTTTTTTCCAAACAAAATGGAACTCATCGGTCTCGCCCCACATATTGGTACCACTTCCGGAAACCGTATACTTTCCGGTGGACGCATCAAATGCTGCTGAACCTATGTTTTTAACGGGACCGATATCGCCGTTCCCTTCGAAAACACCCAAGTGTTGCGTATGCCCAAAGGAAGTCACCATCATGGAGAGGGCCGAAAAATAAATGATCGGAAATTGTGCTTTTATTGCTTTCATGTTTAAGCCAAAGTATCCTTTAAAAAAAACTATATATTTTTTGAAGGTAATAGTTTAACGGTCAAATTTAAGTTAAAACCAAAAATTATCAATACAAAACTGATTTTCAATATCTTCAATGATACATGAAACTCTTCAAAAAGCTATCATCTAAAGATAATCTACGATATACCCGTAGAATTGGATGGATGCCTTTTTCGAGCGATAGGTAGCAACAGTTGATGCCACCTATATAAATGTAGGCCTTATTTATCTATATTTGGGTTACATCGTAAACAAACACCAAAACCGTAAACCCAAACTAAAAAAATGCAAAAATTTTTTGTCCAGCGGCGGATTCGTTTCACATACATGATAATCTTCATAGGTATACTG
>JAGXIC010000224.1 GCA_024635875.1 Pricia sp.
CCCCTAATCCTAAAATTCCAAATCCATATTCCAACCAATAAATTTCGCCCGAACGCAAATTTGCTTTAGTTTTGCAAAATTGAACTTGTGCCAAAGCGGAACGAACTTTATGTTGGCGCACTAAATTTGAAGACCTACTTGAAAGTACAGAACCATACCATCGAAAAGACCCTTTACGATTATCAAGAAGAGGATCTGAATATCATTTTCGAGCACTTGAAAGAGACCTCGAACGGCAATCTTCTCTATCAGTTGCCGACCGGTGGTGGTAAAACAGTGGTCTTCTCGGAAATTGCCCGACGCTACATCGCAAAGACCGGTAAAAAAGTCGTGGTTCTGACACACCGTATCGAACTAAGCCTACAAACCTCGAAAATGCTCAAGGGTTTCGGAGTCAAGAACAAGATTATCAACAGCGAGGTCAAAGAGCTTGCGGACCAGGACAACTTTATGTGTTTTGTCGCCATGGTCGAGACCCTCAACAACCGTCTACAGGAAGAAAAGGTAGAAATCAATGATATCGGATTGGTCATTATCGACGAGGCGCACTACAACTCTTTCCGCAAGCTGTTCAAGTTTTTTAAGAACTCCACCATTCTCGGTGTTACGGCGACTCCATTAAGCTCAAACATCAAGTTGCCGATGAAGGACAACTACCAAAAGTTAATTGTAGGGGAGTCGATTGAAGCCCTGATTGAAAAGAACTTTTTGGCCAAAGCCAATGTTTATAGATATGACGTCGGGCTACAAAGTCTTAAATTGGGTATTAGCGGTGACTATACGGTCAAATCTTCCGAAGAACTTTACGGAAACCACAGCATGCTGGGTAAATTGCTGGCCGCTTACAGGGAGATTGCGGAAGGTACCAAGACCCTGATTTTCAACAATGGTATCAACACTTCGAGATACGTTTATGAAACCTTCAAAAAGGCCGGCTATAACATTCGCCATCTGGACAACAAAAATAACGCTACCGAGCGCAAGGAAATTTTGAAGTGGTTCTCCGAAACGCCGGATGCCATTCTGACCTCGGTAAGTATCTTAACTACCGGTTTTGACGAACCTACAGTAGAGACGATTATACTCAATCGCGCAACCCGATCGCTGACCCTGTACTTTCAGATGATCGGTCGTGGCTCGCGTATTCTGCCCAAAAAGGATGACTTTAACGTTGTAGACCTGGGAAATAACGTGGCTCGCTTCGGTATGTGGAACGCTCCGATCGATTGGCAGGAAATCTTCCATTTTCCGGATTTTTACTTGGATAATATTAAGAATGATGAAGACATCGAACGTGAATTCGTCTATGAGATGCCGGCGGCCCTCAGAAAGAAATTTGGGAAGTCGACCCATATCGAGTACGATATTAAAGCAGAGTATAAAAAAGTCTTTGCACAAGGCCTCAAATCCAAACTGGTTCTTGAACGCAGTATCGAACAGCACGCCGAAATCTGTGTTGAAAATTCCGAAGATGTTTTCGACGCTCGGATACTCGCAAAGGAACTTAAGGAAGAGATCGCCTATCGCGTGCGTCAGTATTCCTATTGTATCATGAACAACACCAAGAACTATAAAGAGTGGCTGGAGGAGGATTATGAGCGTAAGCTAAGGTCCAGTATTTCGAGGCGCTTTGCGGCTAAGATGTAGTTCGCAGTTGCAGTGACGGTAAGTAGTGTGTGGGGAATTGGCTGTGAGGTGGAATTAAGCAGCAAAGCCTTAGGGTTCAAGGTTCAATCGCTGCAGATCTGCTGTTTCAGGTTCAAGGTTTTCTTGGTTTCAACTTTAAACCTTAAATCTGCCTTCGGCAGACTTGAACCTAAAACCCTAAAGGTCGGTCGATAGTAACAACCTATAAATTTTAATCATAACCATGGCTGGAAACACTTTTGGAAATCTTTTTAAACTTACCACTTTCGGTGAATCGCATGGAGTCGCCATCGGGGGGGTTTTAGATGGATGTCCCTCTGGTATTGAAATTGACCTCGCGGCCATTCAAAAGGAGATGGAGCGTCGAAAACCCGGACAATCGGCCATTGTGACCCAGCGGAAAGAACCGGATACGGTGGAATTCTATTCCGGAATCTTTGAGGGAAAGACAACTGGTACGCCCATTGGTTTCGCTATTCACAACACAAATCAGAAATCTCGCGATTATTCCCATATAAAGGATTCGTATCGGCCTTCGCATGCCGATTACGTTTATGATCAGAAATATGGGTTCCGTGATTATCGCGGCGGTGGCCGTAGTTCTGCTCGAGAAACGGCAAGTAGGGTAGTGGCCGGGGCAATTGCCAAGCAATTTCTATCCTCAATTAAAATTAACGCCTTTGTTTCACAGGTCGGAAAACTGAGGATGGATATACCCTATCAGCAATTGGATTTGGGATTGACGGAATCCAACCCGGTTCGCTGTCCACATCCTGAAATGGCGTCAAAAATGGAGGAATATATCAAGGAAGTCCGCAAAGAAGGCGACACCATTGGCGGTATCGTTACCTGCGTGGCCCAAAATGTGCCCATTGGCCTGGGCGAACCGGTTTTTGATAAACTGCATGCCGAACTGGGCAAAGCCATGTTATCCATCAATGCGGTCAAAGGCTTCGAATACGGCAGCGGGTTCGAAGGGGTTCGGATGAAGGGAAGCAAACACAATGACCAGTTCAATCAAGATGGAAGTACCAAAACTAATTATAGTGGTGGTATACAGGGTGGTATCAGCAATGGTATGGACATTTACTTTAATGTAGCCTTCAAGCCCGTGGCAACGGTCATCCAGCCCTATGACACCATCGATAGGGAAGGGAACCAGGTGACTACGAAAGGCAAAGGCCGACATGATCCCTGCGTGGTGCCGCGTGCCGTACCCATCGTTGAGGCGATGACGGCCTTGGTTTTAGCGGATTACATGTTGCTGAACAGAACCATAAAAAAAAGTTTATGAGTTTATTAAGTTTATGCGTTCAGAAAAAGTAACTTACCCGTCTAAACCAACTTTCAATGCGTAAACTTGAATTACACTGGCAGATTCTCATCGGAATGGTCGCCGGTATCCTCTTCGGATTCGGAATGACCTATGTGGATTGGGGTAGGGAATTTGTACAGGATTGGATCAACCCCCTTGGAACGATTTTCGTCAAGCTGTTAAAGCTGATTGCTATTCCATTGATCTTGGCCTCTCTGGTCAAGGGTATTTCCGATTTAAAGGATATCTCCAAATTCCGCAACATTGGTCTGCGTACCATTATCATTTATATCAGTACGACGGTGGTAGCGATTACTATCGGACTTCTTTTGGTCAATGCCATAAAACCCGGCAATGGCATTTCAGAGGATACTATAGCCAAACTTACCGAGACTTATTCTAGTGACAGAGGCGTGACCGATAAGCTTGATGAAGCCGCCAAACAACAGGACAGTGGTCCCCTGCAATTTTTAGAAGATATGGTGCCGGATAATGCCTTTGCCGCCTTGAGCGATAACAGTTTGATGCTTCAAGTCATCTTTTTCACCATTTTTCTGGGGATTTCAATGTTGCTTATCGGGGAAAAAAGGGCAAAGCCCCTAAAGGATTTTTTCGATGCACTCAACGATGTGGTCCTGAAAATGGTCGACTTGATCATGCTTACCGCACCTTTCGCCGTGTTCGCTTTATTGGCCAACGTTGTGGCCTCTTCGGGGGATCCTGATCTATTGCTGGCCCTGTTGAAGTATTCTGGTGTGGTCGTACTGGGGCTCGTATTGATGATTATGTTCTATAGTTTGGTCGTAGGTACCTTTACCCGATATAACCCCTTGACTTTTTTGAAAAAGATATTTCCTGCCCAACTGTTGGCGTTTTCGACGAGTTCGAGTGCAGCAACCCTGCCCGTTACCATGGAAAGGGTAGAAGAGCATATCGGGGTCGACAAAGAAATTTCAAGCTTTGTACTACCCGTAGGCGCAACGATCAATATGGATGGAACCAGTCTCTATCAGGCCGTAGCCGCCGTTTTTATTGCCGAGGCCCTGAAATTCGATCTTACGTTAGCCAATCAGCTGACCATCGTATTAACAGCCCTTTTGGCCTCGATAGGATCTGCCGCAGTGCCCGGCGCTGGAATGGTCATGTTGGTTATTGTCTTGGAATCCATCGGTTTCCCACCGGATAAACTGGCTATAGGCCTTGCTTTGATTTTTGCGGTCGACCGGCCTTTAGATATGCTGAGAACTGTTGTCAATGTAACAGGTGACGCCACAGTAGCCATGATGGTGGCCAAATCAACGGGGTCGGTACTCAAACCTAAAGTCAAGAACTGGGACGATAACTTGAAGGAAGTGGAATAGTTTTTTTGTTTAGCATTTACTGCAAAAACTTCGCCTTTAACTCTGGAGTAGGTATCATGCACGCCTCTTTTTTTCCATACCACTTATACCGGTTACGGGCAATAAAATCATATACGATATTTCGTAAGCCGCTAGGAATCAAATTGAGAATACTTGAAATCGTTCGGTAGCCTTTGAGATGCTTCCCAATTTGCAGGGCGGCGTCCGATTTATTGTAATAGGCTACACCCGGCTCGATTAAGATTATGGAATCGACTTTTTCAGTATCGATATTCCGATCCTCTATCAGTTTTTTGCCGATATCACTTTGCAAGGCGGCATAACGGAAAGTATCATTCCTATCGTGCTTTATCATAAATTGAATAGCGCCGTTGCAAAGGTTGCAAATGCCGTCAAAGAGGATTATTTTCTTATCCGATTCCATGAACTTCTCTTTTCCTGATTCTGATTTCATAACGCTTAACCCTTAACTTTCTTTCGCTCCACCAACTCTAGTTGCTCTAGTCCCACGTGGGTCGTAAACTGTCCGTAATTGACAATGGCTTTCCTCTTTTCGATAGAATCGATACTACCTACGGCCTTGCCGTCTTGCAGGCGTACACGGTCACCGATTTTGAATAGGGGTAGTGGTTTGTTCTTTTCCTTGATTATTGCCTTTTTCCTTTCTACTTTCTTTTCTTCCCGAATGTCTTTGACCTTATTCCGGGCCTCTTGTGCCACTTCGGCCTGTTTTACGCGTTCAGCCTTGGCAACAGTTGCGGATTTTTTCTGGCGTTTGCTGTTTTCGACCTCTACAATTTGTATCAGTTCGGATACCAAGGGCCGTTTTTTGTTTCCCTGAAAATACTTGGCCGCAGCTTTGTCCACCTTGTTTCCCAAAAGAATCATGCGCTGGTCATGGTCGTACAGCTCTTGGTAATTCTCTAGTTTGGTCTTAATCTTGGCGTTGAGCTTTTCCAACCGTTGCGCTTCCTCCCTAGCCTTTGACTCCTCTTCCTGCAAACGCGTGCCGGTCCGGACCATCTTGCTACGTTCTTTCTATAGTTTGGCTATCGTGGCATCGAAACGGACCTTTCCCCGCTCTATTTTCTTTTTGGCCTTGTTAATTAGGTTATAGGGAATGCCGTTCTTCTGAGCCACCTCAAAGGTAAAGGAACTACCGGCCTCGCCCAATACCAGTTGAAAAGTAGGTTCTAAAGTTGCACCGTCGAAAAGCATGTTGGCATTCGTGGTATGGGGCAGTTCATCGGCCAAGGCTTTTAGGTTGGCATAATGTGTGGTAATGATGCCATAGGCGCCGCGTTCATAGAAGACTTCCAAGAAGGCTTCCGCTAGGGCACCACCGAGCTCGGGATCACTGCCCGTACCGAACTCGTCGATTAAGAATAGGGTTTCGGAATCACACTTTCGCAAAAAACGGTTCATGTTCTTGAGCCGGTAGCTGTAGGTGCTTAAATGGTTTTCGATGGACTGGTTGTCCCCGATATCCGTCAAAACACGATTGAAAAGACAAACGGAACTTCTTTCGTGAACGGGAATTAGAAGTCCAGATTGAAGCATTACTTGAAGTAGGCCAATGGTCTTCAAGGTGATACTTTTTCCGCCGGCGTTAGGTCCGGAAATCACAATGATTCGATTTTCCGACGCTAGCTCAATGGTCTGGGGATAGGTCTTCTCACCTTTTCGTTTATTGTTTAAAAAAAGTATAGGATGATAGGCATCCCGAAGAAACAAACGTTTTTCAGTATTGATTTTCGGCAATAAGGCATTGGTGTCCGAGGCATATCTTGCTTTGGCGGCGGTGATGTCGATATGTGCCAGAAAATCCTGATACTCGGAGAGTAGGGGAGCAAACGGTCGTATACGATGGGTCAAGGTATTGAGTATGCGCTGCACCTCTTCCTTTTCATCGAATTCCAGATTGTTCAGTTCCCGACTGTATCTCAACGTGGCCTCCGGTTCTATATAGACGATACTTCCGGTTTTAGAAGTACCCATAGTCGTACCCTTGATTTTTTTCCGATACATGGCCTTTACCGCCAGCACCCGCCGGTTTTCAACGACGGACTCCCGAATATCGTCCAAATAATCCGAGCCGTTGTACGTATTCAGGGCGGATGCGAAACTTTGCCCGATCTTTCCCTTTACTTGGTTCATTTCCCGGCGTATGGCAAATAGCTTTTCCGAAGCACTGTCTTTTACTTCGCCGAACTTGTCGATAACCCTATCGATTTCAGCGGGAATGTCACTATTAGCTTCAATGGCTTCAGATGTCGCAAAAAGCAACGGATAGTATTCCCTGAATTTTTTATAGAATTTTTTATGGGTAACGACAGTCGTACAAATGTTTCCAATTCTACGGAAACCCGGTACCTCCAAAGTAGTGTTCTCGATTCTTAACAGCTGTAATTCTTTTTCTATGGCATCAAAACCGTGATTGGGGATGCGGTTTTCGTTGGCAAATGAGGATAGATACTCCGAGGTCTGGCCCAATACCTGTAGCAGCATTTCCGAATCGGAGATTGGCTGTATCCCTAATGTGTTCGCTTTACCTAGCTCCGTATTGCAGCGGCTGGAAACTTGTTGTAAGACCGTGTGAAATTCAAGGTCTTGGAGTGTCTTTTTCGAGATTTTTACCATCTACTTCTAAATCGAACACAAATTTAAGGTTTTGTAGGGGAATAGGGAATCATAAAATACGCCTCCTCTAAAACCGGTCAGGATGTTGCGATGAACAAAAAATGGGTGTTCGGCTCCAAATACCGATTGGCACCCTAGTTTTGATTATTTTTATTCCATTTTTAATGGATTACAAAACCGAAGTAATGTCCGTAGATCTAGAAGAGCGTTGGAAAAAACAGCTGGTATCGGAATTCGAGCAGCCCTATTTTTCCGATTTGACCGCATTCATCAAAAAGGAATACGCCGAGCATACCTGCTATCCAAAAGGCGGGGCTATTTTTGCAGCTTTTGACCAAAGTCCTTTCGATAGAACTAAAGTGGTCATTATCGGGCAAGACCCTTATCACGGACCGAATCAGGCCAATGGACTCTGCTTTTCGGTGAAGGATGGCATACCGCATCCGCCTTCGTTGATCAATATTTTTAAGGAAATCGAAACGGATTTGGGAAAGCCATATCCAACGAGCGGGAATCTGGAAAGATGGGCGGGGCAAGGGGTACTGTTGCTGAACGCTACCTTGACCGTACGTGCCAATCAGGCGGGAAGTCATCAGAATAAAGGATGGGAAACCTTTACGGATGCTGTCATCCAAAAATTATCCGATAAAAAGGAGGACGTTATTTTTTTACTTTGGGGCGGATTTGCCAAAAAAAAATCCGCTTTAATCAACAGCAGAAAGCATCATGTATTGACCTCGGGGCATCCTTCTCCTTTGAGTGCCAATAGAGGGTACTGGTTCGGGAACAAACACTTCAGTCAAACAAATGACCTATTGCGGAAAATTGGTGGGAAGCCGATTGACTGGTAGCAGCTAGTTTATAATTTCATAAACAGGTAAAGACTTGTTGATCAACTTTAGGTCGAGCAATGTACGCTGCACGTTTTCAAGGTTTTTTGATGATATCTGATGCTGACTCCACTCCGTAAGTGACAGCCATTCCCGGATGTCTTCCAGTTGTTGTTCGTAGCGATTGGCGAGCGTTCGATCGATACTCGGTATCTGCTTGAATTCTTCTGTATAGCTATTGATGATTTCCAGAATATGGTTCAACGTGCGGGGGTTTTTCTTTATAAAATCGTCAGTGGCCGCCACTACAAAGCAGGGCCAAGGGGTCGGGCAATCACCTAGTCTGCGAAAGTGGCCGTTATCGACTAAAGGTTTTGTAGTAAAATGTTCCCACAGAAAATAATCAGCGGTGCCACCGGTAAGGGCTTTTACCGCCCCATCTAGGTTGTCGATGACCTCAAATTGCAATGTATTGGTGTCCCAGCCTTCTTTTTGGGCGTTTACATAGGCCATAAGATGGCTGCCGCTACCAAAACGGCTGATGGCGGTTTTCGTGTTTTTAAGATGGGCTATGGATTCGTATGTGCTGTTAGCGCCCACATGAATCCCCCACAGTAGGGGAGAAGAAATGTATTCCTGTACAATTTTAACGGGATTTCCGGCTACGATACTTTTGATTATTCCCTCCGTCAAGATGATGGCCAGATCGGTTTCCCCGGTCTCCAGCATTTGGCACATTTTGCCCGTTCCCTCAGGTACTTCCGTCCATTGCAGTTCAATACCCCTATCTTCAAAGCCCCCTTCTTCTATGGCCATGTGCCAAGGTAGGTTGAAATGCTCTGGGACGCCTGCTATCTTTATATTTTTCATGAATAGAATTTTATCCCTCCAGTTGAAATTTTTTGAAATTTGGAATTTGGGATTTGCTACCATCGGATGTCATCCACAAATCTTTTCAAGGCAATACGCAATTAAATCCTGTGTTGCCTGTTTTGGATTTTCAGAAAATTCCCCCGTAGCCCGATTGGCCAAAATACAGTTCATGGAAACGGCATGGTGCCCCAGCAGTTTTGAAAGTCCATAAATACCCGAAGTTTCCATTTCAAGATTGGTTATTTGTCTTCCTTCATATTGAAAGGAGGTTAATTTATCAATGAAATTTATTCCATCCGTACCCAATCGTAATTTTCGGTCCTGTGGCCCGTAAAACCCGGAAATTGTTCCTGTAATTCCTAATCGTATACGATTTGATGCAAATATTTTCCCCAAGTTTTCGTCATATCCGACGGCGTAGGGTGCCGCTTTTTTTTTAGGCCAACTGGAATGTACCGCAAAATCTTGCGCCATTTTAGATTCCTGTACAGAACTACTATCATAGAAATGCAGCAGCCCGTCAAAGCCTATCGCAAATTCGCTCATCAGAAAAGTGTCAACGGGAATATCAGCCTGAATGGCCCCTGATGTTCCGATGCGGATAATAGTAAGGGATTTCTTCTCCGGATTTACCCTCCGCTTTTCAAAATCGATGTTAACGAGGGCATCAAGCTCGTTGAGCACAATATCGATATTGTCCGTTCCAATTCCGGTAGACATAACGGTCATCCGTTTTCCGTTCAATGTGCCGGTATAGGTATGGAATTCCCGTTTGCGTTTTTTGACTTCAACGGTATCGAAAAACGAGGAAACCTCCACAACGCGATCTGGGTCGCCAACGGTAATAATGGTATCCGCAATATCTTCGGGCAACAGGTTCAAGTGATAGATGCTACCATCGGGATTGAGTATAAGTTCGGATGGGCTGAAGATCATCCTATAATTTCAAAATCCTACCGGATACTGTATTGTAGAGAAAATTGTATTTGAGGGCGCCGCCCAAGTAGACGTCGTTGTCTTGCAGGCAAGCGTAGTAACTTGTTTTATTTTCGAGAATTTCAGTACCTTTTTTGGTAAGGCGGACAGGCTTAAATGAGGAAAAAAGGGGTTTTAGCCTCCCGAGCGCCCTTTCATATTGCATATCACCGAAACCTAAAATCGCCTCTTTCTTTTGTATTTCGGACATAAATAGTTTCCGATTGGCGGGTTTCTGTTCCGCCGCCACACTTAAAATGTGGTTTTCCATTTCATTGAGTCCGTTTTTGATGCTGGGAAAGCGATGCAAATGCGCCTGAATGGCTCCCGAAAGATAATCGAACTGGAATTCGGAGTAATCCGAAAGATTTTCCAAACGAATGGGATTATCGCTGCAATACAACTGCCACACGTAATCGGCATATTCGATATCATCTTGCGTCAACTCAATCTTATTCTCATAGTGGTTCAATAACTGCTCATCGTCAAGATCGTGAAGGCCGTACATGTTTTCCGATTCATCTTCCTTACCCGTACAGACCAAAGAAATATGTGCATATTTTCGGTGGGTCTTTAACCAGCTAAGTACGGCAATCATATTGACTTGGCAAAACAGGTCATAATCGAACCAGAGCACGATTTCATCCTGTTGTTTGTGATTGCAAAGGGAACGATACTCTTTTAAGGTTTTTTCGATAAACCAGGATTTGGAGACTTTGTAGTTTTTATTGAGGAATTCGAAGCGGGCTTTCCAAAAAGACTCGCTACCTACGCTTGTCAGTGTTTGGCCCTCACAAAGCATCTCTCGCCACGTAATAATATCCCCTTTAAGTTTTAAGGATTTTAGTTTTTCCGTAAAATTGTCTCCGTTGGTAATGTGCAAAAGGGAACTCATGGGACTTGTAATTTAGGTTCTCGGACATTAAAAGTAACATTTAATCAAACCAAACAAAAATAATATGTCAAAATCGTCAATTCTTTTATGCACGGTCACATAGCTAGTCTTAATAATTAACCGCCTACGCGCTTTACAGAAAAGCCTTTTTCTTTTAAAATTTCCATGATTCTGTCCCGGTAATCCCCTTGAATAATGATTTTTTCGTTTTTATAGGAACCTCCCACACCGAGTTCGATTTTGAGTTCCTTGGCCAGTTTCTTGAAATCGGTTTGGGCGCCGGTATAACCATCTAAAATAGTTATCGGTTTTCCCTTTCGCTTTTCGTATTTACAAAGAATGGGGTCTTCTTGCAACCAGATATCGTTTTCTGTTTCCTGTTTGTTGACTTCTTCCTGTACTTCGTGATCCGGGAAGAGATTTTTAAGCTGGTCTTTTAAGTCCATACAAGATATAAGCGTTTATGACAATATAGTTTCAACTAAAAAGTCCTCGTCAAGAAATGACTATTGACTATTCTTTCACCAACCCCAATTCCACTAACCGCTCGTTTAAATAGGCACCGGCCGTAATATCCTCAAAATGCTTTGGATGTTCGCCATCCACACAATTCTCAAGGCAATCCAGGGGCATTTCGCTGATGGGATGCATAAAAAAGGGAATGGAATATCGTGAAGTGCCCCACATTTCCTTAGGGGGATTAATGACTTTATGGATGGTCGATTTCAGTTTGTTGTTCGTCAGCCGCGAAAGCATATCGCCCACATTGATCATCAATTGATCTGGACCGGCGATGGCATCTACCCATTCGTTCTTATGGTTTTTTACCTGTAGTCCCCGGCCTTGGGCACCCATGAGTAACGTGATTAAATTGATATCGCCATGAGCGGCCGCCCGTTCCGCATTTTTAGGTTCCTCAGTGATGGGCGGGTAGTGGATGGGACGTAAGATGGAATTCCCGTTTTTGATATATTCATCAAAATAAGTTTCCTCCAGATCTAGGTGCAAGGCAAGCGCCCTTAAGACGTACTTTGCAGTTTTCTCCAACATCTTGAACGTCTCTTTTCCCACAGTATTGAATGCTGGAAGTTCTGTGACGTAGACGTTATCGGGATATTCCTTTTCCAATTCCGGATTGTCCTCTACATACTGTCCGAAATGCCAGAACTCTTTCAAATCACCTTCTTTTCTACCTTTGGCATGTTCTTTTCCAAAGGAAGTATACCCGCGTTGCCCGCCGATGCCCTCGATCTCGTATGTGTCTTTGGTGTCTTGGTCCAAAGCAAAAAATTTCTTTATTTCAATGTATAGATTTTCTACCAGTTCTTTGGATAAGAAGTGTCCGCTTAAGGCGACGAAACCTATATCCTCAAAGGCCGCCCCAATTTCTTGTATGAATTTCTGCTTTTTTTTGGAGTCTTCGGAAACAAAATCCTGTAAATCTACGCTGGGTATCGCACTCATTGTTCTGCTTTTGAAATTCGTTCAAAGTTAAGAAAAATGGATGCGAATGGCACAAAGTTCACAAAGGGTATTTTTGAATAATTCTTGAAAGGCTTTTTCTTATTTTTATCCTACCAAAAAATCATATGGAGTACCAAAGAAAAGATATTGACAACAAGACCTTGCTAGACCTCTATGTGCGGATGCTAAAACCACGGATGATAGAAGATAGAATGCTTATTTTATTACGACAGGGCAAGATTTCAAAATGGTTTAGCGGTATAGGGCAGGAGGCTATTTCGGTCGGAGTGGCCAGTGCAATGACAGCGGAAGAATATATTTTGCCCATGCACCGAAATCTGGGTGTTTTTACGACAAGGGAAATTCCCCTGCACCGTTTGTTTTCGCAATGGCAGGGTAAAGCGGGAGGATTCACCAAAGGCCGTGACCGCAGTTTCCATTTCGGAACGCAGGACTATAAAATCGTAGGCATGATTTCGCACTTGGGTCCGCAATTGGGTGTCGCCGATGGTATCGCGCTTGCCGATGTGCTGCAAAATAGGGAGCGGGTCACTGCAGTATTTACAGGTGAAGGCGGCACGAGCGAGGGCGATTTTCACGAAGCCCTCAATATCGCATCTGTGTGGCAGCTGCCCGTACTTTTTTGCATCGAAAATAACGGCTATGGCCTTTCCACCCCCACAAGTGAGCAATACAACTGCAAAAATTTGGCCGAGCGGGGTATAGGGTATGGAATGGAATCGTATACGATTGATGGCAACAATATCTTGGATGTGTATAACAAAGTAAGTGAACTCAGCCAACGGATGCGTAAAAAGCCCGAGCCCGTTTTACTGGAATTCAAAACGTTTCGGATGCGGGGCCATGAAGAGGCAAGCGGTACCAAATATGTGCCCGATGCCCTTATGGAAGAGTGGGGGGCCATGGATCCCATCACTAACTATGAATCCTTTTTAACGAAAGAGGGCCTTTTGAACAACCCGAAAATAGACCGCCTCAAAGCGGAAATCGAATCGGAAATCAATGAGCACCTTCAATTGGCGTTTAGCGAACCAGCGATAGATTTTATTGAAAAAGATGAGTTAAGCGACGTTTACAAGGATTTCATTTTTACGGAAATTAGGCCGAACAATAGTGCGGTAGAAAACATTCGTTTAGTAGACGCCGTTTCCCTAGGCTTAAGACAATCCATGGAGCAACACGATGACTTGATCATTATGGGACAGGATATCGCGGACTATGGCGGCGTCTTTAAGGTTACCGAAGGTTTTGTGGATGCTTTCGGGAAAGCCCGCGTCCGCAATACCCCGATTTGTGAATCCGGAGTCGTTGCGGCGGCGATGGGACTCTCCATTAACGGCATGAAAGCGGTAATCGAGATGCAGTTTGCCGATTTTGCGACCAGCGGTTTTAATCCGATTGTCAACTATCTGGCCAAATCACACTACCGCTGGGGCGAAAAGGCAGATGTCGTCATTCGCATGCCGTGTGGGGGCGATGTAGGGGCCGGGCCGTTCCATTCCCAGACCAATGAGGCCTGGTTCACGAAGACACCGGGACTTAAAGTGGCCTATCCCGCGTTTCCCTATGATGCAAAGGGACTATTGGCCACGGCGATCAACGACCCCAATCCCGTGCTTTTTTTTGAGCATAAAGGGCTGTACCGAAGTGTTTATCAAGACGTTCCAACCGACTATTACACCCTTCCCTTCGGAAAGGCAGCGCTGTTGAAGGAAGGGAATCAAATTACTGTCGTGTCCTACGGCGCGGGGGTCCACTGGGCATTGGAAACCCTAGAAAACCATCCGGAAATCGAGGCGGACCTTATTGATCTAAGAACTCTGATGCCTTTGGATATGGCATCCATCTATACCTCCATAGAAAAAACGGGAAAACTGATTATCTTGCAGGAAGACAGTCTATTCGGAGGCATATCCAGCGATATATCCGCTTTGGTTATCGAGAACCGTTTCGAGTATCTGGATGGCCCCATAAAGCGCGTGGCCAGTTTAGAAATACCCATCCCATTCTCCAAAAAGCTGGAAAACGGATATTTACCCAAGGAAAGGTTTGCCGTGGCGCTAAAGGAATTACTAGCGTTTTAGGCTTGGTTACCTGTTCAATGGTTAGCATTCGAGCCAATTTCTTATCCCTTTACAGCAATCACCCATCCTTTAAAAAACGACATTTACCACAATTTAATAGCATTGCAATCGTTTATACGACCTTTATACGCAATTGAAAAAATGATTTGACAACCCCCTAATTTTGAAAGTATGATAAAATCCAGTTTATTGACAATTATGGCAAGTTTACTCTTGTTTTCTTGCTCAACCACCAAACAGGTACGCGATGACCGTAAAGTAGTGGACGGTACTTGGACACTCGATGATGTCGGGTATGAAGAGAATGAAGGCGATTTTAAGGCCAAACTCTTTGATGATGCGTCCGCTGTTTGTTTTGAAGGCAGCACCTGGTTTTTCAGGAATAACAACAGCACCGGAAGTTACATGATTCAGCCGGGTAGTCTTTGTTCGGGCGGCGAACGCAATATTCGATGGTCCATCATCGAAAATCAGGGCGGTGGCCAACAACTGCAGTTCAAGTACATCGATGAGAAAAAGAACGATATCTATGGGAGAACGGGATATCGGTTGGATGTGGTTTCCATCACTCCATCTCAAATGCTCCTAAAATCGAATGTCACCGTTGATGGGAGTCCCATTTCGGTAACTTATGAATTCAGCAGGTAGCCTCCGAAATCAAAAATTAATAATTCAGTAATCCAAATTTATCAGAATGAAACAGATATTCACAAAATCAGTATATATGGTCATGGTGCTTTCCATGATTGTCGGTTGCAAGACCGTGCAGAACGCGAACAACAAACAAAAGGGAGCCGTAATAGGCGCCGGTAGTGGGGCCGCCATAGGTGGTGTCATCGGAAACAACGTCGGCGACGGCAATAATACGGTATTGGGCGCTATTTTAGGAGCTGCCATTGGTGGCGTGGCCGGTGGTTTCATCGGCGATCGTATGGATCGGCAAGCGGAACGTATCGAAGAGGAGATTCCCGGTGCAGAAGTTACTCGGGTGGGTGAAGGTATTAATGTAACCTTTACCGAAGATCAGGGTGTGTATTTCGAAACCAACAAGTCAGATGTCCAGGGTACTTCCGCGAGTACATTAAACAGCATGGCCGGTATTTTAAAGGAATATCCCAAATCGAATGTTTTGGTAGAAGGGCATACCGATGGTGCTGGTCCCGATGATTATAATATGAACCTTTCGAAACAACGCGCCACTTCGGTAACGGCGTACTTGATTTCCCAAGGTATCGATAAAGGTAGATTGACCACTAAGTGGTACGGCGAGAATCAGCCTGTTGGGGACAACACAACCAAAGAAGGCAAGGCGAAAAACCGCCGGGTTGAATTGGCTATTGTCGCTAGTGAAGCGCTCAAAGAAGAGGCGAAGCAGCAGGTTAAAGGCTAATTGGTAATACCAAGAAGAACTAGATTGAAATCCCGGCCATTTCGGTCGGGATTTCCATTTTAAAAACATACCTTTCTACATGCGGCGTTATGATGTTATTGTGGTAGGGGGCGGATTGGCCGGTTTGACCGCTGCAATCGATTTATCCCAAAAAGGACATCTCGTCTTGGTGTTCGAAAAACACACCTATCCGCATCACAAGGTGTGCGGCGAATATGTTTCCAATGAAATACTACCTTATTTAAATGGACTTGGAGTATCCCTTGAAGCTGAAAATGCCATCGCCATCAACAGTTTAAAGTTTACTACGGTACAGGGAAAATTTTTGGAAACCACCCTGCCTTTGGGCGGAAAAGGCATTAGCCGCTATGCTTTCGATGAGCTGCTGTATCGACGTGCGGTTCAGGCCGGTGCTGATTTTCAATTTCAAAATGTAACTGCTGTAAAATTTGAAGATTCTTTATTTGAGGTAGTTACGGAAACTAATCAAACCTATACTTCACGTTTAGTGGTCGGTGCATATGGCAAAAGAAGTGGACTGGATAAAAGTTTACATCGGGATTTCGCCAAAAAAAAATCATCATGGCTGGCGGTGAAAGCGCATTACAAATTTGATGAGTTTCCGGAACACTCGGTGGCCTTGCATAATTTTCAAGGGGGATATGGCGGATTGTCCAGAACGGAAACAGGGGCGGTCAATTTCTGCTATTTGGCATCCTACGCCAGTTTCCAAAAGGAAAAAAGCATTGATAGCTTTAATGCCAATGTGGTTTCCAAAAACCCTTTTTTAAGGGAGTTTTTGAAGACGGCGGTTCCGATATTCAAAGAGCCGTTGACCATTGCACAGATTTCTTTTCATCCTAAAAAAGCGGTGGAAAACCATATATTGATGTGCGGCGATACAGCAGGACTTATACATCCGCTATGTGGAAATGGGATGGCGATGGCCATTCATAGCGCCAAAATCGCGGCGGATCTGATAGCTGATTTTTTTAAGAAGGATATGCAACAACGGACGCAGCTTGAAAATGACTACCAAAGGCAATGGAACAGGCACTTTAAAAGACGGTTATGGATGGGAAGACGCTTACAGTCCCTTTTATTGAATCCTAGAATGTCCGAAATCGCTTTGTCCGCAATGGTCGCTCAACCTTGGCTATTACAAAAACTGATCAAAAGCACCCATGGTAAACCGATATTATGATGGCCGATTTTACGAAAAGAAATAGAGATCCTGAACTGATGGACGACTGCGGTGTAGACGGAACTACGCTTAGAAAGGTTTTGGATGACATAGACCGTACAAATAACCTCTTAGGAGGCAATCGTATTACCATAAACGGTGTGGAACTCTTGATACAGGAACATAGACAAGGATCGTATACGATTTTGGATATGGGTTGCGGTAATGGTAGCATGCTTAGGGAAATCGTTAAATTAGGTCGACGTTTAGGCATTGGCATAGAAGCCATCGGTATCGACCTTAGTGAAACAGGTTTGGACATCGCCAAGGCTGAGTCCTCCGATTTTCCGGAAATACGTTATCTGAAACGGGACATATTAGCGTTGGCTGCCGATGATTTAAAATGCGATATCTTACTTTGCACCCTTACCATGCACCATTTCTACGATGAAAACATCCCTGTTTTTTTAAATCAGTTCACGAAATTGGCCTCTATCGGTATCGTAATCAACGATTTGCAAAGAAGTCCCCTTGCATACCATCTTTTTAGGGGCTTTAGTGCTATTTTTATACGGACAAAAATTGCCAGACACGACGGATTGATATCCATAAAGAGCGGCTTTACCAAAATGGAATTGGAACGTTTTGCCAAAGAACTGACCTCGGTAAAACATGAGATACAATGGAAATGGGCATTTCGATATCTATGGGTCATGCGCACCCAACGACTAAACGGAACTTATGAATGATGTACGGATAACGAAGGTGGCAAAGCAGCTACCGGAGTTTTGTAGAAATACCGAGGATATCGTACCCCTTGTAGAACTCTGGCTAGCCGGACAAGAGCAGCGTTTTCGTCGAAAGGTCGTCAAGATTTTCGAAGGTGCGGCAGTAGATAGGCGGTATAGCATTATGGAACCGGCAGACGTCTTTACGGCGACCTCGTTTGAGCAAAAAAACGATATATACGTCCGAGAGGTTAAGAAATTGGGAAAAAAGGTGTTGGAAAAGGCCTTGACAAAGGCTGAATGGTCTCCCGATTCATTGGATTACATCATAACGGTCAGTTGCACTGGCATTATGATTCCTTCGTTGGATGCCTATTTGATTAATGATTTAGGGCTTCGACAGGATATCATTCGCCTGCCGGTAACCGAAATGGGATGTGCGGCGGGCGTATCGGGCCTGATATATACCGAGAAATTTTTAAGGGCCAATCCCGGTAAACGTGCCGCCTTAGTAGCGGTCGAGAGTCCCACTGCGACCTTTCAGCTCGACGATTATTCGATGGCGAACATGGTCAGTGCCGCTATTTTTGGCGACGGTGCGGCCTGCGTCCTACTATCCTCCGAAAAAGAGGCCAAGGGACCAAAAATAGTAGGTGGGGAGATGTACCATTTCCCAGATGCCACGCGTATGATGGGGTTCGATCTGACCAACCATGGCCTAAAAATGATTTTGGATATCAGTGTGCCCGAAACCATAGCCGAACATTTTCCCGATATTGTTCATCCGTTCCTGAAAAAGTATGGCACTTCGATAGAGGCGGTCGAGCATTTGGTCTTTCATCCCGGTGGGCGTAAAATCGTGCAGACCGTGGAAGAACTGTTTGGGAAGTTAGGAAAGAACATCGATGACACCCGAGAGGTTTTGCGAGAATATGGTAATATGAGTAGTGCCACTGTTTTATATGTGCTGGAACGCTTTCTTGAAAAGGATATACGAAAGGGCGAACAGGGGCTGATATTAAGCTTTGGTCCCGGGTTTTCGGCGCAACGGGTTTTATTGGAATGGTGAAACAAGTTATGAGTTTTTGAGGTATAATTTATGTTAGAGTTATGGGTTATGAAAGTTAAAAAGGGAAAACCAAAAGCGGTGAAAAACTTAGGATTTTATGGCTGAGAATGTAAAAAAGGGGTGGGCTTTAGTTCTTGGCGGTAGTAGTGGATTGGGGTTGGCCACGGCCAAGAAGCTGGCCCGACATGGTTTTGATATACTCATTGTGCATCGGGATAGAAAATCTGATTTAGAGGAGATTACATCCCAATTTAAAGAAATCACTTCAAGGGGAGTGAAGCTGCAAAGCTTTAATGTGGATGTAGCGAATGCCGAAAAAAGAGTCCATACGATAGCGGAAATCCAATCCGTTTTAGGGGAAGGGCAGCAAATCAAAGTCCTGATACACAGCATTGCCAAGGGAAACCTTAAACCAATGTTCTCTAAAACCGATACTACCTTAAACCATCTAGACTTTCAGGTAACCCTAAATGCCATGGCGCTAAGTCTCTATGATTGGACGAAAGACCTGGTGAATAAAGGTTTGTTCAGCGAAGATGCCCGCATTATATCCTTTACCAGCGAGGGCAGTAACAAAGCCTGGCCGGGCTATGCTGCGGTTTCCGCTGCAAAGGCCAGTTTGGAGGCTTTGACCCGAAATATAGCCCTAGAATTTGCGCCACTCGGTATTAAAGCCAATTGTATACAGGCGGGAGCAACGGATACCCGTGCCTTTCAGATGATTCCCGGTCATGAAAAAATCAGGGAAGATGCGCTCCGGCGCAATCCCAATAACCGTCTGACCACTCCCGAAGATGTCGCCAACGCAGTGTACCTCCTCACCACTGAAGAAGCAAGTTGGATTACGGGTACGGTCATTAAGGTCGATGGCGGCGAGAGTTTGAGGTGAGGTGTTAGGCGCTGGATGTTGGACGCTTGGTGTTTGAAAAAAATTAGTGAATAGTAGTGTAATTCCTGTCCTTAGAACTTCTTGATTTTTCTTATGACTAAAAACCAGCTCATACAAAAACTCCCTTATAAAAAGCCCTTTCTCTTCGTTGAAGAACTACTTGAGATCAATGAGAACGGGGCCAATGGAACATACACTTTCTCAAAAAACCTAGATTTTTACAAGGGCCATTTTAAGAATAACCCAGTTACCCCAGGCGTTATCCTCACCGAATGTTGTGCGCAGATCGGCCTAGTCTGTTTGGCGATTTATCTATTGGATAATGACAGCAGCGCAATTACGGAAAACATCCAAATCGGAATGAGCAGTTCAACAATGGAATTCCTACTTCCTGTTTTTCCAGAAGAGAAAGTTACGGTCACCTCTGAAAAACTCTATTTCAGGTTCCATAAACTGAAATGCGCGGTGAAAATGTATAACTCCGAAGGAAAATTGGTCTGTAAGGGCGAAATTGCGGGTATGATAAAATCCGGAGAAAATGGCTGAACGTGTAGTGATAACAGGATTGGGCGTCTGTGCGCCGAACGGTATCGGTTTACCTGCCTTTGCCGAAGCTATGGTTAACGGGGAGAGCGGCATCCGCCGTATTCCGAAATTGCACGAATTAAAGTTTGGCTGCCAAATAGCTGGTGAGCCGCAGCTTACCGATAACCTACTCAACCAATACTTCACGCCTTTGCAACTCCGTGGCCTAAACGCGACGGGCATTATTTATGGGGTTATCGCAGGAACGGATGCGTGGAAAGATGCAGGACTGCAGAAGGCTTCACCGGAAACTCCGGATTGGGATAGTGGTATCCTATTCGGAACCGGTACGCTTGTCGTGGCCAAATTCCGGGAAGCCATACATCTGATCGATGAAGGGCAAGTCAGGCGGTTGGGCAGTACGAGCGTAATTCAGACCATGGCTAGCGGTATCAGCGCTTATTTGGGCGGTATTTTAGGATGTGGAAATCAGGTGACCACGAATTCTTCCGCTTGTACCACGGGAACAGAAGGTATTTTAATGGGGTACGACCGTATCGCTTCAGGAAAAGCCAAGCGAATGCTTGTCGGTAGCTGTAGTGATAGCGGTCCGTATGTTTGGGCGGGCTTTGACGCCATGCGCATTCTTCCAAGAAATTATAATGAGCGTCCCGAAACCGCCAGTCGGCCCATGAGCGCTTCCGCAGCGGGATTCGTACCGGGGAGTGGGGCAGGGGCACTGGTTCTTGAATCGCTGGAAAGTGCCCAAAAGCGAGGGGTAAAAGTCTACGCTGAGGTCTTGGGCGGAGCGGTGAATAGTGGCGGGCAACGTGGCGACGGCTCGATGACCGCTCCCAACAGCGTGGCGG
>JAGXIC010000225.1 GCA_024635875.1 Pricia sp.
GTATGGGTGTATGGTTCTCCCTCGACTTTCCAATCGCCCCAGGACATATCATGTCCACCGAAAGCACGGTCGGTTCCCGCAAACCTCCGTGGAGATTCATAGGCCCATTTTAATTGGGTCATCGTTTTCGGGTCGGCAGGGTCAAAAAATGGGCCCGCCTCTACAACGGCGACCTTAAGACCGGCATCGGCCAATTGTTTGGTGGCCATACCGCCACCTGCACCCGATCCGACAATTATCACGTCATATTCTTCGGGAGTTTCCTTTATTTGCATAGCTTGGATTTTTTTTAATTTAATTAAGCAGACAAGTTAAAAATTATTAATGCAAAACGCTAAAATATTTTGGCTTCAAAAATTCCCCACCTGCTCCAACGCCTTTTTCACAGTCTCCACCGGTAGCTTACATGTCGTATTCTTACAGACATATATAAAGGTGCCATCCTCAAAATACCGGTCTTCGAAAAGTGGCAGGTCACTTTCAGAGGTACTGCCAACGACCAAGGTATTTGGCACATAGTTTTGGTGAAGGTCTTTGAGCAAAGGCTCCGCATTTTTGCCCACAACGGCAATCTCGTAGTAGGGATATGCCGTATTCAGCAACAGGGCATTCCATTTCGAATAGCTCGGGGGGTGTTCTGAAATCATGGGTACCATGGCCGAAAGCATCCGTTGCGCTTTTTCGGTGTAATCGGTTTTGTATTCGATATGCCCCAATCGAAAAAGGTTGTGTGCCATGACCGCATTCGGCGAGGGCAGTACGCCATCATCGGTCTTGATAATCTTGGCAATTAGCTCATCACCGTCATTGTAGCGGTACATGCCCGACGTTGTATCGAAAAATAGCGTTTCCGACTTTTGGGCCAACTTTTGCGCGAAGTTAAGGTATTTGGTATCCATGGTCGCGCTGTAAAGCTGTAAAGAGGCATCCGTCAAAAAGGCATAATCCTCTAAAAAACCTTCCTTTTGGCGACTTCCCCTTTTATAAGTGTGTACCAGTGTTCCGTCTTCATAGGATTTCGCCCTTATAAATTCGAAAATAGATTTTGCCTTGTCCAAATGCTCACTTTTACCAAAAGTTTCGTACACAGCTACAAATCCATTGATTAACAGTGCGTTCCAAGAAGTAATAATCTTATCGTCGGTAGACGGCCTTATCCTTTCGTCCCTAGCTTTCAGGAGTTTGTCATGCCATACTTTTTTTGAAGCGTTCAGCATATTTTGACCGATAGAATTATTCGCAATAAAGGTGGAATCATGCAGCGGTTTGTGCAGTATATATTTCCCTTCTTCCCAAATCGCCTTGGATTTGATGTTGTAATAGGATGCAAAAAGTTCGAAATCGTTCCCTAAAACGGACTTCAACTCCTCCTCTTGCCACACGTAAAACTTGCCCTCTTCCCCCTCGCTATCGGCATTCAATGCGGCAAAATAACCGCCCGCGGTGTTTTTCATTTCCCTATCCAAAAAATCGATGGTTTCGAAAACGATCGCTTTGTATTCCGGATTTTTAAAAATTTGGTAGGCTTTGGCGTACAGGCTCAACAATTGCGCATTGTCATAGAGCATTTTTTCGAAGTGCGGTACTTTCCAATAGGCGTCGGTGCTGTATCGGTAAAATCCGCCGCCGAGGTGATCATAGATGCCCCCGAGTGCCATTTTATCCAAGGTATTTTTCACATGTTCCCTGACGCTATCATCGCCGGTCAACAGCGCGTAATCCAAAAGAAAACTCAAATTAGTGGGAATCATGAACTTCTGTGTCCCCTTGTCACCGCCCTCCTTCAAATCCCAATTCGGTTTCCAATTTTTTACGCTTGCCTTCACGGTCTCCTCTGTAAGCGAACCGGTATCCTCAGCGGGCTCGATAAGGTTGGCGTCAGCAATGCCAGCGGCCACCATATCGGAGTATTCGGCCGCTTTTTTAGGGTCGTTTTTATACAGATCGCTGATTTTGGTCAACACCTTGGTCCACTGTTCTTTTGTGTGATAGGTTCCGCCGTAAAGGGGTTTTCCATTGGGAAGGGTGATGACGTTCAGCGGCCATCCGCCGTTGCCCGAAATTAGTTGCAACGCGGTCATGTAGACCTGGTCGACATCGGGCCGCTCCTCGCGGTCGACCTTGATATTGATGAAGTTCTCGTTCATAATCTTGGCCACGGCTTCATCCTCAAAAGTCTCCCTTTCCATCACATGGCACCAGTGGCATGAGGAATAGCCGATACTGACCAATACTAATTTATTCTCTTTCTCGGCGTCTTTTAGGGCTTCTTGGCTCCATGGCCTCCAATTTACGGGATTGTGGGCGTGTTGTAGTAAATACGGACTCGTCTCTTCAGCCAGCGCATTTGTGTATTTATGGGAGATTTCCTGTTGTTGGTTTTGGTTCTCTTTACAGGAAAAAAGAAATAGTAACGTAAACACTAGATATCCTATAAATGGTCTGGGAAAGACGAAAATCATAACTATTTTTTATACTTCGAAAGTACGATTTTCAAAATCAACTTCATACTCCGATTACCCTTATTAGTTTCGTCTTTCAAATCACTGATAAACGAGGATGCCCTTAGCCTCTTAAAATGGGATCATAATTGGGATCATAATAGGGTTCTTAAATCGCTTTCAAAGGTTCATCTGAAAGCTGTCAATTATCCAGAAAAAGACTTGTATCGAGACCGGGAATGAGATTGAGTGCATTTTTATAGTATACCTTTTGAAGCACTTCGTCCGGGAGATCTAAGCCGTACATGGCCCAAAAAGCATGATATTTTTTGTAATAGGGAAAATACTCGTCATCGGTTTCCAAGACCCGGAAATAGGTGGGAAACTCATCGGGCTGCCAACTGTCTTTTCCGAAGAGGATACGGTCTTGATACTTGATAAAGAATGCCCTCGCATTTCTAGGCTGTCGGCCCAGTTCGGCGATAACGGCGGAGATACCGACGTTCATGTTCGGTATTTCGTTCAAAAGCTCACCCAGCTTGCCCAGATTGTTCGCGTACCAGCCCATATGTGCATTGATAAATTTTGTGTCAGGATGTTTTTTGAACATGCGGTGCTGCTCCTCGATAATTTGTTCCCATGAGGCTGGATCCGTCTCGGATCGTTTTCTTCGGGGATGCGTTTTCAGCTCTAACCAACGCTCATTATCTCCATCCATGTTGTCCCAGAAGGATTTTGGATCTGCGGAATGTATTAATACGGGAACGCCAAGTTCCCCACACTTGGCCCATATGGCATCTAGTCGTTCGTCATCGACCGCCAATCGGTTGCCGTCACTATCCCTATTCCTAAGGCCTAAACTTTTATACACTTTGAGCCCCTTGGCACCATTTCTAATATCAGCTTCGAGTTGATCTACCGCCTTTTCTGTCCATCCCTCTGAACCGACGCCATCAAAATCGACATTGGCAAATACCACAAACCGATTGGGGTAGGTCTTTTCAATGTTATCCACCTGTTCCTTGAGACCTGAACCTGATCCCCCGCTTAAATTGACCATCACGGCCTCGTTCAGGGCATCCATATCGGCGATTAGCTCTTTCAAGCTTTCAGGGGTCATACTACGTTGATGACTGTGTACATCGATAAAAGGGAATTTGGACTTTGATATTTCATGCTTTGGCACCACCAAAGTAGATTTTGGATTGTATTCCTCAAAACCCATTTCCTGAGCGGACAGTTCGGCGGCATAAAACAACAGAAGGATTAGAGAAAAACGTAATAATCTTATTTTCATTTATTTATAATTATTTAATTCCAGTTTTTAGTTAAATCTTCGTAGTCCGATTTTGTATCTATGTCGACTGTTTTTTGTCCCAAATTTAGAATCGATACATTTTCTATATGGCGGTCTATGATTTTTTTCGCCCCGGAATCATCGTCCAATTTAGTTAATTTCTTATAATAGTTTTGGGAAAATAATGCCGGAACCCCTGCCCTATTTTCGTAGGCTGTGGCAATAATAACCTCCTGTTCCGGATTGAAAGTAGCCATCATCGCATTCAGATAGGCAGTATCGATCAATGGCTGATCGGCAAGCATAATTAAAATACCGTTGGGTCTATTTTTTTTCTTGATTAGGAAGTCCGTCCCACAGGCGATGGAACTTCCCAATCCAGAGGCCCATCGTTTATTTTCTACAATTTCTAAATCATTTTCTGTAATGCCAATTTGGATTTGGGTAGCGTTCGCCCCCAAAACGACCACTACCGAATTGGCATCGGAAGCTTTTGCCTTACAAATGGCGTTGCCCAACAAGGTTGTATCTTTCCAAGGCAACAACTGCTTGGTCCTGCCCATCCGGGACGAAGCACCGGCGGCCAGTATAACAATCGCTACGTTTTTGGGTAAAATCATCAACTATGAATCTTACCGGACTTGTTTTTCAACAGCATTGGCTTCTTGTCGCGGGTCACGGAAAGTATCTCGGCGATAATGGCAAAGGCGATTTCCTGAGCCGTTTCCGCGCCGATGTCGAGTCCCGCCGGGCCGTGTATACCATCGATAAACGCATCGGAAACTTCAGGATGGCGTTCGATAAAATCCCCAAGCAGTCTTTCCCGCCGTCTTGACGGACCCAAAAGGCCCAAATAGCCTGGTCGGGTGTTTTTATAGGCCAAAAGATATTTCAGATCGCGCACGTAACTATGGGTCATAATCATCAGGGCAGTTTGCTGATCTATAGCATCTGTAGACAACATTTCGGGTTCTATCGTAATGAATTTTTCTGCTCCGGGAAAATCCGTAATTTCCTTTTTTTCGGATGCGGCGGCAACAATAGTAACCTCCCATCCGGCAAGGGATGCGAAAAGACACAATTGTACCGCATCGTGTTCCGCCCCTACGATCACCAGCTTAAAGCAAGGTTGCATCTGCTGTTCAAAACGTTCCGCCGCCGGATCCGTTTTTAATGAGGAACGTAAAGGGATTTCCTTCCCTTCAAATCGAAAAATAGATCCATAGGTTTGATTTGAACCCTCCGTTTTTGAGAAATAGGAAGACACCTCGAACGGATGGCGTTTTTGGAGCATTACGTCAAAAGCCTTGAAAAACTGCGATTCAGGGGCAAAGGGCTCTATCAGGATATACAAAATACCTTCGCAGCCCAGTCGGTAACGCCCATCGTACGTCATCATTTTAGGAATGCCGCCGGTAAAAACGCTTTGAGCCTGTAAAACAATTTCTTTTTCGACGCAGCCCCCGCTCACCGCCCCGATTGCTCTACCATCTTCTCGAATAAGCATACGAACCCCTGGTCTTCGATACGAAGAGCCCTCTAAAGCAACGACCGTCACAAGGACGGTCTTTAGCTTTTTTGATTTTGCAACTTCAAAGGCTTGGATTATCTTTTTTAATTCGTGGGTCATTTTTTAAAGTATTCAGTCACAGTTGTAGGTGGCAGTAAAAAATTTAAGGTTTAAATCTGCCTTCGGCAGGTTCAAGGTTCAAAGTTGCTAGCCTGTAGAACCCTTAAAGATAACCTTAAACCTTAAACAGCTACGAAGTAGCGATTAAACCTTGAATTTTATTTGCTGACTGTTTGTATTATCCTAAAATTTCCTTGTTCTCAACTCTCCAGAAATCCGGGTCTTCCATAAAGGGTTGCTTGTAAATGCGTTTTCCAGTGGCGGCTTTTAGTGCGTTGGCTACAGCGCCGCCTGCGGGCGGCAGGGTTGGTTCTCCAAGTCCCGTCGGGGAAAGTTCGTTCTGGATCATGTAAGCGTCGACCAAGGGCGCTTCTTTCATACGGATGAGCCGATACGTATCATAATTAGTGGAAGTCGGCACCCCGTCCTTAAATCCGAATTGGCCGTACATGGCATGTCCCACACCATCAATAACGCCGCCTACAATTTGGTTTTTGGCCCCTAAGGGATTGATTACGATACCGCAATCGACCACACAGGTAACTTTTTTTACTACCGGCATCCCGTTTTCAATTTGAACATCAGCCACCTCGGCAACATGGGAATTATGGCAATAATAGGCGACGACACCCTGATAAGTGCCTTCCGGTGCCTTGCCCCATCCGGATTTATCAACGGCCAATTTAAGAACGGCCTGCATGCGTTCGGGATCATATTGAATCCGTTCATCGGTAGTACCTTTAACCTTTTCAAGTAAATCTAGGCGCAATTGCACCTTGTCTACCTCCATCGTCTCGGCGATTTCATCAAAAAAAGCTTGCTCGGCATAGGCCAGAAAATTGGTGTAGGGTGCACGCCAAGCCCCTGTGGTAATATTACTTTCGTAGTTAGCGACATCTACCCGATAATTTTCTACCGCGCCGGCGGGAAAGAAATTGGGGATAAGACCATACATATTGCCGTTGATGGCGGCTTCCTTTAATTGATATCCCGTTAACTTTCCATTTTTAATGGCCGCTTTTATGCGATATTTAATGGCAGGACGATATACTCCGGTGGTCATGTCGTCTTCACGGGAAGAGACCATTTTTACCGGTTTTCTGATGGTATCCGAAATCTCAGCAACCTCATAAACGAAATCACCATATAATCGTCGCCCAAAACCGCCTCCCTGGCGGGTCATTTCCAAATGAATGTCCTTTACATCACGACCTAACAACTCCGCTACTGTATTTGCAGCATCTTCGGGCGTTTGTATAGGCCCTACTAATTGGATTTTTTTATCGGTTACGTTGGCAAAAAAATTCATGGGTTCCATACAACTGTGAGGTAGGAAAGGGGATTCATAGGTACGTTCCAAAACGGTATCCGCATTGGCGAAAGCTTTGTCGACATCGCCATCTTCCCTTAAGGTAGTAAATTCATTACCATCCAAAAGACCATTTAGTTTTTTATCCTGATAATCCGTGCTTTCCAAGGTAGAGGCATTTTTCCATTGCGCCTTGATAACCTTTTTTGCCTTGAAGGCTTCCCAAGTTGTTTTGGCGATTACAACTACTTTTTCACTGGGAACTAACTGAGCGGTCCAATTGACCTCCTCCTTGCCTAGAAGTACTTTAGCTTTTTTGCCAATTTTGATAACGTCGATAACTCCCGGCATGGCTTTGGCCTCGGTCGCGTCATACGATTCCAGCTCCTGCCCGAACGCCGGCGGTCGCAATACAGCGGCGTAGACCATTCCATCGACTTTATAGTCAAGTCCGAACAGCGGTTTTCCGGTGATGATTTTATCGATATCCACATTCACCTGATCGGTGCCGATAATTTTATAATCCTTGGGTTCTTTGAGCGTAACTTCTTCGGGCACCTCAAGCTTCGCCGCTTCGTCGACAACATCACCGTATCCCAAAGTTTCTCCGGCCGCATTTGTTATCACGCCCTCGCTGACCGAAAGTTCTGAAGCATCGACACCCCACTTGGCGGCAGCGGCGTTCACCAACATTTGTCTCGCTGTTGCTCCCGTTTGGCGAAGGGCATCCCAACCAAACCGGATGGACTGACTACCTCCGGCCACCTGTCTTGTATAATTTTCAGTATCAAGAACACCCTGCTCTACAAGCACCTTATCCCAAGCAACGCCCAATTCTTCGGCAATAATCATGGGCATTGCCGTTTTTACGCCCTGTCCGATTTCCGGATTCGGGGAAAAAATAGTCACCGCACCATTCTTTGCTATTTTTATGAACGCATTGAAATCATTGTAGTTAAGGTCTGCCAAGTCAATTGGAGGTTTAACATCGGATTTACAGGCTGTGAAAAGGTTGAAGCCGATTAGAAGCCCACCGCTGGCCAATGAAGATGTGCGGAGGAAGTTTCTTCTACTGAAAGTTATTGAAGCTGCTGTTGTTGACATTATTGAAGTATTTAGAATGGAGAGGAGAAAAGAAATTCCCGCCTACGCAGGAATCATAAAAAAAGTACTAACCCATATTCCCGGCCGCGATTTCCACGGCTTTTTGAATGCGATTGTAGGCCGCACAGCGGCAGATATTGCCGTTCATGGCGTTCTTGATTTCCGCATCGGAAGGATTTTTATTTTGCTTTAAAAATGCCGATGCCGTCATGATCTGGCCCGATTGGCAATACCCACATTGGGGTACATCAACTTCCTTCCAGGCCTTCTGCACAGGGTGCGAACCGTCTTCCGACAGTCCCTCGATCGTAGTAATCTCCTTGCCTTCCGCCGAAGCTACGGGCAAAGAGCAGCTGCGTGCCGCATTACCGTCGACATGCACGGTGCAGGCACCGCACTGGGCAATACCGCATCCAAATTTCGTGCCCACCATATCAAGATGGTCCCTGAGTATCCACAATAAAGGAGTGTCTGCGCTGGCTTCAATGGAGCGGGGTTTTCCGTTGATATTCAAATTATATTTTGGCATAGGTGCTATTTTTCAGTGGATAAAGAGGTTAAACAACTCTTAGAATTGCTTTGAAGATATGAATAAAATTGTATTTTTATTTTATTTTAACAGTTTATTAATTTCCAGTGGTCACCTGACCCGTTTGCTCCAAGATTCATGAATCACGCTGCAAGGCTTCTATGTCAATTGAAGACCCTTGCTTGGAATAACCCAAACCCATCAGGTCTTTAGGTCCCTACCGATTGAACCAATATGTAAATTTTAGGGTCAGTCCCCAATTTCGACCCTCGAATGGTTCGATAAAATAATTGTTCGTGTAGACCAAAAACAGATCCGAAGCGGGACTATACCGCCATTGAAACCTTGAATTCAAGTTGAAGTTCTTGGTCTGCTCGTTGTATTGAAACAAATTTGCGAAAAACAGTTTGTTGCTGAAGGTTACGTCAATTTCGGAACCTATCAGCCAAAATTGATTCGTATTCCAAGGTTCGGGCAATCGTATACGATTATAGTTCAGGTTAGCGCTAAGGCCAACGTACGGCTGAAAGCGGTAGCCCAATTCAGCGGTCAGGCTGGTGCGGCTGCCATCGAGATAGTAACCGCCCAAGCGTCCAGCTAGGGTATAAGTGAACAGACTTTGTGGCTTTGCGATATATTCCCACCCTACCGCGTTCCACTGATGTTCAGTACCGATATCGAGTTGTGCGATGCCCAATCGGGTCGGATCGAAGGCGGCCAACAGTTTCACATAATCATCGGAAAAAAAAACCATCAAGTCGCTTCGATTTCGAAAATTCACGAAGTATTGTAAGAAGCTGGTATTGTCCGTCCGTCCGAAATTCTCGTTGAAGTAGTAGTTCGCGTTCAAACGCGGTCCGTGGCTTAGTACCTTGCTGCCTTTCGGAAAGAACAGATGGCCAATGTACCCGTTAAAGTTTACATATCCGATACGAGGCACAAAACCGACTTCGGCGGAATAGTCGTCGCTAACCCATTCTTCTTGAACCCGCCAGCTCCACTTTCTGCTTTTATATTCCAAATGGGCTGCCTGTGTGATGCCGTTTCCCGTTTCATCGGGAGAAAAGGATTTTAGAAAAAAGGCCTTCCCGTTCCACAGGTTGTCGGAAGAGGCCAAATTGTATTCCAGTCCCAAATTACGGTTGAATTTTGGATAAAGTGTTGAAAGGGAGTCGTTTTCCTTAGGATAGTTAATGGATTGCTTGTTAACGAACAGCAATCCGATATTAGATCTGCTAAAAATCTTTTTTTGTAGGGATAGTACCCCGAAATTCTGACTGGGCAACCCCGTTTCATCGATGCTTGCTGTCTGCATGTCCATAAGGCCCAAACGCCACTTTTTGTTGAGATTGCCACTGACCCTTGCCCCGGCCTGTATAGGTACACCCAAACCGATACGCCTGGAAAAAAAGGGACGTATGTTCTCATAGCCGAAACTGGCGAATAGATCGCTGTTCTCTAAAAAGAACTGTCGCCTTTCAGGGAAGAACAGTTCAAACCGGTCTAGATTGGTAATCTGCCGGTCAACTTCTACCTGCGAGAAATCGGGATTTACGGTAAGGTCCAAATTTAGCGACGAAGTAAGGCTGAACTTTACATCGCCCCCAACTTTGACGTCATAATCCGAATCACCATTATTTTCAAGGTCCTTGCCCGCGCTTCCCAGAACATAGGGAATGAGCGAAAAGTTCAACCCCGGTGATGGCGGTGGGGTATCCCATACCAACGTACCGGTATGCGCCAAGGATGCGGTGGGCAATTGCCTTGGAATAGGGGTCCAGCTTGATTTTTCGGTTGACTTCAGGTCTAAACGGCTAAAGTTGATGCCCCATTCCGAAACGCCATCCTCATAGCGAATGGACTTAAACGGAAGCGCCATCTCGAAGACCCATTTTTCATCGTCGCGTGTGGTTTCGGAAATCCACTTACTGTCCCAGTTCAAATCTACGCTGCCACCGTTGTACATGGTACCGTCCCATTGGGCACCATACGCATTGGCGCCAAAGGAAAATCCCGTGGTCTGATTGTTGAACGGGTCCATAAAAAGCAAAAAGTTGTCATTTTTCCCAAAGGAAAAGTCCCGCCGCAGCGATTCCACATAATAATCCCCCTTCATAGTATGATAAAAAGTAGCCAATACATACAGGTTCTTGTCATCGTAAGCCATACGGATTTCCGTTGGTTCGTTGGCCTTTCCCTCATCCATCGGCAAAACCATAAAAAAATCGGTGGCCACATCGGTATCCTGCCAAGCCTTGTCATTTCCCATACCATCAATAATTATGGGTGCTGACGCCTTGCGAATGTTCAGTCGGAACTCAGCGTTCCTTTTTTGGGAAAAGCAGGGCTGAAAAGCGCAGAGTAGTAGCAGCAAAACGGTGATACGAATCATAAAGGCGACATATATTAAGAAATGAGGAGGAAAGCTACAAAAATCCATGGCATCCGCCTTAACAATCTTTAACATTATTTGTCCCTCCAAGTATACGATTCGTTTGAAATCATCGTTGTGTTGGTTGAAACTAACGCTAAATCGCACAAACTCACAAAAAATAAATTCAATGAAATCCAATTTCCAATTACTCGCATTATTTTTCTCCATCAGCCTATTGGTCTCTTGCGGCAATGCCGATGACGACGTGAATTTTGGCCTGAATACCGGTGGAGACCTCGGCCAAGGAAAGCCGGTCGACGATTGCCTTGAACTCGGCGAGAACGACCTTATTCTTTCCATACAAGACCAATACACCACCGAACCCGGGAAGGTGTCGGTGTTCTTTAAGGTTTCTGATGCGGATGGCAGTCCCGTACCGGGACTAACCGCAGATGAATTTACTATCTACGAGCAGGGGCAAAACGACGCCTGTTTCAATACCATATCGAAATCTGAAGCCAACTCCCGTATTTCACCCAATTCACAGATTTTCAGCAATAATACGTTGCTAGTGCTCGATTTAAGTGCCAGTGTATTGACGACTAGCCTCGCGGAACTAAAAACTGCCAGCGCCAGCTTTATAGAGAATGTGATGCCAGCTACCACTCAGGAGTCCTTTAAAATGGCCATCTATTGGTTCGATGGGGAAGATGTTTTGCACGAACTGAACCCGTTGACCGCGAACAAGGCAGAACTTACAGCCGCTGTCGCAGGCATAACGGCTGATATAAGCGAAGATGTCTCTACCGATCTTTACGGTGCGGTTATCAAATCTACCGATATCGCCTCGAACCTCTTGGCGGAAAGTACGGAAGGAGAAAAAATCGGGGCAGCATCAGTCGTTATCTTTACCGACGGTACCGATCAAGCCGCCCGTTTTACGAAAGAAGCCGCTCAGCAGAAGGTAGATACGGCCAATCCGAATATCTCTTTTTTTACCATCGGGCTCGGTACCGAAATCGATACCCAGGTGCTGACCGATATTGGAAAGACCTCAAGTGTAGTTGCGAACAACAAAGAAGAGCTTGAAACTACTTTTAATAACATATCGGAATTGGTGTCCCGAAGGGCCAGCAGTTTTTACCTTTTCGAATATTGTAGTCCAAAACGTAGCGGTGACAACAATCTAGCCATTCAAGTAAATAAAGGCGGTATTCAAGGGGCGGTACAGACCAAGTTCAACGCCACTGGTTTTTCAGGAGGTTGTGAGTAGAGGAAATTATAAAACCCAAATTTCAAAAATTAGTTGAGGCACTTTCTTTCAAGTTTGAGTTTGATAGGTGCAATTTAAACTACTTGGACAGGCATATATCACGTTAATTAAGCGGTTTGCCATTTATAGAAAAAACACAAAAGGAAGAACAGCAATGCCGTTCTTCCTTTTTTTATGCGATTCAGCGAAAAATTATACTACACGTTAGGGATTTGGTTCTATTTGTTGTTTAATTACAAAGAACCCCAAGTTCTACAGGGACCACACCTACATCCAAAGAATTCATGCTATGTGTATGAACGAAATCAAAACGGGTTTCACACTAAAAATGAAAATATGGATGTTTATCACACGATTGTTAAAAACACTTCTCTTAACGGCATGCCAATATGGTTCAAGGCCACATCGCTACTGCTATTTTCGGCGATTGTCAGCCTGATTTTAGCCATGTGCACCATGTTGGTCATGTACGGTCCTAATATGGTGATTCGGTTCGGGTATTGATCCACTTGCCGTTACAAAGAAATGAAGCCTGCCCATTCGGGTCAGGCTTTCTAGGTTCAAGGACAAAAGATTGCATCTTTTTTTGGAATTTGACCCTTAAAATTCCCCGTGTGCTTACTGTATTCTGTGGGGGGGAATCCCTAGCCTTTAGGCGAATACTTTAGTTTGATTTGCTGTTCGCCTTGCGCTATACGCGGTATACAAAGATGGCGTAAAGCGATCTGCGTATGGCGTTGGGCCGAACCCGAACGATCGGACTTTAGCCGACTTTGAGGCGGAATCAAAACCCCCGCCCGAATGACCTGTCGGGCAGGCACCGGTCTTAATCTGATGTAATTTAGTTCCAAAAGAATCGGAAAGATTTCCTAAGCAGTTACCTTCAAAAACGGTTGAACAAACGCGACGATTTCCTTTTTCAAGGCGGATGAAGCTTCCACCAGCGGTAGTCGTACGTAAGCACCTGAAAGTCCTAGGGTCTCGAAAATCGCCTTGATACCTGCCGGATTTCCCTCCTTAAATATGAGTTCCATACCATCCTGCATAGCATAATGTAGACGATAGGCCTCGTCGACCTCGCGATTCAATCCCGCCCGAATCATATTCGAGAATTCCGATGGCAATCCCTGTCCCAAAACGGATATTACGCCCGATCCCCCGGCCAATACTGTTGGTAACGCGGTGATATCATCGCCGGAGATCACCATAAAGTCCCTACTTTTATTCTTCAGGATTTTTTGTACCTGTACCATATCTCCGGAAGCTTCTTTAATACCTATAATATTATCAAAATCCCGTGCTAATCGCAGGCTTGTTTCCGGAAGCATATTACTACCCGTTCTACCGGGCACGTTATACATAAGTATAGGCTTTTTGGTCACTTCGGCAATCGCTTTGAAATGCTGATAGACACCTTCTTGGGTAGGCTTATTATAATACGGGGAAACGGAAAGAATCGCTGAAAAATGTTCGGATTCAAAGGACTTGATTTCATCTACGATTCTATAGGTACTGTTTCCACCTATACCCAATACTAAAGGCAGCGGGCCCATATTGGCACTGACTACCGTATCCATGACCAACATTTTCTCGGCCTTGTTCAACGTAACCATCTCACCGGTCGTACCAAGTACGACAAGATAATCTACACCGCCATCGATACAATAATCGACAATACGCTGCAAGGCTTCGGTATCTATGGATAAATCTTTCTTAAACGGGGTTACCAGAGCCACGCCCGTACCTTGTAATTGTTCCATTATCTTATCTCGTTTAAAACGCCTAGGTATTTTTTTAGCTCCTTTCTAAAGGTAGGAAAGTCCTTCAAAGGAGCGTCCATGATCAAATCGTTGTAGACCCGGTCTACATCTTTGAATCCCACCCGAAAACGGGCACGTGTCTTGATACTCATTAATTGGATGAGCAAATTTTCGGCGGTATAATAATTGACCAATAGATCATACTCCCTACTCAAAAATTCAAGTGCATAACTGTTTTCAATGTTGCCGTTCCATCCCAAATCCTTATCGGAGAATACGGGGGTGGAATAGGGCGAATTCTTGTCATAATAGCTCTTGTAGCCGATGATTTTAACCCCATTGGGCCTTAAATTATAATCTTCCACAAAACCATAGAACAAGTTGGTATCCTCAAAACTGTCCAGATCAACGATGCAGCCTACCGAGCTGATACCGCTTTCCCTTTCTATTTTTGGGGGTTCCTTAGCCAATTCCTGTTTTAGGAATTTAACGCTCGAATTGTACTTGAACTTGTCTTTTATTCCCTTAAACATGTACTTTTGCATTTTGTGCATCCGACATCCCAAAAACTGGATTTGTAGCCATACAAATGTAAGGAAACTCCTTGCATTATTATTTATAGCACAAAGATAAAACGAATCATGGGTTTAAAAATTGAACATTTTGTTATATTTTTAACAATAGGTGGTTTCTTTTCCTGCCGAGATGCGACCTCGTTGGCTAGAATCGAAGGCCGCCAAATTGGAATAGAGGCGTCGATCAAGACCTCGGATGCCATCGAAAAATTTGTCGCCCCGTATCGAATCCGAATAGATGCGGTGCTCGACAGTACATTAGCATTCGCCCCAATTACGATTTCGAAAACCGACGGCACCTACAATACCACCGCAGGAAACCTTCTGGCCGATATCATGCTATCGGAGGCCGGCCCTATTTTTGAGTCCCGGACCGGAGAAAAAATTGATTTTGCACTATTGAACCATGGGGGCATTCGCTCTATTATTCCCAAAGGAAAAGTGACCGCCCGTAGTGCCTATGAAGTGATGCCCTTCGAGAATTCAATAGTTGTCGCCAAGCTCAGCGGAAAATCCGTACAGCATCTGGTCTCCTATTTAAGGGATTCCGGTCGGGCACATCCAATATCGGGACTGCAAGTAGTGTTAAATAAGGAGAACGAAATACAGTCGATCCGTATACGAGGAAAGCCTTTGGACAAAAATGGGGCTTATAACATAGCCACATCAGACTATTTGCTCAACGGTGGTGATGATATGGTTTTCTTTAAAGATGCGGTAAAAGTGACCCCGATCGACTATAAGATCCGGAATGCTATGATCGATTATTTTAACAAGGTCGATACGGTTGCGCCGGTGGTAGACCATAGGTTTTATCGGATGGAGTAAGGGTTGCTTGGTGCTCGGTGCAGGATGCCCGGAGTTGTTGGTTGGCATTGGGGTTTTTAGGATGAATTGGATTTGAACTTTTTCATGAAAAGAAGAAACTTTATTAAACAGAGTGCCGCATCTACTGCATTGATAGGCTTAGGCGGACTATCAGTTCATTCCTGTATCGGGGAAACCAAAAAGCACATCACCATCTTACATACCAACGATGTGCATAGCCATATCGATCCCTTTCCGAAAAGCCATTCTGATTTCCCGAATTTAGGGGGATTGGCGCGGAGGGCTACCTTGGTCGAATCGATTCGGGAAGAAAATAAAAATACCCTATTGTTCGATGCGGGCGATATCTTTCAGGGTACCCCCTACTTCAACTTTTACGGCGGCGAACTGGAATTTAAATTGATGAGTGCCTTAAAATATGACGCCGCGACGATCGGCAACCATGATTTTGACAATGGAATTGAAGGCCTGTTAGCTCAAATGCCGAATGCGGAATTCGAATTACTATCCGCCAACTACGATTTTAGCAATACGGTTATGGACGGGTATGTCAAACCCTACAGAACCTATACAGTAGACGGTATCAAAATCGGCGTATACGGCCTAGGTATTGCGTTGGAAGGCTTGGTGGACAAAAAAATGTACAAGGAAACCGCATATCTTGAACCGTACGGTATTGCAGTGGATACCGAACGGCTTTTAAGTGAAAAGGAAAACTGCCATCTTATCATATGCCTATCGCATATCGGATATGACTACAAAATCAAGGAAAGGCCTAATGATCTAGCGCTTGCGGCCATAACCCAATACACTGACCTTATCATCGGAGGCCATACCCATACATTTCTTGATCGGCCGACTATAGTTAAAAATAAAATGGGCCGTGAGATATTGGTCAACCAAGTGGGCTGTTTCGGTCTCAACTTAGGGCGAATCGATTTTTATTTTGATGGGGATGAAAATCGGAAAGCGGATGGGATATCTATCAGGGTTTGAACAAAAAAAAGGGTAACAGAAAAGTAGGCAAAACGGATGTACAGCAAATCCGAACTCCCTAGAAAAAGGATGGCTAGTCGATTATTGGGCACCTAAAACAAACTCCGTAATCTCCCGATGCTCCTCTTCCAATGAAATCCGAGGGAATTCCCGTTTCGCCCTTCGGTACCAATACCCCGCATTGAACTCATCACCTTCCTTGCGGTGTAGATAGGCGTGAATCCAACTGCCGATATCATGGTGTAGTTCTTGGGCAATGTCATGGGAAGCTTTCCAATCGCCTTTGGCATCATACCAAAGGGATTTTAAGGCTTCCGGCCAATTGGAATCCGGCTTCTTATTCTGTAAGGAATTTTCAAAATCCCCATAATTTTTCGGATTGGGCATCATTTTCAAGTTTCATGTTTATTCTTTTCCAAAAATACCTAAATTCGACGGGTTAATCCGCGTCTATGAGGCCAACAAGGTTCGAAAAAACAGTGCGATGGCAGCTCCTGCCCTATTTGTTGGCCTTATCGTTTGCATTGATAATCTTCGGTATCCATATGCTGCCAAATATGGACAGCATGTTGAACGAGAACAACACCCGCATTTCCCATGGATTTCTAAAATCACAGATCGACTATCATCAAGAAATCGCCCCCTTCGCCCGAAGACCACTTACCAGCTTTCTTATCGAAAGTGTTACCGGTAAATTCGGATTACGATCGGGACACGCTTTTATCCTGGTTAACTTTATATTATTGTTCCTCAGCGGGTTGTTCCTATTTAGGCTATCGAAAACTTTAAAGGAAAGTACCGAACAGGCCTTGGTCAATATGAGTGTCTATTTCTTATCATTTTCCGTATTGTTCGCCTTTTTCCCGCCCGTTTTTAGTTATGACGAGCCGTTACAGTACTGTTTTATACTTCTTTCCCTTATCGCCTTCGTTCAAAAAAAATGGGGCTGGTACGTGCCGTTTTTTACCTTGGCGTTGATTTCAAGGGAAACGAGTATGTTGCTTCTACCGGCGTTACTCATCTTTATGCCGGGGCTGGGGAAATTCAATTTTAGATCGCTTTCCAAAGAACACCTAAGACTAGGTATTCCGATTTTGCTACCCCTACTCATCTACGGCATCTATCTCGCACTATTCATTTACACCAACGACCAGCTAAAAGCGACCCAAATCGAAATGGCCAGCCGCTACTCCTGTTTTCTTGAAAATTTTGAAAGCACCAAGAACACCGTTGAAACCTGGATATCCCTTTTTCTGGCACTGGCACCGTTTTTATATTTGACTATGGTCTATGTAAAGAGGGAAGTTGTCCCCATTCGCCAAAAAAAATGGGTCTATGCCTTTCTCCTGACCGTAATCATTAATACGCCCATTGTAATACTGACGGCCTTCGCACGGGAAACCCGACTTTTTGCGTTACCCTTATTTTTTATTTGGCCGGTGTTCGCATCCCGATTTGGAGAGGATATTAAACTTTTATTTTCATTCGGACTCTATTCGAGGGTATTTAAAAAATGGTCCTACTTATTTGGCTTTGTGGCCTTGAACACCGTTAATTTTTGGTTCTGTTTTCAGATGTATCGCCAATTGGGACTCGGGGAGAACACGTTTTTTGGGGAGTACTTATTTACCATAACAGCATTAATGGTTCTACATGGACTGCTGTACCGGTTTGTTAAAAGAAATCCCAAGATAGATTTGCATTCCAAATAACCTGAAAATAGTGGGATGCCCCGGTGTAAATCCTTTAGACCGTTGCTATCGGATTAGTGGTTCCCCTTCCTTTTACCCTAAAATCACTTCGTATAGCTAAATTTGATAATTACTGGGATACGCTTGAAAATAAGGTCAACAAGTCTTCATAGGAATAAAACCTATCCTTTGAACTGATACTCCCCCAAGATTTTTTTATGCGAAGAAGACCTAAAAAAAAATGGACTCGTATTACGAGTACAATTCCAATTTGTAGAGGCAACCTATTGTACAGAGATTCATAGTCGGTATATAAATTGATGGCTCTAGTTTAGTCGAGCGTTGATACTATTAGGTTAGGTTGATATTAAATCCTTATAGGACTTTTAATATCAAACAGGCTCAAACCGTCTAAAATTTAGGAGATTCAAGCGTCATAGTTGATTTAAACTAGAGCCAAATAGAATAATTAGTAACCATCAGCTTTACTATTGGCGTTCAACGATTTAATACATCATTTAATCGATTGAAGTATTTTTTTTTCGGTTTGATTTAACACTTGTACAGAAAACTTCAGTATCTTGTTAAACTAATCTTAAAAATAATCAATTATGAGAAGTCTTCTTTGGCTGGTAGCCGTTATTTGTATCGTAGTTTGGCTTTTAGGAATGTTAGGGGTAGTACCCGGACTTGGAACCAATAGTCTAATTCATATACTACTCGTTATTGCCGTTGTGGTAATACTTTACAACGTCATATCAGGACGCAAACCGCTGTAACGGTTGCTTAATAATATTTTTTTGAAAAGTCGATCGAAGGGGTCGGCTTTTCTATTTTTGGGACGTCTTATTTTTGCAACCATTAAGGAATATATCATAAAAGTTGAAAAAGACACTCTTTTTTACCGCTTTCTGTTTTGCATTTTTTTTCGTGACTCAATGCGCAAAATCAGCTATACTCCACGGTTGATTCCCTAGGGTATAGGCGGCAATACAATGTAAGCTTGAATATAAACGCTTTTGAAACAGATGATGTTGGTAGCCAGCCCAAGAAAACTTTTGAGCCAGATAGTGAAACCGCAATGGCCGGGAGCGTACCGACTTCTAAACATACGATGCCAATCTACAAACCAAACGGTCATTTCACAATGCCGAATCACCCGATCGATAATACAAGAATTTACAGCTTACTGATTTATAAACCTGAATAAAGAGGTAATAGCGAGAAACTGAATTTCGATACGTAATACAGCTAATTTTCTAAAATATAAGGTTTTCAGCCTAATTCTCCCTAGAAGTCGACCATTTCCATAAATTCTACCTCGGAAATGATCGGCACACCAAGACTTTCGGCCTTGGTGCGTTTGCTTGGACCCATTTTATCGCCAGCCACTAAATACGCGGTTTTTGAAGAAATGCCTGACCCAACCTTGCCCCCATTGTTCTCAATCATTTTTTTCAGTTCGTCGCGGCTCAGGGTTTCAAAGACTCCTGACACCACTATGGTCATACCTTTCAACGTATCGGTCTGGTTTTCTAGCTGTTTTTCGGACAAGGAGAGCTGTATGCCATAGCTTTTTAAACGGGATATGATTTCGGTATTGGTATCATTCCGAAAAAATTCCACTACCGAACGGGCGATACGTTCCCCGATTTCATTTACTGCGGTCAGTTCCTCTTCCGATGTAGACATCAGGGCATCTATATTCTTATAGGCCCTGGCCAGTTTTTTGGCCACGGTTTCCCCAACAAAGCGGATGCCCAATGCAAAAAGTACCCTTTCGAAGGGAATCTTTACCGACTCCGCTATTCCATTGACCAAATTCTCTGCGGATTTTTCGGCCATGCGTTCTAAAGGAAGAATCTGTTCCTTCGTCAAGGTATACAGGTCGGCATAATTTTTCAACAAACCTTCTTTGAACAACAACTCTACGGTCTCCCCTCCTATACCTTCGATATCCATTGCCTTTCTGGATATATAATGTTGGATGCGACCTGTTATCTGTGGCGGACAACCATAGTAATTGGGACAAAAATGTTTGGCATCACCCTCGGTCCGTTCAAGTTCCGTATCACATTCGGGACAATGATCAATGTATTCTGTTGGTTCCGAATTTTGGGGCCGCTTCGTAAAATCAACCCCGATGATTTTAGGAATGATTTCCCCGCCTTTCTCCACAAAAACCGTATCCCCTTCCCGGATATCGAACTTGGCGATTTGGTCGGCGTTGTGCAAAGAGGCCCTTTTCACCGTGGTGCCCGCCAGCAGTACAGGTTCTAGGTTGGCCACTGGGGTAATAGCTCCGGTACGCCCCACCTGATAGGTAATCTCGTTCAGGAGGGTCGAAACCTGCTCCGTCTTGAATTTGTAGGCCATCGCCCACCGAGGCGATTTCGAGGTGAATCCCAGTTCATCTTGATGCTGGATACTATTTACCTTCACCACTACCCCATCGGTCTCGTAGGGCAAATCATGTCGATTTGTATCCCAATAATTAACGAAGGCCATGACCTCTGAAGTTGACTTGCATAATTTGGCGACGGTAGGTACTTTAAATCCCCATTCCCTAGCTTTTTCCAACATTTGCCATTGGGATGTTATTCCAGTATTTTGGCCCACAATACCGTAAAGCAAGCAATCGAGCGGTCGTTGCGCCACCACGGCACTGTCCTGTAATTTCAAACTGCCGGCGGCCGTATTTCGCGGGTTCATATAAGGTTCTTCCCCATTTTCGACCCGCTCGGCGTTCATTTTTACAAATCCTTCGAGCGGGAGCACGATTTCCCCGCGTATATCAAATTTTTGTGGATAATCGCCCTTCAACCGTAACGGGACCGCTTTGATGGTTTTAACGTTTGTAGTAACGTTGTCGCCCTGAAAACCATCACCGCGGGTTATCGCACGCACCAATTGTCCGTTTTCATAGGTGAGGCTTATCGAGGCGCCGTCGTATTTGAGTTCGCAGGTAAACGCCACCTCCGCATCTCCTAAAATGCGCTGGATACGTTTTTCCCAATCCTCCAAATCTTCCTTGGAATACGAATTGTCAAGTGAATACATCCGATAATCATGTACGACGGTCTCGAAATTTTTGGTAACCATGCCCCCCACCCGAAGCGTCGGAGAGGTCGGATCTTGAAATTCCGGGTGCTGTTCTTCTAAAGCCTGCAGTTCCTTCAACTTCATGTCGAAATCGTAATCAGAAATCGTCGGGTTATCGAGCACATAATAATTGTGATTGTGCTCGCGAAGTTCTTTACGTAAGGATTCTATATTTTCTTTAATGGTCATAGTCAAAAATAGTGAGGTTAGGAGTTAGGCAATGCAGGTCTCCGTTCAGAATCTAAAATTCAAGGATATTCATATCAAATTTGATCTTCTTGAATCGATTTTGGTATTGGCAATGGTTTGTAGGTTTCCATTTTTTGTAACAGTCCGTTTACGGAATCGTCAACCAAAAGCATATCGTAATTCTCTTTTTTCAAAAACCCTTGGAATACCATCTTTTCGAGCAATTTGAGTAAATCATCATAAAAGCCGTTCACATTCATTATACCAATCGGTTTTTGATGTAGGCCCAGTTGCGCCCAGGTAATCATTTCGAACAATTCTTCCAAGGTACCATAACCGCCCGGTAAGGCAATAATACCCTCGGAAAGCTCGTGCATTTTCAGTTTACGTTCCTGCATATTCTTGGTTATGATCAATTGGTTCAGGCCGGTGTGATAGACCTCGCGGAGCATCAAGAAATCGGGAATCACACCAATAACTTTTCCGCCATGGTTCAAACAACCTTGGGCCACTTTGCCCATTACGCCGATTTTGGCCGCGCCGTAGACCAACGTAATCCGTCGTTCGGCAAAGATCTTGCCCAGTTCGAGCGCAGACTTCAATATATCGGAATCCTTGCCTTCGCTGCTACCGCAGAATACTACAATTTGTTTCATTGTGATTTTACGATTCTAATATACCACCCCATTCAAATCAAAACCCTTCATCATCCTATTATTTCCGAACATATCTTTTCGCAGTACAATTTCCGAAAAATTATGTTTTCGGAGAAGCCGTTCGGTTTCTTTCGCCAGATATTGGTTGATTTCTAGGTACAAGCTGCCGTTTTTTTTAAGGTTTTTGCTGGCAAAACGAGCGATCGCCTCATAGTATTTCAACGGATTGCCATTGGGAACGAATAAGGCAAGTTCCGGTTCATACTCCGTGACGTTTTTATGCATCGTCCTTTTCTCTTGCTCCCGAACATAGGGTGGATTGGAGACGATGACATCAAATTTTGTAGCCAAAGCATCCAAATTTAAAATATCATAATGCATAAACTCGACAGTGGCATCATTATCCACTGCATTTTGTTTAGCCACGGCAATTGCTTTTTCTGAAATATCCAGAGCGAAAACCTTCGCTTCCGGTAGGTTTTTGGCCAGAGATATGGCGATACATCCACTACCGGTACCGATGTCAAGAATGCTTATCCCGTGAGGCTTAGCGCTTAGCTCGAAAACCATCCATCTCACCAGTTCCTCCGTTTCCGGTCTAGGAATCAACACATCTTTATCTACCTTAAAATCCATATCCATAAAATGGGCGTTACCGATAATGTATTGAATCGGGCGGTGTAAGCGCAATTGGGACAAAGCTGCAAACAAGGCTTGTTCTTCGCCTTTGGAAACCACCAAATTCGGCTGAAGGGCCAATACAAAGCGTTCCAGTCCAAGATAGTGTTCGATAAGCAGATAGAAAAAACTGTCGACCTCTTCTTTGCGATAGCCTTCGTCGAGTTCTTTATGGAAGATGTTTTTTATTTCTTTTAATACCATTTCTCATAAGTTGCAGTGACGAGCCACAATTGTAATTTTGGAGCTTTAATCCCAAAGCAGCTATCGAGTAGCGAATTAACCACAGCCCAAAGGGTGGTCGAAGGAGTATAGGACAACTGTCTACCGCCACTGCTACTGAATACTTTTCAACATCCAAACCGGACAAGAAAAATGACCGGTATTACCCAAGCGTTCCCCGATATATTCAAAACCGGAGGCCGTATACAATTTTTGGGCGGCCTTCATGTTAGGCATCGTTTCAATATACACCTTTTCGTAGCCGTATTGCTTTGCCCGATCAAGACATACCTCCATCATTTGAGCCCCCAGGCCCTTACCCCTAGCCTCTTCCAGAAAATACATTTTCTGTAGTTCACAGACATTGCCTTTGTAATTTTCGAGTTGGGCAATACCTGCGCATCCCAGAATTTTATTTCCTTCAACGACCAAAAAATAGTCGGCACGTGGCACATCGTAGTTTTCGTACATCTGGTCCAATGCTTTGTCGGCATAGGCCGTACCTATTTTTGGGACGCCTATTTCGACCAAAACCTTTCTAATAACTTGGGCCACTTCGGCATTGTCTTCCGGCCTGATCTCGCGAATGACAGCGGTACTGGATTCCATAAATTAATATCCTATTTTTGCGCCGTGAATATACGGCAAAAATATATGTCAAGGGCCATTGAAATCGCCCGAAACGGACGGGGAACGACTGCCCCCAATCCGATGGTCGGCGCGGTACTGGTTTACGACAAAAAAATAATCGGCGAGGGCTTTACGAGTCCCTATGGTGGTCCGCACGCCGAGGTAAACGCTATCGGTTCGGTGGCCGATAAGACGCTTTTGAAACAATCTACCTTATATGTGACCTTAGAACCTTGTTCACATTTCGGTAAAACCCCCCCCTGTGCAGATCTCATTATCGTACATCATATTCCGAAGGTTGTGATCGGGCTATTAGATCCACACGAAAAAGTAGCGGGACAAGGTATTGATAAACTGCGGAATGCTGGTATTGAGGTCATTGTAGGAGTTCTGGAAGCCGAATGTCGCGAACACCATAAACGCTTTTTGACATTTCAAGAAAAAAAACGACCTTACATTATTTTGAAATGGGCGCAAACTACAGATGCTTTTATCGCTCCCGATACGGCGGAACGTACTGAAAACCCGGAACCGTTTTGGATCAGCAATTCATATTCCCGCCAATTAACGCATAAATGGCGTAGTGAAGAACAGGCAATTTTAGTTGGTACGAATACGGTTTTGGAAGACAATCCGAAACTGGACGTACGAATTTGGACGGGTAAAAGCCCGCTTCGTGTGGTGTTGGATAGAAATTTGAGGATAACCGGGGAGTACCATGTGTTTGATGGAAGCCATCCCACATTAATCCTCACCCAAGTCAAAGAGGCTTCGCGCTATCGTAAGGATATTGACTATCGCCTACTGGATTTTTCCAAGGATGTCACAGCGCAAATTTGTAGCATCCTTCAGGAAAATAATGTCATAAGCGTACTGGTGGAAGGCGGCGCACAGACCCTTCAAGGTTTTATCGATGTCGATTTATGGGATGAAGCCCGCATATTTACGGGAACATCCTCCTTTAAAAAAGGAATCAAGGCACCCAAGGTATCGGGAAAATTAGTAGTTTCAACCCATATCGGTTCAGATACTCTTAAAATCTATTCCAATGATTAAAAATATCATCTTCGATTTTGGTGACGTCTTTATCAACCTTGACAAACAGATTGTCTACCGCGAAATGAAAAAATTCGGTGGTACCGCCGAGCTTTCTCCTGAAATCAAGACGCTTAACGAAACCTATGAGGTCGGGGGAATTTCTTCGGAGGCGTTTGTCGAAAAGCTGGGCCGGGTTTATCCGCAAGCCAAATCTGAAGAAATTACACGAATATGGAACGGTATGTTACTAAATTTTCCCGATGAACGCCTGGAATTTATCGAATCGCTGGCAGAAGAAGGCAAGTATCGTTTATTTCTGCTCAGTAACACGAATGCCCTGCACATTCCTCATGTCGAAAAAATCATGGGCAGCAAAAAGTTCGATCGGTTCAAAAATTCCTTTGAAAAATTCTATCTTTCCCACGAAATCAACTTTCGAAAGCCCAACGCCGAAATTTATGAGTTTGTCTTAGATGAAAACGGGTTAAAAGCCGAAGAGACGTTCTTTATCGACGATACCAAAGAAAATACGGAAGCCGCTGAAAAATTGGGAATCCGATGTTGGAATTTACAGGTAGGTGAAGAGGATATCACTCAATTAAAATCCAAATTATAGCGTGATTTATTTGGCCCTGAGCGTTCTATCGTCCTCATTCATTTTTGTAGTTTTCAAGCTGTTCACCCACTTTAAGGTCGAGACGCTTTTTGCCATTGTCGTCAACTATGTGGTGGCCTGTTTCGCAGGACTGATTTTTTACAGAGGTGATGTTAGCCTGCCCGAAATTCCTGAAAAACCATGGTTTCTAGGAACCGTGGTCTTGGGGCTACTGTTTATCTTGGTATTCAATCTTATGGCCGCCACTGCGCAAAGGTTGGGCGTATCGGTGGCATCCGTCGCGACCAAAATGTCATTGGTCATTCCCGTACTTTTTGGAGTCGCTATCTATAGGGAGGAGCTGGGTCCCTTAAAAATTCTCGGAATCGTTTTGGCCCTGGCTGCCGTCTATTTTGCATCCGCCAAAACTAGGTCGGTTAGTTTTCAAAAGGCTTCCCTGTTGCTGCCACTGTCTGTATTTTTAGGTTCGGGGATCATCGACACCAGCATTAAATACATACAGGAATTTTATGTTAAGGAAGATGACTATCCCATTTTTTCTGCAACCGTCTTTGCCGCTGCGGCAGTAACCGGCATCGTGTTTATTGTCATTACATCCCTCAAAAAACCGGTTAAGATAAGTATCCGGAATGTTCTGGGCGGCATTGCACTAGGCGTTCCCAACTATTTTTCGATCTACTTTTTGCTCAAGGCATTGCAGCACGACAGCTTGAACAGCGCCTCTGTTTTTACAATCAACAATGTGGCTATCGTCATGTTTTCGACCCTTTTGGGTATCTTGCTCTTTAAGGAGCAAATCAGTACCAAAAACTGGGGCGGCATTGGGCTGGCTGTTATCAGCATTGTACTTGTTGCCCTTTTCTGACGGATGAAACCGTTTTCGATACCTATAAACGATACCGACGACGTAAGGCAAGTTTGAATACTATTTGTGAAATAGGAAAATACGGCGCGGCTACATTTTGATTTTGTCCAAAACATAATCCGGACATTTTACCGGACGGTTGGTATTCTTATCGATAAACGCCAAAACGGTGTTCGCTTCCGCCAAAATTTCCAGCTTTTCGTTGTATATCTTATAGTCGAATTCTATCTTGACCAAAGGCGCTCTTTTAAGCTGTGTATCAACGGTTATAAGATCGTCATAAAGCGCCGATTTTTTGAAATTTATCCGTAAAGAAATGACGGGCAGTATAATACCACTTTCTTCCATACTTTTGTAAGAAATTCCGAATCCCCGTAACCACTCTATCCTTCCCATCTCCAAGTATTGCGCATAGTTGCCGTGATAGACGACGCCCATCTGATCGGTCTCCGCATAACGCACCCGGAAAGAAACTTTGTTAAAATTCATCTAGTATCGGTTTAAAATCCTATATTTAAAAGATTTCGATTTAGGGTATTCGAACATGGTAAAAAAAAAGGGTAAAATCAATAGATTTTGATTTTTTTTTTAGCTTTTTTGTTCACATATTTGCCTCACCAAGAAAGTAAGTCTCCTCCGGCCGATTTCGACCAACTGACGATTTTTTCTAACCGACAAATAAGTAAATTTAAACATGGGTGCTACTGCAAATTCCGTATGGAACAACTGTTTGGTATTTATCAACGACAA
>JAGXIC010000226.1 GCA_024635875.1 Pricia sp.
CGGCAGCGTCAGATGTGTATAAGAGACAGACCGTACGCAAGACGCTAAAAAAGCAAAAGATTACCGCAAAATGGAATTGATCAAGGCAAATGATACCGATATCTTCTCAGTTGCAGTTAATGGCAGCTTACCCACCAAAGAGTTTGAGTTTGCCGATGAAAGCGCCATTGCCCGCCAAGCCTATTATTATGGGGTTGTTGCTGTGGCTTTGGATGATGCTGGCAGATGGTTGCCCTCAAGAGTGTCGCAGACGGTGGTGGGGCAGGCGTATGATATTACGCCGCCGGAACCACCGGTGTGGGATGAAGTCAGTAGAATTACGAACGATTCTAAGAATGAAGTGCTTTTAAAATGGCATGCTAAGGAAAAACTAAACTGTTTGGTTAAGCGCCGCCTGAGCAATTCAGAAATCTATACGGCCTGCAGTGAGTGGATTGATATTAGCACTTACAATTCAGTTGAGGAAAGATGGGATTATCAACTTACCGATTTGAAAGCACTGCAATCAGATTTATTATTTGTGTATCAAGTATCAGTTAGAGATGAGGCTGGTAACATCAGCACTTCGGTAGACTCAAGCATCGTATAAATACAAAATTAAGGTTATGTCAAACCTAGAAGTTAGAATCAAATATATGATCCAGGATGTGGATCGCGAAACGGAAGCTGGAGTCTATGGGCCATATTATCCAGATGATGTTACAATCTATGATAATTCTGATGTAATTCCATTGATTGATGGCGACACCTATTTCGAAGACTTCTACAATGAAATTGGAAACCTCCAGGCTGAAAGGCTCAATGGAGTGAATGCCACAGAACAAGGTATATACTTGGCGAATTGGGTTTTTGAAGAATCGTTTACCTTTCCCAACGGCGCGAGTTTAATTGATCTTCTTAAAGATGAAGCGATTGCAGGGGTTGATGTAAAGATTTTAGTATGGGTTAATGACTATGCACTAGATACCCAGCAAGACAGTTTCTTTTTAGGGGGTGATTTGGCTGATTGGCCAAAAGATAACATGCTTTTTGTCAATGTTCAAAGCCTCAAAACTTTTATCAATTTAACACAAACTCCAGAGCTTGAAGAGAATGTCATGCTAAACACTTTGGATTATCCTGCTGGCGGTTGTCACATGAAATTTGCCGTAGTATTCGGTCAAAATCTAGCCATTGGATATACCGGAGGTATTGATTTTAAGAATAATAGGAAATCGGACGGAAGTCATATTGCCAAGGAAAATGGAGATCTAAATAATTGGCATGATGTACAGGCTAAAATTCGAGGAGAGGCATTTGCACCTCTGTTCGACTACTACAAATCGATATGGAACGAACTAATCGATAAATATAAAACCAATATTCCCCAGTTCTTATTTCAAGGTGATAAATATCCATCAGTACAAAAACTGGGCAGTGAAATCAATGCTCTTGGAACCGATTTAATAGTCCCAGCAGTTAATAATCACAGCATACAATCTCTACGGACCGTTCCTAATCAACAATACAAATATTCTATGTTCACGCCTATTAATGAGGAAGTAATTTCATTTGCGCCATCGGGCATTTACGAAATTCAACTAGCGGTTAAAAAAGCTATCGAAAATGCTGAGTTATATATTTATATAGAGGACCAAGCAGTTGTAAGCCGGGAAATATTGGGTTACCTACGGCTGGCCATAGAGCAAAACACAGCCCTCAAAATCATTATTTTAACTAGCAATTTTGATGCTTCCGGTCTAAGAAATAGTAGTAGAGGTGCCCTTTCTCAATACTTGCTTAAAGGGCTAACTGACGGTCAAAAAGAACAGGTAGCTATTTTCTCCCATGCCTTGGCAAAGGTCCATTCTAAAGTTTACATTATTGATGATAAGTTCACCATCATCGGTTCCGCCGGTATGTACAACCGTGCGTTGTTTGTAGAATGGGAACACGCCATCTCATTTATCGACAGTGAGAACCCACTTTATTCTGTAAAAGATTTTCGCGTTGATCTATGGGCTGAACACTTCAAGGTCTCAGGTAATCTCAATGGTGAAAAAGATCAAATAAGAGATTTAGACGCAGCATTAAACCTTTGGAAAAATACTTGGGGTGTAGATAGTACTAGCTTTAAACTTCCCGGTTATGTGGAAGAGATGACTGGACATGATTTGGTCACCGCTGAAAAAAGTTTTGAGGGGTCCCCTTATCCAGCCTCTTTAATCCCCATACGTATTTTTGCCCTTAACCAATTCGGTGAGGGTGTCCCCTACGATTCGCCAGATGCAGTGGAATGGGACTATATTAATGATGCGGCGCAATTAAATGGTGGAGGATTGGATTCCATTGAAGATGATGGGTTTCCAACAGATTGGCAGTTTAAGTTGACCGATTATTGGGTATTAATTTTGAATGGTCCTAATACAGGGGAATGTCTGCAAATTATGGATCATTTGGAACATGTGATTTATGTCAAAGAGATGCCAACTGAGTTTGACTCTACCAATTGGTATGTTATCCTGAAGCCTTATTTAAAAGCGCAAACCATAAAGGAGTATATTTTAGAAACTATAACCATAGACTTTAAATTTCACAAATTCTTCGATGTGGGGTATTTGCCACCATTATCTGATGAAAGTATCACAGATGGTGGTGACACAGGAGGTTCTTTGTATACCGGAGATACCGGAAATAATTAATTGCTATGGAAGAAGTATATTATATAAATCTTAAAAAGCAGGTAGCTTCTGTTTGGCCGCAAGAAGTTTTGCATTTGCCGAATCTGGAAGCATTGAGCAGTGTGTGGCTCAAGCCGGCTACCTTTGAATCGAATGAAGAGGGAGACGAATTGTATTTTAATACCGGTATCCTCTTCGAAGAACCACTTACGGTTAACTTTGGTCTTATTGATGGATTGAGCCTGACGTTAGGGACCGCAGATTTGACCTTGGAGATTCCCATTGCATTGATAATAACCAATCTTACCGAAACCACAATTCCTCATTTTGAATTCCAAGTTGGCCCTTTATCCATAACCTTCGGTTTGGATAATGGTCTCCTTACTCCGGCGGAAAGGGTAAATATCAATGATGATTTTGTTCCTAGCACGCGTGAAAGTATGCAAGTAGAATTGGAAGGGGTGCTACTGAGCGCTGATCTTGATGGCAACTTAGAATTATTTTTTGACGGGGAATTTTCTATCCCTCCGGTTTTTATTGGGCAAACCGGTATTGTGGTAGAAGCATCTGGTGTCTCCTTGCACCTGTCAAAAAATGCAGACCCTCCTTCTGGTTTTGACGAGGGTTTTCAAGGCATCTACTTTGAGACTGCAAATATTTACTTGCCCGATGACCTTGTAGCTTTAGTACCTGAAGGCATTGAAATAACTGAATGTGCTATCGGCTCCGGCGGCTTTAGCGGCCAAGTATCCCTAGATTGGGAAGCCGAGAAAAACACTACGGAATATGATGAATCAGAGGCCAAATCCTTCCTCGGTTTTAGCTTTACCCTCCAAAAGCTGGAGATTGAATTTATACAAAATACCCTTGTCGCATCTTCGATCATTGGGTTCTTAAAAGTGCCCTTCTTCGATGAACCCGTAAAGGTGGAATTAGGCCTCTCCAACGACGGCGATTTTACGATCGCCGTGGCAGATCCCGATGGGCTGCTGACCTTGGAAAAAGAAAACATCATTTCCATCGATGTAACTAGCCTTGAATTTATTAAAGAGGACAATACCTTTTCCATAAAACTAAGTGGTAAAATAACGCCTTTATTGGCTGGTCTCAATTGGCCTTCCTTTGAATTAAAAGGCCTTAACATTGGTAGCGATGGTACTGTGAAGGTTGATGGGGGCTGGATCGAACTGCCCAACCAAAAGACCCTTGACTTCCACGGTTTTCAAATCGAAATCGCGCAGCTTGGCTTTGGTAGTGACGAGATCGATGGCATTTTATACAAATGGGTCGGCTTCTCTGGGGGGATTCAAATTGTGCAGGCCCTGCCCATGCGTGGGGGCGTGGAAGGGCTTAAGGTGATGTGGGGAATTGATGAGTTCGGTGAATTGTTATTCAAACTAAAGATTGGCGGCGTTTACCTCTCCTTCGAAATCAAGAACGTTCTCACCTTTGATGGGTCAGTATATTTTATTGATGAGCCCGAAACAGAAGATCATCCGAGTATTAAAGAATTTCGAGGTAGTGTAGACCTTAATCTTATCCCTATCAATTTAGGAATCGATGCGCAATTTATCGCCGGTAAATCTACCGATTACAACTATTTCTATATCGCTGTAGATCTTGATTTGCCTATTGGTATTCCCTTAGGTCCGCCAGTACTAGGTCTTTACGGGCTGGCCGGTCTTTATGGCCAAAACATGACAGTGAACTATAAAGATTTGATCAATTATACTGACGTGGCCGATCGTCCAAATCTTACCGATGCCAGTCCTGATGGCCCCTGGTATAGTGAAAAAGGAGCCATGGCCTTTGGAGCTGGACTCACGGTAGGCACCTTGCCAGATTCAAAATTCACCGTAAAAGCTAAGGCTTTATTTGTGATCTTGATTCCCGGGCCGGTACTCCTGATAGAGGGTCATGCCGGAATGTTATCACTCAACGATAGTTTTATGATGCAAGTGTTGGCCGTACTTGACCCCAATACGGGAACTTTTTTGCTGAACATTTCCGCAGTTTACCAAAGTCCAAAACCCAATGGTGAACTCTTAGATATTTCTGGTTCTGCAGAGGCTTATTTTAGTACAGGAAACCCTAGCGGTTGGCATCTGTATCTTGGTGAAAACAAACCAGAATCAAAGCGTATTCGTGCTGACATCTATAGTTTTTTTAAGGCGCAGACCTATTTAATGTTAGATAACGATGGGTTACAAATGGGCGCGTGGATCGGATATGGTCTCGATAAAAAATACGGAATTTTAAGAGTCGTTTTAGAAGCCTGGATGAGCGGGGAACTGTCCATCAGCACCCATCCACTTCAGGCCAAGGGAACGGTGACTCTTTACGGCAATGCCGAGCTGAGTGCCAAAATCGTTAAATTAGGGATTTCGGTAGATGCCGAGGTAACGGTTCAGGCTCCCAGGCCCGTCAGCATTGAGGCTTCCTTAAAAGTGCAACTCAAAGTGGCAGTGGGCAAACCCAAAGCGACCATAAAACTAAATTGGGCGAAACCCGCGGTACCTCCACACCCTGTTCCGCTTTCCGCCACTCTGGGTATTGAACACCGAAAAGTGGCTCAAAATTGGGAAATTCAAAAATATAGTCCTTACGGAGTGGACGATGATGGTTTTTTTCCGGGCGACAAAACAGGGAATACTTCCCTTTCCAATATACCAGTCGTCCCACCCGATGTGTATATGGTCTTAAATTTTGACAAACCAGTTAACGATGGGAGCTTGGGTTTTGACCTATTAAACAGTGATGGCACGGTGGGTTCCAACCCTTCTACTATTAACGATAATGAAAAAGTAGGAGGCTATAAATTTAAATATGAACTTTTGGGCGTGACCCTGGAGTATCGTAACATCGGGGATTGGGATGAAACCGATGATGGGGGTATATGGTACGATTATGAGGATTTTGCCGCAACCTTGGTCGATGATTTCAGCGTTTATAAACTATCGGGAACCTGGCAGGCCATACCCGGTGAAGATGAACAGATCAATACCAAATTGGTACTAAATGCATCCACCCCCTTCGAGATCTCCCGCTTGTTAGAGGAAAAAGAAACCTGGTACGGGCTACTCGATATATACAACCCGAACTATCCCTGTACCGATGTCCCCGAACTGGAAGCGTTATGTGCAGATTTTGAAGATAGGGAACGTGCCTATTACTATGGGGTATTGGAACAAGATGCCTATCTATTTTCATCGCCCTATCCCATGGTCGTACATGGTTATGAAGCCCCTTGGTTGGGCACCAGTAACGCCTTGATGAATGCCGATAACTACTATACCACAGTTTGTTTGAACATCCAAGCACAAGAAGAGACCGAAATGGTCCAATTGATGACCATTGAAAAGGTGGTCTTTACGGCTGGTATCGGTTATGATTCCTATCTAAAGCTCACGGATGAATATTCGAATGATGAGGTTGAACTGTACGTCAGTGATTCCCAACTAAATCTCAACAGTGGTATTATCCCTGCCTTTATCCATTTCCCAAAAGTTTCCTTCGAAAATATTCCACATGAGGTATGGATTACCTGTATCATCAACGATAATACAATTTTCTATGCTTTTGATGAAGACATGAATACTCTGGATACGCACGTGGTTGACCGCGGCGACACCGTCATACGGTTCAAGCTTAGTTCCGGAAGCGTACCCATATGGAAAATCGGGATGTTGGGAAACCGTATCCGTATCCTTGACATCTGCTATTCGGTTTTCCATCCCGTAGAAACCATGAATATTTTGGTTACCGCTCCGGAAGACATTATTAAAGCAGACCTACATCTTTCTAAGTACTCGAACGGCACTATCTATGTGTATGATAAAGATAACGCCGAGGTGCAACAAATTCCCTTTGATATTCCTGGCAACCTGGCCGATGACGAAGTACTGCCTGTAGTGATTGAAACCCAATCCGAGGAGCCTTTCCGCTCTTTCCTCGTATCGGGATGGTTCGACATTATCCGGGTATGTGGGGTGACCCAAGAGGCTCAAGACATCTACGATTACAATGCCAATTTGGAGAAGCGTTTACAGGAGAGTCTGGAAGAAAACTGGGGCAAGCATACCGAACAGATCTTGTACCCGAATAAATACTACCGCCTTAAAATTGATACGGCCACAAGTCGTAAAAAAAATGGTGGCGACTGGGATACGGAAGAGTTTACCGAGTATATGTATTTCAAGACCGGTAACCCCCCAGGACCGATTTCCGATACACAGAACGACGTTGGCGAGGACCCTAAAGACAGGTACGATCTGGACGGCCCCTTACAAGACCTTACGCCTTATGTAGATTACACGATTCCGGCAGGGGCGACTGCCGATGCCCCGCAAACAAGGGTCTATCGCTCCTATGATATTGGCGTGGCCTATAATGATTCGTATATCGACCAGATGTATCAAATGGCCGGACAGCCCTTAAAAATCCGTTTGCTCGACAACAATAACCTTCCTGTTTTAGACGCAGCCGGGAACACCTTGGAATTTGTCAATTCATGGGGTGATAATCCCGAGTTGTCGTTGACTGAGGAAGAAACTACCTATCAAGATGTGCTTAACGACAGTGGATGTATCACTATGGTAAGTCAGGAGGTGGAGACCAATGTAACAATCATCGCTTCTTCCAGGGACTTATTGTTGGAGCCACAGACCCAATACCGAGCACAGGTTGTCGCGGGAGAAGATATGAGCGTTTTTGAATTTGCATTTATCAGCTCAAGATATTCCAATTTCATGCACCATATACATTCGTTCGAAGATGCGGTGTGGAATCATTTTGATCTATTGAACGACCCGGCATATACCCTAGATGTGGTAGTACTAGAACAAATACTGACCAACGGAGAGGAAGAACAGGTTCAATTTGAGCAGCTAATGGAACATTTCGATTTGAATCCAAGGATGACACCCGAGCGATTGGAAATTACCCTAATCAATGATTCAAGCAATTCTTACGGCTTTTTAATGGAAAGCTCTGAACCTATAGATTGGCTACGTACCGAATTGAAATTATCCCATTCGGCATTAAACGATGTTGTAGATGCGCATGATGGAAAAGTGAAAATTATAGGTGGTACCTTGGCCCCATCGCAATGGGTTGATGTCTTGATGCTTGAATCGACCGATATGTCGAATTGGGTCATCGAATATCGAGAACTTGCCTTAACGGAAGAAGCAGATTATCAACCCTATTTCGAATTTCCGGCCAGTGGCATATATAATGCCGGCGTTCGCATTCGAATACATAATGGTGAAGAGCCGGTTGTAACCTCCGGAGACACCGAACACGAACATGTTGACCTTTATGTTGGGCATACTTCTGACGTGTTACCGACCAGTGGAACCCAAATACGAATAAAAAACTCTGTGGGTGAGGTACTTCACCATCATAGTATTTTGAGTGCCATGACCGCTTTCTTACAGAAGGACATTACCCTGATCAAAAAAGAAGATGAAAGTAAATGCTTCGTTTTTGTACATGCTGGCAGCCAATTATTCAGCTCGCTGGATGCCGGACTTTACAAGCTCGATATTACCTACCAGCGAGATATTGGTGAAACTTATCCGAAACTGAAAAGGTTCGGGTCTGGAGACGACGAGGAAGCGAGCATAAAATTTTCGTTGCCTGCATTTTTGCCGAGTGGTGTTTAGCATACCATTGCTTAAGATGATACTAAACTTTCATGGAATAGCTTCGTTAGAGGCTAAGGCCTTGTGCGACTTCGCTCATAAAAAAGGGTATGAAGGTTTGGGTTGTAAATTGAAATTGTCGGTACCATAAAACGGCAATTTTAGAAGACTATTTTCCTTACCACAAAAGTTTTATGAAGATTGTCACATTTTTAGTCTTTTTAAGTAGTTTCATTAATTGACCTTTTATAGAACTACACAAATTTATTTTGCATGCACCTAGACAGTAGCAATAAATATATCCTGATATCCAAAAATAATTTTAAGTTCAAATCCATGTTCCCCGAGAACGTAAATGCAGAAGCTCTTTGTTGACAGACCTTATCTAAGCATAGCATCAAAATAGGACACGTAATAGGACACGTTCGTTATGTGATTTGATGCGATTTGGGGCGTTTTGATAGTATTTCAGGAAACAGAAAACCCTGATAATCAATTGATTATCAGGGTTTTAAAAACATTTAGTCGGGGTGGCAGGATTACAACCTAACCACTTAATTATTTATATATCAATCAGTTACAACTTCAAAAACTTCACTGTTGACCGATTTGTTGACGCGATTATAAATGAACTTAAAGTAAAATGCCTTACTTTCTGATGGAGTAAATATATCATATATATAATTTTAAACCATATAAAAGGAATAATTTTAAATTCTTCAATCACTATGGCAAAATAAAAAATTAATTAAACGTTCGCTCTGGTAAATCTTTCGAAAGAACAAGGTAATTTTTAATGGTATTAAGTTCAGTTCTTAGTTCTTGGTTTTCGTCTCGAAGGACTTCGACTTTTTTGGCAAGTTCCTGTGTCGCTGAGATGTTTAATACACTTAAAGCATCATAATCTACACTTAACAAATCGTCAACCTGTTTACCGTAAACAAAAATTTTACTGTCAACAATTTTATTGATACTAAAAGTGTGCTCATCGACTACGGTTATAGGCTCAATCAATAATTCATTTCCTTCTTTAATGAGTTTAATTTTATCCCCTGTTTTAAAATTGTGATACTTCTTTGTCCGGATAACGGTGTTTTCTGTAGTTGTTGTCACTTTCTCGGCCAGCTCAAAAACATTAGGTATGGTGCCCTTACCCTTGTTTATTGCCCTCGGATAAATATCCTGAATCTGCTGTGCGATAACTTTCTTGAAAATACGATCACCGAATTCTTCTTTATCCACATATTTAAAATCCGTAACTTCGACTTTCATAAGTGTTTCCAAGTCGGATTTACTATCACTAATAGTTTTTATATTTTTTACTCGCATATCCGATACCGCAAAAAAATGTTTTGTCGAAAGAATAGAGCCATTCGCCACCAAAACTACATTAGAACCTCCACCATCACCATGCGCTAACGTACTTTCGCTCACACTAAAATAGCTTCTATATCTGGATGAATAATCTTTTCCTGTGCCGTTTATCTCTAAAGGATATTGCGGCTTTGAATTTCCGATACCTACATTGCCACCTCTCTGAAATGTAACAAGATCTTTAAAAGCTAAATTATTATCTTGATTTAAATTATTATCTTGATTCGAGATATAAAGATTATCAGTTGCCGCACTATGTCTGATAGTCATTCCATAATTAATTCCGGCCTCAGTAAGCATAATTCCCGAATAATTACTACTCTGACCACCCGCTTCAACCTTGATATAGTTGTCTTCATTACTTTTGGATCCTAGGTGTAATTTTTGACTAGGGTTAATTGTTCCGATGCCCACATTACCATTGGATTTGATAACCATTTTGGCAGTTTCTTGTGATTGAGTTGCCCCGGGTGAAAATATAACATCTCCATACTCTCTTAATTCCAGTTTGTTCTCATTTCTTCTGAATAATATCCGGTGATTTTTATCCTTGCTACTGATTTCCCCATTATCGGTAAACTTTATATTCCCATTCATTTCTAATTTTTCAGATGGAGAAGATGTCCCTATGCCTACATTGCCATTTTCCTTTATCAGTAGTTTTGTTGATACGTTGTTCCGAATACATAGATCTCCTGTTTGCCAATCGATATAAGCATCTTTATCGTTATGGTGAATCCTTAATCGAATCGGCGCAGAGTCACCCTTGCCACGTAACCAAATATTCTTACCGCTACATAAGATGTCTCCATTGACTTCCAATTTTTCATCTGGGGAGGACTTCCCAATACCCACATTGCCACTCACCCTCTTTATAGTCAGAAGGTCTGTATTTAATTGACTAGATCCAATATTACACCGAATACGCAATTGGTCACCTGGCTGATCATAATCAAATCCCATCGCAGTCCATTTATTGACTGAATTGTAGAAGCTAAAAGCGCCACCACTAATTTCAAGCTTGTTATTTGGGTTTGGTGTACCAATTCCAACTGCGCCACTGAAAAAACCTTTTGTAGATTTCGTAGGCACCCCAGGTTCTTTCCATGAAGCTAATCCGTTTGCATCGCATGTTAACACCTTGTCTGCGCCGGGTGAGCCTCCTGTAATTTTTATTTGCCCTACCACTTCTAATTTAGCCCCTGGAATTATCGTTCCAATCCCCACATTGCCCTCATTATCAATAACGACTTTATCCTTATTCCCAACACGGAAACCAATAAAACCGCTGTTGGTATTCTTTTTATTTATTAAGGTTGAGGCCCCGTCTTGACTTTGAAGTAAAGCATAACCTTCTTTTGTGTTTTGTTTTTCATGGCTGATTCCTCCCCAGTGTGGTCCATGTCCTACATCACCAATAAAAATATTGTTTATTCTGGCATTTCCGCCCTGCACATCTAATTTTTGTGCCGGTTCACCAACTCCAATTCCCACATTGCCCGAGTCGTCCGATACTACAACGGAATCGATCAGGTCTTTGATATATCCTTTCAATGTTTCTTTGTTTGCTGTTCCCATTTTGATTGTTTTTAGTTATTACTTATTGTTGTCTTATCTCATTATTTTACAATTTCAACATCATATTCCCCCCTCATACCTCACATTTGGCAGTCAACTGGGTTCCTCTGAATAGCAATGCTTTTCCTTTATGCTTCGTCTCAACTGTTTTTTGATTTGGCGCCAGCCTTGCAATTTTCAAAGTACCCGCACCGGTAATGGAAAATGGGCCCGCCATAGACATACAACCCTTAACACTTATTTTGCCTTCATCACCTTCAAAACATATCCTTTTACCATTCGCGGCTGTAGGCCCCGAGGCTCTCAACTGACCGGGTTTCACTACTACGACAGCCTGCTCGAATGCTGGAAAAAATTGGCATCTGTTTCCGTTTTATATATCGGTTGCTTCCTTAAGTAATAAGGATAAACTATATTATATCTGCTATTGGTGCTGCGTACCCGATGCCCTGCATCAATCAAAAGCATTCTGGCTTCCTGACTTTTATCATCCACCTCTACATCGTCCACCGCTATCCGTGGTTAGTGATACAGCTAAGCGTCCAGTAGTCTATACCCTATTTTGTTTTTGCAGGTGTTTCCTTCCCATCAACCCCAAGCGTGTTTTCATTATTCAACTGCTTTGCAGCCTGTTGTTGAATTTTTTCGATTATAGAAAAAACCTTAATGAAGGGCATTTGCCCCATTGCTTCCAAGATTGTATTCACTTCGTCGACACTCAATTTCAATTCAATTTGTTTTGACATATTCATAGTTATTAGTTTCTATTTTTAATCCCTTAGTTTCCTTGGCTGCCTTTGCAACAAGAATCATCTTTTTTGGACTCATTAATTTCACGCCGCAATTATCCATAACCAAATTGTTTTCCGCAGCTGCCATATTTATAGCTTTCTTGCTGCCAATGGTATTACCGTCCTTATTGTTAGTTATCATTTTATCATGTTCGTCACTAACCTCTATTTTTTGTTTTTTTCAAAAAGTTATTTATATACTTTCTCATGCCATTTACGCATCAGCTTCCAACACTTCATAAAGCCGCTTAAAGGATTCGAGATAGTGCTGCCGGTGTAAAATACCATTCGTGCCTCCGTTGATTCGTTTGGTCACCATATGGAGGTCATTCTCATCGGCGTAGCGATTGAGGTTACGCTTTTTCCAGAACCAGCAGGCGGAGGTGAGCGCCAATTCGGGGTCGAGCAGCAAATCGGGATTGTTGACACAATCGACACCATGGTCTTGACCAAACTTTTGATAATTTTCTTTGCCCGTAATTTGAATCAGGCCACGACCGCGGTATTTCCAGCCGTCTCCACTGGCCTCATTCCCATTGCCCATTCTATCGGCGTACACCCGGTTCGCGATCTTTTCCGGTTGTCGGGCGTAGGCTTCGGCCATTTCCATCGTCTTAAAATACTTGCCAAAAACACTTCGTAAGCCTTGTGCCGAGTAGTTGAGATTTTCTTGCGAATATTTTAGCCCCCCACTTTCGTGGGCCAGTTGCGATAGAAAATGCGCCTTGCGCAACGGGGTATCGATTCCAAAGTTGGGCAAAACCGTGTCTATATGCGGTATATACGCTACGGCCTTTGTCCAGTTCATGTCTGGGATGATAATTTTCATTTGTTCTGTTGAGATCATAGGTTTTAGGTTAATATTAGTTAGTTGGTAGTAGGAAAGTTCTTGATTTTCTTTTCAAAGTTCCTAAATTAAAATATCCTTTAATGCTGTGGAGGATCCTGTCTCATTGCTGGACCAGGAGAACGATCATATTCTAATTGAAATTGTAGTTCATGAGATGGTGCATATGTTATTTGTTGAATAGGTGCTCCATCGACTGTATTTGCAATACCGCCCGAAACACCCAAAACCTTACCGTAAAGTGTTCCGATGCTAAAAGAATCCTGGTCAATATCGCGAAGAAAAAATTGTTGAGTGCCACTGTTATTGACATCCCTTTGGATAATCTTGACCCCATCTTCCATACTTTCAAGATTTAAATCAAGAACCTTTTTATGGTCACTTGATGCCGTGAAGAAAAGATAGAAACCGTTCCCTACATAGCTTACAACGAAAAGCTGTTCTAAATTATAATCCCTACTATTTTGTATTGCTATGGTTCCATTTTGCTGATTATCTTCAGGAAAGGATATGTATTTGCCGCTATGGCGCAGTTTAATTCTATATTCTTGGTCCTCAATGGGGAGTTCAGGTCCATAAAAAGGAGGAGAGATATATCCAATCTTTAATCTCGAGTTATTAGTAGAATTTATTAGTTCCCCCAATTTGAAATCAATATAAAGCGTTTTGTCCCTATTTTGGAGGACCAACGAGTTATTATTCACTTCTCTCTGGTTAAATACCTCAAATTCATTATTTACACTTGTGTGAATCCATTCTGGCTTGTCTTTATACCCTCTTTTGGTAAACGTTCCGGTGTAATTTACACCATCTTGTGAATAATTTACAAATGAAATTTTGGACACATTAATATTTTGAGCGATGGCCATCATATTCAGCGACAACCACAAACATAGAGCGAGTACTAATTTTTGTTTCATTGGGTTTGATTTAATTATTATTGAAATTTTCGAAGTAGGGAGCGTGATGCGATTATGCATCTGCTATTAAAAACCTTTTAAAGATCATATTGCCGATTTAATTTGCACTGAATAATTTACAGGCCAGATTGTAATATTCTTTAGTTACTTTCCTATAATTTTTGTCTTCGTTCAAACTTATTCTACCATACTTGGATAGAATGGAATCTAATTCTCTATTATCAGCATGTTTATTAAATTTAAATCTATTTAACCATATAATGCAGGCGATGCGCGTTGCCACTTCTAAGGATGTTAGGGTATCAGGATTGCCAATTAAATCAATCTTCGATTTTTTCATATAGTATTCGTACCTGTCCTTACCTTCAATCTTAAAAATTCCTCGCCCTCGGTATTTCCATCCGTCGCCTGCAGATTCATTGCCATTTCCATTTACCCCGGCCTTGGCCTTATTAACTATCATTTTGGGATTATCCCTATACTTGCTTCGCAAATTTGCATCTTGAAAAAAATCATCGTGCTGTTCCATTAGTTTATCAATATCATAAACGGTTTCCAAGTAAGTCAGCTCCTTTGATTCATAGGCTACCAAGGCCATGAAGGCGGCAAGTCTTAGGGGCGTATTAATATCTGTTGCGTCTGTACTACCGTTAAATGCAGCTATAAATTGTCTTATGTTTTCAACCGGCGCGTTTGGCATAAGTGACCTGAACAGATTGATGCTATAGGAATGTCTTGGTATAACGAGTTTCTCCGAACTCAGACTAGCAGATTCCGATAAATTTCCTTCTATCTGTGTAGAGTTTAACAAACTGTCTTCAACCGATGAATAGAGTTCCAATCGATGTGTAATTCGCTTTTTAATTACTGAATCAACCAAGGCCAAACTGTCAAGATCTTGCATGATATATTTATTTAAGTCCGCCAAATTGTCAACGGCTATTTTCCTTTTTGAATCGGCCGATTTGGCTGATTCCATATTTTTCTGATTTACCGCACCCAATTTTTCTGAATAAGCCTCAATTTCATTGGCCCGAGATGATGCCAAATAATAAAAATAACCCGCAACAAATAACGCAAGAACTGTGACAGTCAAAAATATTTTCGCCTTTTTAAGTTGCTTTTTAATGGTCAACGCTTTTTGCGCTTCCAATGCTTTTTCCTGTTGTATTAGTTGTTGTCTTTCGATTTCCTTCAGGCTCTCCTTAATTTTACGATCAAGTAAAATAGAGTATGAAAGGAACTTTTCGAAAGGGCGTATGTAGTCGATATCATCTTGAGTAAATAAACCTAGTCGCTCTCCGTAAATCTTATAAACTTCGCCAGCCTTCTCCCGCATTTTCATTTCTTCGGTAAGGTTCTGCCCTACAACAAGGGCCAGGGTATCATGGGTGATTTCGTATTGGCTCTCGTCTCCTACTTTGATTGCACGGAGAATACGACGGCTTTGCAGGGCTTCGAGCAGGTCTCTAATTGGCTTTTTACCCCTCACCTCCTTGGTTTCCAATTCGGTAACGATATCGGCCTCGCTCAATTGTAGCTTCGTGAATTTCTCGGAGATCATCACGGCAAGCAGTTCCAAGGGCACACCTTCGCCATAGATAGCATCAAGTTCCCCTAATTGCTTTTTAAGGAAACTCTCGAGCACCGATTCGAGGTTGTCGTTTTTCTTGAGCAAATCGGCGCGAAACAGCGGTAATTCGGCTTCCTTCCTGGCCGAATGGGCCCGATCCCAAAGCTCGCCCAGGAACACTTGGACGTGTGATAATTCTATTTCCTTGCGCCTGTCCGGGAGTTTTTCCAGTATTTTTTTGGCGAGTTCCGTACTATCGTCCACCTCAAAATGAGTACGATATTGGGGTGCGTCCAGCATGGCATGTATGACCTCCTGTACCTGCATTCTCCCCATTTTCTCGACCCGAAAACGATGCTGAAAAATACTGGGGCAAAGGGGTTCGAATTCGGAGAAGTGCCCTATAAATTCCTCGCGCATGATCAAAAGCACACGGCTCGGTAGCCTATTGCGTATCAATTCGTTCAGGTTGGTGAAAAAATCCTCCTTTTCTTGCTGGTCGCCCGTTATCAACAGCTCCTCGAACTGATCGAACAACAGGTATACAGGCTGGTAGCGCTCCTCGAACAATTTTGCTATGGCCTCGCCAAACCCTATCTTCGGGTCGACGGGCAATTTGGTCTTGGCATCCAAGGCTATCTTGTCCTCCAAGGCCTCGTTGATGGCCAGAAAGACCGAGGCATTGATATCATTTCCCTTACGAATAGTCAACGCGAACCAATCAGCATCGGAGAACTGGTTACGAAGGCCGCATTCCACTAAGCTGGTTTTCCCTGATCCCGATGGGCCGTACACCAACAAATGCTTTACCCCGCTAAGGGCATCGTACAGGTTTTGGGTCTCCTGCTCCCGGCCGAAAAACACGGGGGCATCGGCCTTGGTGTAGGCATCCAAAAACTTGAACGGTGATTTGACGTTAACCATTATCCTTTCGTTTTAACGGCTTAAAAATATGCTCCAGTTGTTCGAAGAGTTCATCGAGTTGGGGCTGGTTATTGTTCTGGGCCTTTATTTCCAACATTTTGTTGGACGATGCTATTTTTTTGTCATCGACAACAATTTCATTTTTGTACAAGGCGTAGCCATAGCATCTCCTCAATTTGTCAAGGCCGGAATAGTAATAAATTTCAGGGGTCTGGGTAGGTTTGGTGGCATAGACGCTTTGATCGATTATGAGGGGCGATAGGTTAAGATAGGCGCCGTCGTTCTGGATCTGGTCCAATCCGGAGGATACGTTCGATCCCCTGAACAACAGGACACTTTTGCTGTACGTAAAAGCGTCCTCGACCCATTTGGTGTCATAATCCTTTAGCCGCGACCCTGTTTCGCCATAGAATCCATGTAGTTCCCCGTACAGGTGTACAAAATTCTTGGCCGTGCCCAAACGGTAGTCCAGGTTGATCTCCTTGATGGACACCATGCGGTATTTGGCCAGAAACGATACTTTTCGCAGCCAATAGACCAAGGCGGTGAGGTATTCATCGAGCAACGCGGGCAGCCGCTCGTCTTCCTTGATCTCGTTCTTCAAAAGTAGATTTCGCTGTTTCTCCAGAAAAAGGGCCGTAGGATATAACGAGGAACCCGTGTCGTTCAACTCGTCGACAAAGTCGGTGAGCTCGGGCATAAAACCGTCCGCGCCGATTTCGGCAGTAGTAACGAGCAATAGGCTCGAATAGTCAAAGGTGAGATATTCGTCGCCTTCCATTTCGAGGAAATCGGAAACGATACCAAGTTTCGGTTTGATTTCCATTTGAAGCAGTTGCGCTACTTGAATGTAACATAGGTACCTCAATGAGCCTTGCCAGGCTTCCACCATAAAGGAGAGTCGACGTAGGTCTTTTTTCCGCCCCGTCGGGGTCAACATTTTCTGCAGGAATATTTCCACCAGCCAGCCGTAATTTTGGATGATCTCCAAGGGTTTCGTCGGTTTGCTTACCGAGATTTTTTGTTTGCGCTCAAGTTCCTGTCGCAGACTCTCGATCCAACCATCGCCTTCACCTATAAGATTTTCGGCAAGTTCGACGGGCAGGGATTTCTCCCTACCGGCCTGACCGATCAGATAGCCGAAGTTGGCATTTGTAATATCCTTGATATTATATTTTTTGTCGGCGGCCTGGATCGACTTCGTGGAAAGTTGTTCCATAAAGGCCGTTAAGACGTCCAGTTTTTTTTCGATTTCCTTGGTCTGCCCGTCAACATTGACGGTAATGGTACTTGCGGTCACGCCTTGTATGACAATGTTATTGTCACCTTGTGTAGTGGAGGTATTTTTGATCTTATCACCGATGTTTACATCTCCTCCTGCCGAGACAGTGCCCGTCACCATATTTTTTGAGTTAAAATAATTGGTGACCGCGTCTTTTGTCTTTTCCTGTACTTCTTGTTGCAATACAATGATACCCTTGTCCTCCAACAGGTCCAATTGCTTGCGAAACTGGTATTTTAAATCACCAATGTCGTCATATTGTGTATAAAAATGCCCAATATCGGAGAGGCGTTTTTTAAAGGCCGCAAGGTCGAGTGCCATTTGGTCGGTGGGATCAGGTTCAGGTGCCCCAGCCCTGAAGTAGGTATAAATGAGCGGACTGCCGGTTTCCTTAAATTGCTTCAGTGCCGTATCAAATTCTTCTTGCGTATATTTTCCGGCTTTAGTAAAAAACAGGCAAATGACGATCTGTGAATTTTGTATGGCCTTATTATAATCGTCCTGTTTGCTCGTCAGGGATAACGAATCTTGAAAATATTCCCATTGAACAACTTCTAGGAAAACCTCTTTATGTATTAGTCGCTTATTTTCTTCGTTAATGAAGATATCGAATTGATCGCGATCTTCTTTAAGTTCGGAAGAAGAAGCTAAGAATATTTTAATGGTGCGCATCCCATGAATAATTCTGTTGAACTTAATTTATTTTAAAGCCAGTAAAACTATACGCTTTGCAAATCATTGATACAAGGCTCGCATAGAAATCAGCAATTCAGGGGGAGAAAATTAGGAAATCAAAGAGGATTTTAATTTTCCGGTACGTTTCAATCTCAATTTGCTCTAACGGGTTCTAACTCATTGAAAATACCAGGAAATTGTTCCTTTTCTTATAGTAGTAAGTAAGGTACGATAAAAAAAGTTCTTTTTGTGAGATTAACTAACAGTTTTTGTGGGCTCTCCCTTAGTAACACTGCGTATTTTTTAAATCTCCTCTAATGTCCGTTTAAGATTGAAATTTTTCAGATTTAATCACTGTGACCCTGTCTTTGCCGGAACCCATTCTCAAAGCAAATAACAGGTTAAGAGGCCAACAGTATTAATCTCAAATAGTGATACTCATGTCAATTGGTCGATTAATTTATGACCATCAAGTCAGAAATTTAAATAAGGAAAAATGGGATATTGCGGAAAAACATATTGGTTCGAATCCTCGTTTCCTGATGAACCTATTTCAAGAGTACCCTGTTTACCATGGGTTAAGAAAATTGAAAGTATTTTGTTGACCGATTTGTTGACTTTTAAGGACGTTTTTAATGTGAAAAAGTACTTTTTCGAAAAATCACTAAAAAGCAAAAACCTGATAATCTATTGATTATCAGGTCTAAAATGTTAACAAAATGTTAAAGTCGGGGTGGCAGGATTCGAACCTGCGACCTCCTGCTCCCAAAATACTTATCTCTTCTATGTACCCGGTGGGAATTTACATCTCATTTAGGGTCTTCTACAATCAAAACCGATTGTCATATAATAAATCATTTGAATTTGTTGTACGCATGTTGTACGGATAGAAAAACAAAAGGCCCCCGATCTCTCGGAGGCCCCGTGTTCACTGGTCGGGATGACAGGATTTGAACCTGCGACCACACGCCCCCCAGGCGTGTACGCTACCGGACTGCGCTACATCCCGAAAAAATAGCTGACGCTATTACATTCCAAATTCCAAAAAAAAAGTGATTCCATTTTTCGAAATAGGATTGCAAAAATATAAAACACCTTTTGATTACCGTTGTTTTTTCACGAAAAATCCCAAAAACTAATTCAAACTTTCCATCCATTCGAAAAGTCGTTCTGTCCAGCCTCTCAAGTGCGGGTCTTTGCGCGCAAGGGAAAATCCGTGTCCGCCTTTTGGATAAAGGTGCATGGTGGCGGATACGTTCTTGTCTTTTAAGGCCTGATAAAACATCAGACTGTTCTCCACCGGAACGCCGGGATCATCGGTTGCATGTACCAATAGTGTTGGCGGGGTTTTCGAAGTCACTTGAAGCTCGTTCGAGAAATGTTTCTGCATTTCTTGTGTTGGATTTTCTCCCAAAAGGTTTTTCTGCGAACCGGAATGCTTTGTACTTTTCGTAAACGTAATCACTGGATATATCAGTGCCATAAAATCGGGGCGGGCACTCTGAGCATCCGCTTCATCAATTGGATTGTATACTTTTTCTTCGAAATGCGTACCCAAGGTCGATGCCAAATGACCCCCTGCGGAAAAGCCGATAATTCCAATTTTGTCAGAGGCGATATTAAAATCTTTTGCCTTGCTACGTACCAATCGCAGGGCGCGCTGGGCATCGATAAGGGGTACATTCCATTTTTCGGTCTGCGATTTGTCGGAAGGTAATCGGTACTTTACCACAATTCCGGCAATGCCCTTTCCGTTGAGGAATTTAGCAATATCGGTACCTTCCCAATCATAGGCCAAAATTCCGTATCCGCCACCCGGAAATATCAACATGGCCTGTCCGGTAGCGTTTTTTTTGGCGGGCAGATATACCTCGATCGTAGGTTCTTGCACCTTGCTGATCCTTACAATGTCTTCGCTGTCATGCTCTTCTTTTTCATCACTTTCGATGCGATTTGGAATTTTATCCTTGGGCCATAGGGGCATGATTGTGTCTTGGGCCAGAACGGTGGCTCCAAAAAAGAAGGTTGACATAATAATGTAGATTTTATTTTTCATAATGTTACTATTACTTTTTAGACAAATGTCAATTATTATCAAATCTACCGATTTTCAAACCCGTCTGGCGGACACGGAAAGGTTTTCAAATTGAACGATCAATCGCAGTCCCATTTAAAATCAGCCACCCTATCATTGGATGCCGCCCCTAAGTTATAATGCCACCACTCGGTTCTAATGGCCCAAAAACCATGTTTTTCCATAGTTTCCTTGAGCAATTTTCGGTTATCGAGTATCTCTTGAGGCAAATCGGACATATCGTGGTAGGCTCGCTTTCCGAAAAAATCAAAATCCGTACCCATATCGAGTTCCTCCCCCGCCAACGTTTCCAAAGTAATGTCTACCGCTCCACCTTTATTATGAATGGACCCCTTTTTAGGATTGGCGACGTATTGGGGATTCGGTACGATTTCCCACATTTTATACTGCACGGAATTCGGCCGATAACAATCAAAAAACTTGATTCGTACCCCTTTGTCGTGAAATTCGCTGTTGGCCGCCAGCAAAGCCTTGGCAGTTTTTACCCGCGTATAGCACTCGGCGCAGTCGTACACTTTTTCCTTTAAAAAATTATTTGTGGTAGCATAGCGCAAATCATAGGCAAGGCCATCGCTAAAATCTGCCAAACGCACAAATGTAGTATCCGCCAGATGCTCAAAAGTACGAAACGATTTTTGGGGAGAGGTCTGTTTTTGCGGTACTATATTGATAGTTTCCTCAATCTTCTCAAACACCGCTGCGGGTTTCTTTTCTTTGTTTGGATTTTCTTTACATCCATAGAAAAAAATAGTCGTTATAAATAATATCAAGGTATTGCGAGTCATTTGGTGCTTTCCGTCTAAGCTTTAGGCTATTTTCTTTTTATGACAATCACCCAATCTTTGTCTTTTTGACCGTTAAACGACGAAAGTTGTACGCTGTTCGGTTTGGTGATTTTCCATCCTTCGTTCTGTTTGTCGAGTAGCATACCGCCCTTTTTCGGATCGTAGAAGGCTATGGTAAAGGCACCATCGCCAATCTGCAGGTCGGTTGTCTCATTTTTGGGCAGGTACACGACGTAAATATCATCCTTTTTGGCAAAACAGTAGCTTTTTTCATTGCTCACCAGTTCATCGTGATTTTGCATCTCCCAAAATGGCAGATGTTGATTGAAAAATTGGTGGGCGTTAGTGGCTATTTCCCACCATTGATCCCGTGTCCTAAAATCCTCTGCAGACAAATCGTTGTTGGGAATATCGGAACCTCCAAAATACCAAGATGTCCCCGCCCCACCAGACATCAGACTTCCCCAAAGACTACTGTGCATGACCGCGTCATAATTATTGTTCGCCGCGGAATCGGTGGTCACGCCAATATCATAAGGGCCGATCTCATCTAAATATACGACCCAAGGTCGTTTTTTTTCCAAGGAAAGATTACGCCATTTGTTGACTTCCTGATGAACCTCCAAAGTATCGGCCATCTGTAACGAAGGAATCTCAAAGTCTTTAAAGCCCAACAGCGGCGAAAATGTTTCCTGTATGGGATCTAATGGCCTTCCTTCAATACTTTTTCCGGTAACCCGAACGTGATTGTGAGCCGCTATGGGATGATTATACGGATCGACACTGCGAATGTAAGAGGCATAGCTTTCCAATTGTTCGGTACTGCGGTTGGTCTCCTCGCCCAGATTCCACACGACGCCTAAATGATGGCCGAACCGTGCCACGAGTTCTTTATAATATAACTTTCGCTCGATACCGAGGTCCCCATGGTTCAAAAGCGTATCGTTTTCGGTCTCCTGGGTGAAAACGTTCATCGCCATACCCAACTTGTCCATATGTGTAAAAACCTTTTCCCACTGCGCCAGCTTGCTGACATCATATCGGGTTTGCTCGTCCGGATCGATCCACGGCCATACATCGTTGCCGTCGCCCGCCACATTCATAGTCATGAAATACAGGCTGTTCATGCCTTTATCGGCTAAATAATTAAGCGAGCCGATAATTCCCTTGCCCTTATCGTCGCCCCAAATGGGATCGCCATCCTTCCAATCGCCTATGTGTGCCGAATACTGGTGCAATCCATTCCTCAGCGTGGGGGTTTCTGCCCCTCCGTTATCAAAAGTACCGTCGAATTCATGATAGGCCAAAAAGTTTTCTGGGCTACCTACACCATTTTTAAGGAACGGCTTTCCGGTTTCAGATTCCTCCAAATAATGCTTTCCGGTGTACTCCAATTTTCCCGTACTATAGAATCCTGTAGCCGTGGAATCTGGGGGAGTAATTTCAAAACTTCCAGATGATTTCCATAGGGCCTTTTTCTTTTCCTTCAGCGGATCTTCGCTAATACCTATATCCGTGCCTTCCGCCAAATACGCCTCGAATTCCCATTTTCCTTCTGCATCTGGCGCGAATTTCACCCGCCATTTGTTGCCAATTTCGGCTCCGGTCTCGGCGGCGTCCCCATCCGCGGCAAAATAACCGTGAACCTTATAATACTCTTTGCCATTATGAAAATTCACCAAAAGCGCAAAGTCCAAAAACGGATTGCTAGCGTCGTTTTTCGAAACTTGAGGTCCGTCAAAAGTAAGGGTTACAGGCTGCCATTTTTTAAGGGAACCTTCGAGTACATGATTTTGGACTTTCTCTTTTTTATTACAGGCGGATAACCCGAAAATGAGTGCACATAACGAAAGACAAAACGTATAGAATCTTCGGTGGGACATTGGGGTAGTTGTTCGGTTTTACCGGCCTCAAGATACCATTTTTTTTGAATTCAAATGTTAAATCCGAGCTGGCCCGATATTGGAATTTATCGTTATATCCACTGAAACAAAGGCGGGTTAGGCAATGCGTAGCATCAGAATACAATAAATCGTATTTTTACCTACAAAAGTTTTAGAAACCATGTATAGTCGTCTTAGCATAGTCCTATTTTCTGTAATGTTTTGTTTAATAGGATGTCAAGAAAAGAAGGAAGAATCCCCCAAAACCGCAGATTCAAGTGGTGAAAAAAAACCGAACATCGTATTGATCTTGGCCGATGATCAAGGTTGGGGAGATCTTAGCAGCAGTGGAAACACCGACCTGAAGACCCCGAATATCGATGCCATAGCCAAATATGGCGTATCGTTCGATAATTTTTATGTGCAACCGGTCTGCTCCCCTACCCGCGCCGAATTGTTGACCGGAAGACACTTTCCACGAACAGGAGTCTATTCCACTTCAGCCGGTGGCGAACGGATGGACTACGATGAGACCACCTTGGCGGAAATCTTGAATAATGCAGGCTACCAAACTGCTGCTTACGGAAAATGGCACAACGGAACGCAACCGCCCTATCATCCGAATTCACAGGGATTCCAAGATTTTTACGGATTCGCCTCCGGCCATTGGGGCAACTATTTCAGTCCCATGCTTGAACATAATGGACAACCCGTAAACGGAAATGGATTTTTAGTGGATGACCTCACCGAACACGCACTGAATTTTATCGAAAAAATCGGGACAATCCTTTTTTTCTTTATCTGCCCTTCAACACCCCGCATAGCCCTATGCAAGTGCCCGACGAATACTGGGATAGATTTAAGGACAAAGATTTAACCATGATTTCCAATGTAGAGGATGCAAAAAATGCCGAAAACATAAATGTTAACAAAGCAGCGCTGGCGATGGTCGAAAACATCGATTACAACGTCGGGAGGATTATGGCCAAGTTGCGAAAGCTCTACCTAGAGGATGACACCATTGTCATCTATTTGACCGACAACGGCCCGAACAGTTTTAGGTGGAACGGCGGAATGCGCGGCAAAAAAGGGGATACGGACGAAGGAGGCGTGCGTACCCCCTTTTACATCCAATGGAAAAACTCCCTTCCCGAAGGTAAAACAATTCCACAAATCGCTAGTGCGTTGGACATTTTACCCACATTATCAAAATTGGTAGGCGTGCCGCCGATTACCGCCAAACCTATCGATGGGAAAGACCTAACGCCATTACTTTTCGAGAAAAATCCTGAATGGGAAGATCGCTTGATCTACAATCATTGGAACGGAAGAACCAGCCTACGCACCCAAAAATACCGTTTGGACGCTGAGGACCAACTTTACGACATGCAAAAAGACCGTGGACAAAAAACCGATATCTCAGGCCGATATCCACAGTTGAGGGATTCTTTGGTAAAGGCAAAAACGGATTGGCTATCCGAAGTCAAACCGCAGACGGCAGAATCCGATACAAGGCTTTTTACCTTAGGTCATCCTAGCTATCTGTACACATGGTTGCCCGCTCGTGATGGTATTCCCCATGGTACTATCGTACGTAGTAACCCATATCCGAACGACAGTTTTTTCACCAAGTGGTCAAGCGCAAAAGATTCCATTACGTGGGATGTCGAAGTCCTGGCCAATGGTCATTTTGATGTCGAACTATACTACACTGTTACCGAAGAAAACCTGGGATCTATCGTTGAACTCAGCCTTGGTAACAGTAAAATAGCCAAAAAGATAACAGTGTCGAATAATCCGCCGTTAAAGGGAATGGAAAATGATCGCGTACCCAGAAAAGAATCCTATGTTAAGGATTTTAAGCCCATGGATTTGGGCACGATGGTGTTGAAAAAAGGGAAGGGTACGTTAACCTTGAAAACCTTGGAAGTCGCTGGCCGGGAGGTTGCGGAAGTTCGGTTGTTAGTTTTTAGGAAGGTGGAATGAAAATTAGACGAATTTCAGATTTTGTATAACTGTAGCCATGCTATGCTGTTAAAAAATGGATTCACCTGGCCACAAATCCGTTATTTTCGGTTCGAAACAAAAAGTCAAACTGAGTTCGATAACAAAAATATCGACTATTCAAACCTCAAAATCGCACTATCCGAATACCCGATGCGCTCTGCCTTGGCCTCGAAGGGGATAGTGGCGGGCAAGGGTTCCCCATAGACGTTCCAAACGGAATCTTGGGGCTGCTTCCAAACGATGGTGGCATCCGATTTTTTGGAGATAAGACGGATACTACCATCTTTATCTTCCATTTCCAAGGGTGACAATTTGGGTTGTTTGCCATTGACCAACCAATTGCCGATTAGTTCCTTTTCTGGATATTCTCCAAGATCCTTGGTATCTTTAATCCAATCGTTCAAGATTTTTCGATAGAACACTAAGGTGTCCTTAAGGTCCTTACTACCAGCCAGATTATGGAGTTCGTGCGGGTCTTTTCGAAGGTCATAGAGTTCTTCCTCGGGTTTTACGGCGCTGAGCCAAAGGTCTTGGTTAACGTTCAACTTCCCGGCTTCATGCAGCTTTCTAAGTTCTTGCATCATGGGCATCTGCTCGCGATAGGCTACGGGCAGGGCGTGGCTGATATTGGTATTGTAACTTTTGATGTACTTATAGCGTTTTGACCTCACTGCCCGCAATCGATCGTAGATTTCATCGAAGCGATCTGAGGAATGAAAAGTATATTCGGATTCCTTTTCTACCTCATACGCTCCGAACTGCGCGATACCTTGCATGACTTTGGGCGGTTCTATGCCGGCAAAGGATAGTACCGTCGGCGCATAATCGATAAAACTGAACAATCGGTCGTCACGTTCACCGGCATTCGCATTTTCAGGGAATTTTATGACCAGAGGCACTAGGACACCCGTATCGTATAAGGCCCGTTTATGTCTTGGGAAAGGTCCGCCATGGTCACCATAAAAGAAAATGATGCTATTCTCGTAGAGGCCATCTTCCTTTAAATCATCGATAATTTCTCCGATTTGGTCATCGAGCCGCTTGAGGTTGCTGTAATTGACCGCAAGATCGTGCCGAACGGTCTCCGTATTCGGAAAATACGGAGGTACGTGGATTTTTGAAGGATCCACAAAAAGGGAATCCTTACCCCTTTTCCAAATTTGGGATTCGTGGCAAACGGCAAAATTAAAAACTGTAAAAAAGGGCTGCCCGTTCCTCCTTTTTCGCCAATGTCGATCCGAGCTACTTTCATCCCAAGCGGCATCGGTTTTTTCGAAGTTGTAGTCTTCCTTGGGGCCGTTAGCGGTATAATAGCCTTTCTTCCGAAGATATTGGGGAAACATTTTGACGCCGTCGGGAACCACTGGAGAATAACTCGGAATGTCCAATCCATGATACGGCCGGTCGCCCTCCAGTCGCCCTGGTGCATAGGTACGCATATTGTGTGTACCGAGTGTTGTCGGGTACATGCCCGTAATCAATGCACTCCTTGCTGGAGCACAGACGGGAACTGGTGCTACAGCATTGTCGAACACCACACCGTCTTTGGCCAAAGCTTCTAAATTCGGCAAAGATATCGTACTGTCGCCATACATGGGGAACCATTCGGGAGACTGGTCTTCGGCAACGAGCCAAATGATATTCGGAAGAGGTTTGTTTGTAGCAGCTTCTTCGGATGTTTTTTGATTACAACTTGAAAGTGATAGGGCAAGAAGACAAAATAAGGTTGGAATTCTCATGTAGAACGGCTTTTAAGGATGATGTTCCTTTCCGCAATCGCAGAAAGGGCTTCCCATTCTTTTACTTGGCTCCAACGAACGAAGTTAGATGGATAGGTCTAGAAACTGATACCCAAACTCATTGATCCTCCAGTCCTTTCAAAAACGCCAAACTTTGGGGTACTTGCTCGACCACCCTGGAAGATTCGTCCTCGATAAACATATACTCGATACCTAGTTTTTTGGCTTCGGCAACCGTACCGGAGATATCTATCTGGCCCGTACCGAGTACCACATTCGTCTCCACGTCTTCATGGCCCGTATTGTTGCCCTTCACGCCCTTTTCCATATCCTTTAAATGCATCAAACTGAATTTATCGGGATATTCTTTCATCAACGCCAAAGGATTTGCACCACCATGCTGGGCCCAATACACGTCGAGTTCAAAGGTAAAATCGGTGGCGTTCTGGGCCATATAATCGAAAAGTGTACCGTCTTTATACGGGCGGAATTCATACCCGTGAGCATGATAGGCCAAGGTCAAACCGTTCTCTTTCAACTGCTTTCCCGCTTTGTTGAACACCTCGGTGGCATGTTGTGTCTCTTCGAGATCCCATTTGTTATTATCATGTGGCACCCAGGCGCACATGACGTATTTTGCCCCGAAAGATTTGGCATTGTCGATTACTTTTTGAACGTTGCTCTCCAAATCCCCAAAATCGGCACCCACACTTACCACTTCAAGATTGTTTTTCTTTAAAAGCGCCTCGAATTCCTTCATGGGCAGGTCGTAAGTCCCTCCGCCCTCGATTTTCGTTATGCCCCAATCCTTGATTAACTGCAACGTACCAGGCACGTCTTCCTTGAACTGGTCGCGCAAACTGTAAAGTTGTAGACCGACTTCTTGCGCGAAAATTGGACTTGTGAACACTAGTACACCTAATATAATGATTAGTTTTTTCATTTGAAATTTTATCAATTAACCTGTGACTTTAAACCTTTAACTTTTTTACCTTGAACGCTTTTGCTGAGTGCAGCCCTACGTCAGCAGCTTCCCGTTCTCATCCCACTCCGCAATCTCGTTACGCTTGCTTTGATCGACACATTTGGCGATCCATTCCGGGTCGTACGCCACACCGTGTTGATCTAACACATCTTGCGGTACACCATCCCAGACATTCGGCGAATTTCCCTTGTAGCCCAAATCGGCAATTCCTACTTTTGAGGTGTAGTAGCCCGACACGGTTAGATTTCGCATCAATGCAAAGAATTGAATCTCTAAAGGTTGCCTGTCCAAGGGGATTTCCGGATCGTGAAAACAAATTTTGTCACATATTTGTTTTTGCTGCTCGAGCGTTGCGGATTTAAATTCCGTTCCGAACTCCGTATTGCTCTTATGGTCCATCCACATGAGTCCTCCCAGTAAAGTGTTCTGCATCTCTGGAATATCCTTGCCCATGAACTCGATGAATTCGGGAACGTCTGCCTCGATCGGGCCTCCGTGTGGTTCTTTTGGAGGAAGGATGACCGTACTGAGAACGGCTATGGTTTCCATTTCGTGATCATTGAACAATTGCTCGGCGTTCAGTTTTTCTATCCGTTCCAGTTCCACGGGCCTTCGTCCAAAATATTTCGTATCGTCGGTCGCCGGA
>JAGXIC010000227.1 GCA_024635875.1 Pricia sp.
TATATTGGATGAGAAATCGCTGCAGAATGCAAAACTGCGGATTATGAACGATTTTGGAAGAATCGATATTCTTCTGAACATCGCAGGGGGAAATTTGCCTGGTGCGACCATCGCTCCCGATAAAACAATCTTCGATCTCTCGATGGACGATTTTAAAAAAGTGACCGACCTGAACCTGAACGGGACCGTAATTCCCTCATTGATTTTCGGAAAAACCATGTCCGACCAAAAAGAAGGAGTCATCATCAATTACTCCTCCATGGCGGTCGAACGTGTTATTACGAGGGTCGCAGGATATTCAGCTTCTAAAGCGGCCATGGAAAATTTCACCCGATGGATGGCCGTTGAAATGGCTACAAAATTCGGCGAGGGTGTTCGCGTAAATGCCATCGCCCCGGGATTTTTTATCGGGAAACAGAACAAGGCCCTTCTTACCAATGCCGATGGCTCGTACACCCAACGCGGACAGGACATTATCAGAAATACGCCCATGGGAAGGTTTGGGGATGCCGAGGAGCTCAACGGTGCCGTCCACTTTTTATGTAGCGATGCGGCGAAGTTTATTACGGGAATCGTGCTTCCGGTAGATGGAGGGTTTAGTGCGTTTAGTGGGGTTTGATTTAGTATTCAGTGGCAGTAGCGGGAAGCAGAAAAAAATTTAAGGGTTAATTCCGCCTTCGGCAGGTTTAAGGTTCAAAGTTGGATTATACCAGCACCGTCCTTAAACCTTGAACAGCTGTGCAGCAGCGATTGAACCTTGAATTTATTCATTGGGAATTAGGTACTTGAATTTTAGAATATTAATGTGATAAATTATGGAACAAACATGGCGATGGTACGGACCCAGTGATCCGGTAAGCCTTCAAGATATCAAACAGGCCGGTGCTACCGGTATCGTAAACGCACTTCACCATATTCCCAATGGGGAGGTTTGGGAGGTAGCGGAAATCGAGAAACGCAAAAAAGTTATTGAAGATAGCGGACTCGTATGGTCAGTGGTAGAATCGTTGCCGATTCACGAACACATCAAAATTCAAAAAGGGGACTATAATCAGCATATCGAAAATTATAAGCAGAGCCTTAAGAATCTGTCCGCTTGTGATGTGAAGATTGTCTGCTACAATTTTATGCCCGTGTTGGACTGGACGCGCACCAGCCTAGACTACGAAGTCGAAGACGGCTCGAAAGCCTTAAGATTTGAATTCGTCGCCCTCGCTGCATTTGACCTTTTTATACTAAAACGGCCCAACGCCGAAGCTACCTACGGTGATGATCAAATAGCTGCTGCCAAGGAACGTTTTGACCAAATGTCGGAAAACGAAATCTGGGAATTGGTAAAAACCATTATAGCTGGGTTGCCAGGTTCTTCTGAAGGATATCCGGTACCTGAAAAAGGCTACGACCTAAGCAAGTTCCAGCGCATTTTAGATACGTACAAGACTATCGGGGAAACCGAAATGCGCAATCATCTCGTCTATTTTTTAGAGGAAGTGATTCCCGTTGCCGAAGAGAACGGTATTCGTATGTGCATCCATCCCGATGATCCACCATTTTCAATTTTGGGCCTACCTCGAATAATGGGTACCGAAAAGGATTATGCCTATATTTTCGACAAGGTGAAGTCCGTTCACAATGGCATAACGTTTTGCACGGGCTCCTTGGGAGTCCGTGAAGATAACGATATCCTCAGAATGTTCGAACGTTTTGCAAATCGGGTACACTTTCTCCACCTGAGAAGCACCCAGCGTAACGGAAAGGGCGATTTCTACGAAGCGAATCACTTAGAAGGTGACGTACCGATGTTCGGTTTGATAAAAAAAATACTCCAAGAGGAAAAAAGACGAAAATCAGACGGGCGAGAGGATCATCAAATTCCAATGCGCCCAGATCATGGTCATCAAATGTTGGACGACCTTCATAAAAAAACAAACCCAGGCTATTCGGCCATCGGTCGCTTGCGGGGTTTGGCAGAATTACGGGGATTAGAATGGGGAATTCAAAAATCGCATTTCGAATAGTTACCGTGCGCTAAACGTAAATCGCCATCCGCTACATACATGATTCATTTGGCGTATGGCAATTTGCGTCGTTCGATTTGCAATTTTCGCAATGCGTTTAGCGAAAAATCAACTTCTCAGTTTCTTGATCAAGGCCAAGGTTTCCTTCACCCTTTTTTCAAGTCCCGCGAAATCTTTGTTGGCTAGAATATCTTTACTGATCATCTGAGATCCCATACCTACACAAGTTACACCTGCGCTGAACCAGCCTTTTAGGTTTTCCTCGTCCGTACTCACCCCACCTGTGGGCATTACACTCGTCCAGGGTTGTGGTCCTTTGATGGCCTTGACAAATCCGGGTCCGTAGGTGTCACCTGGGAAAAGTTTTACGATCTCACAGCCGAGCTCCTCTGCCCGGTTGATTTCGGTAAGGGTTCCGCAACCCGGAGACCAAAGCACTTTTCTGCGATTACAGACTATGGCGATATCTTCGCGGAAGGTAGGGGTAACAATAAAATTCGCACCCATTTGCATGAACATGCTAGCCGCCGCTGCGTCGGTGATGGAACCGACGCCCATGATCATACCCGGAAGTTCTTTGATCGCGAATTTGTTCAATTCGTGAAAAACCTCGAAAGCGAAATCACCGCGAGCCGTGAATTCCAGCAAACGTGAGCCGCCATCGTAGCAGGCCTTAAGGACTTTCTTTCCGAGTTCGACATCGGGATGGTAAAATAACGGTACCATGCCGTTTTCTTCCATTACTTTAATAACTTCTAATCTTGTATACTTTGCCATTGTTTAAATTTTACTACCTCGCCGCTCCTCGCGATTACGAATTCTAATTAACGTGCTACCCTTCCGGACGCATCACCGCCCATCAGCTTTTCTACTTCATCGACTGTAGACAGATTGGCATCGCCTGCAATGGTGTGCTTCAAGCAGGATGCTGCTACAGCGAAGTTTAATGCGTTTTGGTCGTCTTCAGGGTATTTTAGGAGTCCGTATATCAGGCCGCCCATAAATGAATCGCCGCCTCCGACCCTATCGACGATATGGGTAATCTGATATTCGGGAGATTTGAACATGGTCTTACCATCATAAAGCACGCCCGCCCAAGTGTTGTGGGAAGCCGAAATTGATCCCCTTAACGTGGTGATGACCTTTTTGGCGTCCGGGAATTTTTTCATCATCTGCTGGCAAACGGAAAGAAAGGCCTCCGCCTTTACGTGTTCGCCCTGTGTGGTGATATCTAAACCTTCGGGTTTGATACCAAAATGTTTTTCGGCGTCTTCCTCATTGCCAAGGATGATATCGCAATAAGAGGTCAATTCCGTCATAATTTCCTCGGGTTCAACCCCGTATTTCCATAGTTTGGCGCGATAATTTAAATCCGTAGAAACGGTAACCCCTTTTTCTTTTGCCACTTTTACGGCTTCGAGACAAACGTCTGCGGCACCTTGGGAAATTGCTGGCGTGATTCCCGTCCAATGAAACCATTCCACCCCGTCAAAAACGGCATCCCAATCGATCATTCCCTTTTTAATCTCTGCAATAGCGGAATGGGCCCGGTCGTAAACCACCTTGCTTCCGCGACTTACGGCACCGGTCTCCAAAAAATAGATTCCCAAACGGTCTCCTCCGTATACAATTTTGTCGGTACCAACGCCCCTTTTGCGCATCTCCATGAGGGCACATTCCCCAATATCATTTTTGGGCAGTCGGGTAACAAAGTCCACCGAAACTCCATAATTAGCGAGCGAAACCGCCACATTACTTTCTCCACCGCCATATACGACATCGAAACTGTTGGTCTGCGAAAACCTTAAAAATCCAGGAGGGGACAACCGCAACATGATTTCCCCGAAAGTCACTACTTTTTTCATTTGCTATCGATTAGTTATGTTTTGTTCTAAAGTGCATGCCCTTTTCGAGCATTACGAATATAGGTGTTATAAGTCTATCCCCAAAAATTTACGATTAGCGCTTGATTAGGAAAGTAACAAATGGCTCGGAAAATTGAACAATCGGGAGCTTTGGCCCTTAATTCTCCAAAACCGTCCCTTTTTTCACTTCGGTCGGTCTTTTGTGCCAGTACGAGGCCAAAATAGAGCCCGTGATGTTCATTAAGGGACCGAAAACAGCAGGCGCCAAGCCCATAGTGGCAATTTTTCCCAATGAATTGGCGATGCCAGAGGCGAGTCCGCCATTCTGCATCCCTACTTCTAAGGCAATGGTGCGTGCATCTTGTTCAGGCATTTTGAAGAGACGTGCAAACCAGTAGCCCAGGGTATAACCAAATAGATTATGTATCAATACCAATAGCATTAATATTCCCCCGATTTCCAAAAGACTGTCCCTTCCGGCGGCGGTAATAATGGTAATTATGATGCCAATGGCGAGCATGGATACCACGGGCATTGCCTTATCGAGCCATTTTGTCTTGAAGAGTCGATTGAACAGTAATCCAGCCCCAATAGGAATGATTATCATTTGGGTGATGCTCCACATCATATCCAGCACGTTGATTTCCACAAACTCTCCTGCCAATAACTTCATCAACAGCGGTGTCAAGAAAGGCGCCAATAGCGTTGCAATGGAAGTTATAGTGATCGACAGGGCCAGATTGGCATTGGCCAGATAGGCCATTACGTTTGACGCGACCCCGCTTGGGGAACATCCTATCAACACGATACCCGCCGCAATCTCCGGCGGAAAATTACTGGTCTTGGCCAAGGTAAAGCCGACGAGGGGCATAATCAATAGTTGTGCCGCGACCCCTATCACTACTCCCCTTGGGGTCTTGAAGACCGAAGCGAAATCTTTAATGCCCATCTGCGTTCCCATGCCAAACATGATGATCTGGATAAGTGGAATAATCAGTATCGTAAGTTTGAAATCACCGATATAAGTAAAACGTTCAGGGAAAAACAAGGCCGCGGCTACCCCCGCAAATATCATGGTCGTAAAGACGAGGCTTTTCAGTGATTTATAACCACTAAAACCAAAAGCTAAAGCGGAAAAAAAGAGTAGAAATAGAACACCGGAGCTATCGATATGCCCCATAAATATCATTCCTATGATAATCACAAAAAGAATCGCGGCAATACCTAGGGAAATGGAATACAGGTTGATTTTTTTCAAAAGATGTAATGGTTAGGTCTATCAATAAACTATTGCTTGATAGACTAAAGTTTATAGGCCTGGCGGGCAAGTAACTTCCACTTTCCACCTTGTTTTTGGTAGGTCATCAAAACACCGATACGGACCTCGGCAGGTTCGCCAGCGTTAGTGCCCTCTGCTACGAAAAAATGCCTTACAATAGCCGTTTTTTCGGATATATGGATATTCTGTTCCTCCGGGACAATGGAACTGAATTCGAAAGGTCCATTTAAAACAGCATCTACGTATTGTGTTTTGTCTTCGATTTTCCCGTTTGAATGGCCATAGGTCAAGTGCTTGGCAGTTAAATTTTCAAGTGTTTTACCATCTTTATCGACCATTGCCCTATACAGTTTCTTCACGGCAGTATCTATCATCTGCTGGTCATTGTTCGTCTGGGCAACTATGGTCAACGTAAAGAACGCGAACAACATAATTAAAACATATCGGTTTTTCATAGTTCCACTAATTTGGATTTTTAGGGCGAAATACGCCCACAACTTAGAAATTAGTTGGCTTTGGCATTAAGGTGATCGTTCAATTCTTTACGTGTCATCGGCAACTTATTATCCGGATACTTTTTAAGCCAATCCCTGAAATCGGACTTGATGGCATCCGTCCAGCCCGTATCGATTTGTCCCGGTGTATAGGTTTTTTCCCGAAGGCGCTGAAACCCGAATTGATCTCTGAGGGCGACTATTTCGGAAGACAATACCAGATCGGCGAGCAAATGCGCGGGAATAAACACGATACCATAGCGATTGGCAAGCACGACATCACCAGGTAAAACGGTAGCCCTTCCGATTCGGATGGGCGTGTTGATACTGGTCAACATTTCTTCTTGGATGTACGAAGGATCCTGACCACGCCACCAGCCATTAAAGCCATCAATATCCATAAGACCCGCCACATCACGTACACCGCCATCGAAAACGACCCCATTTTTGGAGTTGGCGTAGATGGCATTGCCCAAATTGGATCCAATCAAGGTGCCGTCTATCACCCTTCCATATCCATCCGCCACGTAAACATCGCCTGGACGTAATATTTCTATAGGCCAAGAATTACTACCCCCAACGGTATCACGATTTTCTTCGGCGCCCTTCATCTTGACCAGATTTTTGTAATCTTTCCGCAAAGGCATGTATTGTGCGGTCAAGGCCCGACCCGTCATCACATCGTCGGGATGGAGAATTTCCCAATCGCCGTCATACTGATTGTTGTATCCCTTATTCCTTAGATAGCCCCAGGCTTCTTCCATCTGTATTTTCTTCAGCCTTTCCAATAGTGCGTCCGAAACCTTTGGCCGGCCATCATCGAAACGTTCGCCCTGCCAATCGGAAGTCAGCTCTTTAACGTATTCGTTGGTTGCGGCAATGCCCTGCGACCAAATCGGTTGGCAAGAAATATAAAATAAAGCTGCCAAAAATATTATCTTCTTCATAAATTCCAATTTGTTAAATATACTAATTCCTTTAAATAATCTACTTAATTCATCTACCCTTTTAGCACAGGCAAAAATAATAGTCGAACGACCCAAGACTGGTGTCCTGAGCGTTCAACTAAAAACTAACTAACTCAAAAAATTTGTATCAATTCTCACTAATCCATTTAAACGTATTCGGGGGAAGTTCAGCTCCATAATCGATCCCAGGCACGTATTTCGTCCCATTCAGGGGTAGGTGCAAATAATTTTTCTCCCTTCACCAAATATTTCTTCACCATTTCTTCGTTGAGTTCGACGCCGATACCCGGTTTTTCAGGAACGGTCACATACCCATCTTTTACGATAGGACCCTCGAAACCGGTTACAAGGTTTTCCCAATCTTTTTTGTCTACGGCGTGGTGCTCTAGCCACATAAAATTCTCCGTTGCGGCGGCACTATGTACGCAACCCAAGAAAGAAATAGGGCCGGCCGCATGGTGGTGCATGAAGCCGATGCCATGTTTAGAGGCAAAATCACCGATGCGTTTGGTCTCTAATATTCCGCCCGCCGTATTAGGATCTGGGTGTACGATATCAACGGCCCGTTGGGTAATCAATTCTTCGAATCCGCCTTCCAACCTAAAAATGTCCTCTCCGGTCTGTATCGGGGTGGTAGACGCTAGGGTAAGTTCGCGTAGTTGATCGGTATACTGCCATGGAATGATATCTTCGATATAAGCAAGATTGTAAGGTTCGACGGCGTTGGCGATCTTGATGGCCTCGTTGATGCCTATATGGCCCCAGTGATCGGTACCCATAGGAATGTCGTATCCGATTTTTGAACGCATAACATCCAAAAACTCCATCAGTTTATCGATTCCCTTGCTCGTAATCTGCACCCTAGTGAACGGGTGCATGGTCATATTGTATTGGGTAGATTGGTGTTGGTACGGATTGAATTTAGACTTAGGTGCATTGATAAGCGTTCCTGGAATATCTTCGAGTAAATTAATACCGATGTCCATCTTTAGGGCTGTATAGCCTTGGTCGACGCGTGCCTGCATACGATTGGCATATTCCGTAGGATCCTTGGAAATCGTAGTATCGCAATACACACGTACCTTATCACGGTATTTTCCGCCCAACATCTGATAAACGGGA